>NZ_JACZDT010000001.1:345537-691074 GCF_015903855.1 Fictibacillus sp. 18YEL24
TTAATCCCCATCCTGACATGTGTGCTGAAATGTTCTCTAGACCTATAAGATCAATCAAGATATTTGTTGCAGTATTATCACTTTCAATAATCATTAGCACAAGGAGATCATAAATCGTCCATTCCATACCCGCAGACAAATGCTTCAAAATACCATCCCCAGGTACAAAGTCTTCTTCTTGAATTTGAACTTTATCTTGCAAACGACATTTCCCTTCAAATGCATGTGCAAAGACAGCCGCCATTATAGGAACCTTTATAATACTAGCAGCATAGAAGGTTTCATTTTCATAGTGAGTAAAGCTCTCTTTCGTACGAAAATCATACAATGAACAGCCATACATCGCTTTCCCAGATGAAAACAATTCAGATAATGAATGTTCAATTTGTTTTAACATACCGCTTCCCCGCTTTCTTAAGATATCTAAATCTACTTATTATTCTTATTTAAAAATTAATCAAAAAATCGCATTTACAGAACACGGAAACAAAAATAGACTGAGAGCGTTACGAGTTCAATGAGTTGCCTATAAACAATAAATTAAAGGAGGGATGACCTGAAGGAGCAGATTTGTATTGTCGGAAGCGGTACCTCTGGTTTACAGCTCGCTTATTCGCTTAAAGAGGATTTTCAAGCAGATGCAGTAGCCGAGTGGTTTACTTTTCCTTCATCTGCTCACAAAGTAGACTTAAAACAAACTTAATTACTAAAAAAACTTATTAACAATGTAAAGCACCTGAAACTTTAATCAGGTGCTTTTTTTCTAACTTAACACATTAAAATATCGTGCTTCTGGATGTGCAAAAACAATAGCAGATACGGAGGCTTCTGGCTCCATCATGCAGCCTTCGGTCAGTTGAATACCAATATCTTCTGGCTTTAACAATTTAAATAGCTTTTGCTGATCTTCTAATTCTGGACAAGCGGGATAGCCGAATGAAAACCTTTGACCCTGATAACGAGCGGAAAATCGTTCTCTCATTGTAAAATCTACCGAGTCTGGAAAGCCCCATCGATCTCGCATCTGCTGGTGAAGAAGTTCAGCGAAACCTTCTGCCGTTTCTAAAGCTAAAGCTTGAAGTGCATGACTTTCAAGAAATCGTCCTTCTTTCTTATATTCTTCAGCTTGTTCACGAATACCTGTACCTGCTGTAACAGAAAAGAATCCAACATAGTCCATCTTCCCGCTTTCTTTTGAGCGTAAATAATCTGCAATACAAAGATATGGCTCTTTGTTTTGTCTTGGGAATTCAAACTTTTCAATAACCGTTCTTTGATCAATCGGATCATAGATCAGAATTCGTTCTCCATCACTTTGTGCAGGAAAGAATTGATATAGAGCGGAAGGTTTAATTAAATTCTTTTCTTTCGCCTCTTTTAACAGATGATCGATCAATGATTTAATTTCAAGTGTTCGCTCGTCCTTTTCTTGAAGCAATCTAGTGATTTTGCCTTTTATGCCAAGATGATGTCCCAGCAGCATCTGTAGATTGATGTAAGGCTGAATATGTGAGAGTGAGTAGTTTTTTAAAATGTGTCTTTTTGTATCGTTCGGAACAAAAATGGGAGCAGTTTGTGAAACCTTTGACCGGACTCTAACGGCAGTTGTAACCCCTCCGGAACCTTCATTTACTTCTGAGTGCAGTGCTATTGTCTTTTTTCTCTGTTCAAATTCTACCGATAGTCGATCAAACTCTTTTGGGGTTTGAATCTGATTTGCAATTGAGAGACCTTCCATCGCATCTTTTGCATAAAGAACCATTCCTTCGTATTCCTTCGATATCTTCGTGTCTGTAAACTTTCTTGATAATGCAGCACCACCTACCAAAATGGGTGTTGAAATGTTCGCTTCTTTCATATCGTTTGCCGTTAACACCATCTGTTGAGCAGATTTTACGAGCAATCCAGAAAGTCCGATAATATTTGGTTGTTCTTTTTTGATCGCTTCAATTAACGTTTGAGACGTTACCTTAATCCCTAGGTCTACTACTTTAAATCCATTATTGCTTAGAATGATATCTACCAGGTTTTTACCGATGTCATGAACATCACCCTTAACTGTAGCAAGTAACACTTTTCCTTTTGAAGCAGATTCATCATTCGTTTCCATGTAAGGTTCTAGATAAGCAACAGATGCTTTCATAACTTCCGCACTTTGCAGGACTTCTGCAACGATTAGCTGGTTCTCATTGAAAAGTCTGCCCACTTCTTTCATGCCATCCATTAAAGGACCATTAATGATGCTTAATGGAGTAGCATACTTTTGTAATGCAATCTCTAAGTCAGGAATTAGTCCTTCTTTCGTACCCTCTAAGATATAATAGTGAAGCCGCTCTTCTAAACTCATATCAGGCAGCTTTGACCTTGTTTCTTTCTTCTTGCCTCTATAAAAATCTGTAAAAGTAGATAATGCTTCCTCTGTTGTTCGAAATAATAGATTTTCTGCCATCTCAATTTCTTCCGGTGAAATAGAAGCAAAACGTTCTAGCTTTTCAGTATTTACGATCGCGTAATCAAGTCCCGCTTGTGTGCAATGGTAGAGATACACTGCATTTAATATTTCGCGTCCGACGGGTGGCAATCCGAATGATACGTTACTGACTCCTAAAATGGTTAAGCATTGCGGAAAGTGTTCCTTTATCAGGCGAATGCCTTCAACCGTTGCATTCGCTGAGCCAATGTACTGTTCATCACCTGTACCCACTGGAAAAACGAGCGGATCGAAAATGATGTCTGACGGTGAGACTTTATATTTTTCTACTAATAGGTCATACGATCTTCTTGCGATTTCCAATTTCCGCTCAGCCGAAACGCCCATTCCAATCTCATCGATCGTTCCAACCACTACCGCTGCTCCGTATTTATGAAGAAGCGGGATCACTTTTTCAAACCGTTCTTCACCATCTTCTAAGTTAATGGAATTGATGATGGCTTTACCTTGTGAGTACTTTAACGCTAGCTCAATAACATCCTCATCTGTAGAATCGATGACAAATGGAATTTTCACTTTCTTAACCGCTTCTTTCATGAACTCTTCCATATCGCTTAATTCACCCCGGTCAGGATCAGCTAAACAAACGTCGAGTACATGTGCACCACCTTTTACTTGAGCCCTTGCAATCTCAGCCGCTTCTTCAAATTTCCCCTCAGCAATTAACCGTTTAAATTTTCGTGATCCGATTACATTTGTTCTTTCTCCTACCATGATCGGTCTTAACGTTGGATCATCATAGATAAAGGGTTCTATTCCAGAGACCATATGAGTTTCGTATACTTGCAGGTGACGTGGTGGATAGTTCTTCATAACTTTTGAGAGTGCTTCGATATGTGCAGGTGTCGTACCACAACAGCCACCAACGATATTCAACCACCCTTTTTGAGCAAATCCGGATAGCTTAGCGGCTAATGATTCTGGCGTTTCATGATAATTTCCTTCTTCATCAGGAAGCCCTGCGTTCGGATAACAGCTCACTGCTGTAGTAGACAGATTCGACAGGGAACGTATGTGATCTTGCATGAATTCAGGACCTGTCGCACAGTTTAATCCTACTGCGATCGGGTTCATATGCTTCAACGAAATATAAAAAGCCTCAATCGACTGACCCGCAAGTGTGGTTCCCATCGGTTCAATCGTTCCAGAAACCATAAGTGGTATTCTTTTTCCCGTTTGTTCAACAGCTTGCTCAATCCCTAAAAAGCCAGCTTTTACATTCAGCATATCTTGGCTTGTCTCTAAGAGGAGAAGATCCGCACCTCCGTCAATCAATCCTCGTGCTTGTTCAGCATAAGCATCTCTTAACGCATCAAACGTAGTTCCGCCCGTAACACTGAGGGTTTTTGTAGTCGGCCCGAGTGAGCCGGCAACAAAACGAGGCCACTGTTCTGTTGAAACAGCATCAGCGGCTTTCCTTGCAATTTCTGCTCCAAGCTTATTGATCTCATAAGCTCTATCACCGAGTTCGTATTCATCCAGTACGAGATTCGTACCTCCGAATGTATTCGTTTCAATGATATCAGCGCCTGCCGCAAGATATTTATAATGAATGTTTTCGATAACATGTGGTGCCGTTATGTTTAAATACTCATTACAACCGTCAAACTCCTCACCGCCAAAATCTTCTGGTGTGAGTTCCGCTTCTTGAAGCATCGTTCCCATCGCACCATCCATGATTAATATCTTTGATTCCAACTGTTTTTCTATTGATGACTTAGGCATTCTGTGACCTCCTGGCTAAAAGTGATGGAGAGTTAGCTCGTGCATATTGTGCTAACTCAACAGTTAGTTCGTAACGCATAAATGGCGTGATCAGGTAGATCCCGTTAAAGAGTTCCATGGCTGTGTCTAATAACGACTTGGCGATCAATAAGCCTTCTTTACATGCCTGTGTTGGATTATCTTTATACTTGCCCATGCGATCACGCACAGAATCAGACAGTTTGATACCTGGAACTTCATGATGAAGAAACTCTGCGTTTCGGGAAGAGGTTAACGGCATGATTCCAATATAGATCGGTTTATCAATGTGCTTTGTAGCCTCATACGTTTCAATTAGTCTTTGCTCTGAAAATACAGGCTGACTGATAAAGTAATCTGCGCCGTATGCGATTTTCTTCTCTAACCGCTCAACGGCTTTATCAATAGATCGGATATTAGGGTTAAAAGCCGCCCCGACCGTAAAGGATGTTTTTTCTCCAAGCTCTTTCCCTGATAGTGATAACCCTTCATTAAACTGCTTGATGAGCTTGATCAGTTCAAATGACGTGACATCATATACAGACGATGCACCTGGGAAATCTCCAACACTTGCGGGATCTCCTGTAACTGCAAGTATTTCATGGATGCCATGCGTGTGAAGCCCCATCAGGTGAGATTGAAGGCCGATTAAATTTCTGTCGCGGCACGTAATATGAACGAGCGGACGAAGGTTAAGTTGGGACTGCACGATTGACCCTAATGCAGAGTTACATACACGTGGCGAAGCAAGCGAATTATCTGCGAGTGTAAGTGCGTCGATCCCCGCTTCTTTTAACGCTTTTGCTCCTTCCATAAAACGTGATGTATCTAATTTACGTGGTGGATCTAATTCAACAATAATCGATTGCTTCTTCGTTACTTCTTCACTTAATGGTATGTATTTAGGCTTTGATGCTGACTGAATGACGATCTTTCGCTTTCTTTGTTTTACTTCTTTTTCTGTTACAGGCTCTAAGTTTTTAAGTTCAGTAGAGAAGGCGTGTATATGAGCAGGCGTCGTACCACAACATCCGCCTAGTAGGCGAACTCCTTGCTGCCTGAACAAATGGGCACATTCTTTAAAATAATCAGCGTCCCCTTCGTACTTAAAACGCCCATCTGTATAGGAAGGAAGCGATGCATTGGGAAACGCTGAAAGATAAGCCCGATTTGGTAATGGAACTTCCTCAAGCGTCATCAGCATGTGATACGGCCCAAGACGACAGTTTAAACCCACAATATCAGCACCAATGTTCTCTAAAGAGGTCAAAGCTTCTGAAATGGGAGTCCGGTCCTGCATAAAGCCGACTTCTTGCAATGACACTTGAGCAATAATCGGAAGTGATGTTTCTTTTCTAGCAATCTCTAAAACGGTTTCTAGTTCTTCTAGGTCATAATAGGTTTCTAATTGGATGCCATCAACATTCTCCATCAGCAAACAATACAGCTGCTCACGAAAACTGCGCTTGATCTCATCCAGAGAAATGCTATTCGGTTTAATACCGCGTATTCCACCGATCGTACCTACAACATATTTGTTATGAGCGGCTTTTCTGGCAATTTGAACAGCCGCTTTGTTGATCTCTTTTACGTGATCTTGAAGTCCATAGCGTTCGAGCTTCGAATAGTTCGCTGCATACGTATTGGTTTGAATGATATCAGCACCTGCATCTAAATAAGCGCGATGGATGTTATAGATCTGCTCTTCTTGAGAAAGATTTAACTCTTCATAACAAAAATCAGATCCATACGAATACAGAAGCGTTCCCATCGCACCATCACCGACCAGTATCTTGTTTCTGTGATTAAACTCATGATAGCCTCCTCTATAAAAATAAAAAGCCCTCTATAAAAGAAGACTTTTTTAAGCGTCGGGGTCTTCTTATCTTTACAAGTTCAACAAGTGAACTCGCAGGAATTAGCACCTTTTCAGCTTGTAGCTGCTGGTTGCTGAGGTTTCATAGGGCCGCTCCCTCTACCTCTCTTGATAAGGATTTATTCATTTATTGGTTCATTTACTAAATTGCGCTCTATTCTTTTTAATAATTCCTGTTTATACGAGCGCTGTTTTTCTTCGTCATATAAAAAGGACTGATCTGTTAGCTTTGTTAATAAGGCTTTTCGACAATTTTGCGGAAATTCCTTCTTAATGATGGATCTGCATTCGAATAAAAAATCTAAATAACTTTCATAGTCTTCACTGTATTTTTGCTGAAGCTCTTTTTTTATAGATTTAGATAGACTTGGACTAGCTCCAGAGGTGGAAACAGAGAGTATGAGCTTACCTCTTTTTACAACACTAGGAACAATAAAATTGCCAAGGTGCGGTTGATCAGCGACATTCACAAGCTGTTTTGGACTTGCTTGTTCTGCAATCCAAGAGTTACTCTCTGTACAATTGGTCGCAGCAACGATTAGAAATGCTTCGACCAAATCTTCCCGTACAACTTTTCTTTCAATCCAAATCAGCTTTTGTTCAGCATGCCATTCCTGAATCTCGTTAACAACGACTGGACTGATTACAGTTATTTTTGCTTCTTCATTTATTAAACCTTTTATTTTTCTAAAGGCTACCAAACCACCGCCTGCTACTACAACCTTTCTGCCAGTCAAATTTATGTGAATAGGATACATAGCATTCCTCTCTTTTTAAGAAAATGCATACTTATTTGTTTCAATTGTTTCATGGATACGCGTGAGAAGCACGTCTTTAAGAATAGGATGGTAGCCAAGAGTGTCACAAAGAGTTACGTTTTGTGTGGTTTGTTGCTGATAGCGAGTTATCGTATGTTTCATTCCGTTTATTAAGAGTCCTGAAAATAGAAGATAAGGCACAACGTTAACTTGCTCATATGATTCGCTGCTGCACCAGAGTGCTTCCTCAAAGCTAGGTTTTGAACCAGTTAGAAAACAAGCTTGAATACTAGGGATTCCGTAATGATTTTGAAGGTTAGATGCTATTACTTCTAGGTCCCGTTTTACATCCTGATCGGTGCTTCCTCTGCCTACAAGCAGGATCTGTGTATTTCTTCTTAAATTAACTGCACTTTTGGTGATCTTTTCCCACAACAAATGCGAAATGGCATCGTGTACACCGAAGGCACGCCCGTAATTTACATCAACTCCTGGAAATTTATTATGCAAGTGCTGAAGTTCTTTTGGTATGTCTATTTTTATATGGTTTGCACTTAATAAGAACACAGGAATCACAGAGATGTTCGTTGCTCCTTTTTGTATACACCTTTCAAATCCTTGAGCGATAGAGGGTTCAGCAAGCTCTAGAAAACAAATCTCTTTAATGGGCACATCCACTTGTGACATACAAAGTCTCACAAATTCTTCTGCTTCTATTCGTCCTTTTGCAAGTCTTGTACCGTGACAGATAAAGAGCAATGCCTTCATTTACAAAGCCTCTCTTACGTCAGCAAGCTTACTCTGTTCATCGTTCAGCTGTTCGAACCATTTCAGTTCACTGCGAAGACGAACGACTTCACCAACAATGATCATACTCGGATTCTCAATATGTTCAGTAAGCACGATTTCCTCAATCGTATCAAGTGTACCTGTAACGGTTCGTTGATTCTCTAAAGAACCCCATTGAACGAGAGCAACTGGTGTGTCTTTGCTTTTTCCGTTCTTCGTTAACTGTTTGCAAATATAACCTAGGTTGCCCACTCCCATATAGATTGCTAACGTATCAATACCGTTCGCTAGACTTTCCCATTTCAGTTCATCTTCTTTGCCTTTTTTGCGATGACCTGTGACGACCGCATAACTTGAAGCGATGTTTCGATGTGTAACAGGAATGCCCGCATAAGCTGGTGCTGCAATCCCTGATGTTATCCCAGGAATCACCTCAAAAGGAATGCGACTTCTTGCAAGTGTTTCTGCTTCTTCTCCTCCTCTTCCAAACACGAAGGGATCACCGCCTTTAAGGCGAGTTACAACTTTTCCTTTTTGAGCGTGTTTAACTAAGAAACTGTTGATCGTTTCTTGCTTCATGAAATGATAGTTTGGCAGTTTACCGCAATAGATTAAGTCACAGTCAGGTTTTGCATAAGAGAGCAGTTCTTTGTTCACTAATCGATCATATAAAATGACATCCGCATCTTGTATACAACGCAGACCTTTTACAGTTATCAGCCCTGGATCACCCGGACCAGCTCCGACAAGATACACTTTTCCCATCATCATCACTCCTTTAAGGATTTAATATCGTTTCACGTTCATACAGCACAAAGCCGTTCCCCGTTCGAATTCGTTTCTTTTCATAAAGAGAGATCTCATCAACTTCAGGCTGTTTCAAAAAATACTTCTCGAGCTCGATGTCAACTAATTGAAAAGCCTGTTCATCTGTTGAAGCTGCTATCACAACAGGAATAACCTCTGATTTCAAAATCACTTCGAACCGGTATAAATACATAGCGAGACCTCCATTTTATGAGACTTTTTCTTCTAATTCTTCTGCAATTCGGTCCAGCTCTATTTGAAGATGTTCCAACCCGACACGGTCTATATAGTCAAAAAAGCTCTCTGATGGAAGTTTCGTTTCTTTAAATATGGTAAGAAATCGTAATAGTACTTCGTCTAGCGAATCCGCATGAAACTTTCCTTTCAGCTTTTCATTAAATTTTCCGCCGTCATCAAGTGTGCCACCTACATATATCTCAAAGGCTTGAACCATCTTCTTCTCTTTCGTTTTTAACAATACACCCTGAAGACCAATATCTGCGATCTGACGCTGTCCGCATGAGTTAGGACAGCCAACCATATGAATGCGAACGGGAACATCTAGAGTTATTTTCTGATCGAGGTTCTCTGCAATTCTACGCATCCGTTCTTTCGTTTCAACGAGTGCCAAGTTGCAATACTCGATACCGGTACAAGAAACAGAATGACCTATGAAAGATAGAGGCTGAGTAGTGATACGTTTGAAGATGCTTTCTTTTAATAGCAACTCAACGTTTTCGTGTTTCACATTAGGAATAATTAAGTTTTGAGAGTTTACCGTTCGGATTTCACCGTTTCCGTATTTCTTCGCAATATTAGCGAGTTCTAAAACTTCGTTAGCATGAAGTCTACCAACAGGTACGTTAAAACCGATATAGCTTAATCCTTCTTGCTTTTGAGGATGAACACCATAGAAGTAACCGCCGTTCCATGTTTTAAGAGCATCTTTTCCTTTAGAGTGAAGCGGTCCGGTATATTCTAAGAGTTTCTCTTTAAATTTATCAGGTCCCCAATCTGCCATTAAGAATTTAAGACGAGCAAGGTGACGTTTTTCCCGATAACCGTAGTCACGGAAAATGGTAGTAATCGCGATAGAAACGTCTTTAACCTGTTCAGGTTCAATGAACACATCGAGTGGCTGTGCTAAGAAAGGACGAGAAGAAAGACCTCCGCCAATCTTGATATGAAACCCTGGAACTTCCTTTTCATCAATTACTTTATATGCGGGAGTAAAGGCCACACAGTTGATTTCAGCATGTGCACTATTGTTCACATTAGAACTAATTGACATTTTGTATTTTCTCGGCAAGTTAGAGAAATCTTCATTATGCTGAAAAAACTCATATACTTCTTTTACGATCTCAGTCGTATCAAAGAGTTCGTGTGGATCGATACCTGCTATCGGATTACCCATGATGTTTCGTGTAATGTCTCCGCATGCACCAGCGCTCGATAACCCGACTGATTCTAAACGATTAAAGATGTCGGGAATCTGGTCAATTGTCAGCCAGTGAAATTGAATAGCCTGGCGTGTCGTGATATCGAATACATTTCTTCCATAATCTTTACAAATATGTGCTAATGCTTTTACTTGTTCATAACTTAAAATCCCTGATGGAACATTAACCCTCATCATAAAATAGCCGTCTTCTTTTGGTCGCTGCAGATAAAGGCCCGCCCACTTGAAACTATCCCATTCTTCTTTTGGAATAGAAGAAAAGCCGTTTTTTGCGTAATCAGGGATATCTTCAAATATTTTCAATCCGTCTTTTACAAGCTTTTTTTGTTCTGTTTTATTGATCTTCGAATTTTCTGCCCACGTCTTTTCATATGCCATTCTCTCAGTCTCCTTTTTATTTAGTTAAATCAGCTTCCTTTTTTTCAAATAATTTAAGATGCTCTCCACACTCTCGGAAACATTTTGTTTGTTTGTATGTATGGTAAGAGCAGGTGAAACCGGTTCTTCATAAGGTGAATCAATTCCAGTAAAGTCAGGAATCTCACCTTTTCGCGCTTTGCTGTATAAACCTTTTGGATCTCTTTTTTCACATTCGTCAATCGGACATGAAACGAAAATTTCTATGAATTCTTCTTCTGAAATGATTTTCTTCGCCATATCCCGATCTTGTATAAACGGTGAGATAAAAGCTGTAAGTACGACTGTTCCATTATCTACAAATAGCTTTGACACTTCAGAAATGCGTCGTATGTTTTCACTTCGATCTTTATCTGAGAAAGAAAGATCACGGTTTAATCCATTTCGAATGTTATCTCCATCTAACACATAGTTTCTTATTTCTTGATCAAAAAGCACTTGCGCTAATGCATTTGCAACCGTTGATTTTCCTGATCCTGAAAGTCCTGTAAACCAAAGTACAAAACTTGAATGGTTGTTTTGTTTGCGCCTAGCTTCTTTTGTAATCGAACTATCGTGCCAAATTATATTGTGTTGATTGCTCATTTAAATCTCCTATTCTATAATTTTTATCATTTCGATTTAGTCCATTTATTAATACCTCTACTACTTCTCTTCGGCTGAACGTACTAGGGGGAAGTTCTCCATTTCGAAGAAGTTCTCTTACCTTTGTTCCTGATAAGATGACATGTTCTTCCGTAGGGTGTGGACATGTTTTCGAAGAAGCCATTCCTTCACATTTGTTGCAATAAAAGCTATGTTCAAAAAACAAAGTTTGGATGCCGATCTCCTCTTCTGTAAACTGGGAAAAGATCTCTTGTGCTTCATACGTTCCGTAATAATTTCCTACTCCAGCATGGTCACGACCTACGATAAAGTGAGAGCAGCCGTAATTTTTTCTGACGATCGCATGGAAGATGGCTTCACGAGGACCTGCATAGCGCATCGCTGCAGGAAATACAGCAAGAAACACACGGTTATTAGGATAATAGTTTTTTAGTAGAACATGATAGCTTTCCATTCGAACATCAGCTGGTATATCATCAGACTTTGTTTCACCAACGAGTGGATTTAAGAAGAGACCGTCTACAATTTCAAGTGCAGCTTTTTGAATATATTCATGAGCACGGTGAACGGGATTTCTCGTTTGAAAACCTACAACGGTACTCCAACCTAATTCCTTAAACTGTTTTCTTGTTTCACTAGGATCGAGATGATACTCGTTGAACGAATTTTTCTTAATACGTCTAATTAACGTAATCTCGCCGCCTATATAAACTGAACGACGTTCGAACATCTTCTTAACTCCTGGATGATTATGATCGGATGTCTTATAAACATGTTCCGCTTCAATTTGCTTTACAGGAGTGTAAACATCACCTACGTTAAGGATTCCGTAGGTTACACCATCGTAAGTTAAACGAACTTCTTCACCTCTTTTAAGTGTAGATGCTGTATCAGAATCTACCGGTAACGTGATAGGTAAGCTCCAAACCGTTCCATCACTAAGCCTGATATCGTGGACAACAGATTGATAATCTTTTTGGTTCAAAAAACCTGTTAATGGACTGTATGCTCCAATAGCGATCAATTCAAGGTCGCTAAGTGCTGTTGCATCAAGAATGATTTCTTTTTTAATGTGCTGATATGGTGTGTCAGGCTTGAATCGATTGATCAGTTGCCCTCCATGCGGTTGAATCGTACTCATATTGTTTCTCTCCTCCTAATAATTCTCTATTTATTCTCATGAAGCCCGCATTCTAGTTTTCCAGTTCCTGACCATCGCCCAGAACGAAGATCATCTGCGTTAATAGCTGCCTGTGTACATGGGGCGCAGCCTATACTTGGATAGCCATTGTCATGTAGTTTGTTATACGGCAAGTCATGCTTATGGGCATACCTCCAAATATCTTTCCACGTCCAATGAATGAGCGGACAAATCTTAATACTTTTGAACCGTTCATCTCTGTTGACGAATTCGGTATTGCTCCTAGCAACTGACTGCTCCTTACGAAGACCAGAGAGCCAAGCTTTTACCCCTTTTAACTCTTCTTCTAAAGGAATCACCTTTCTGATCGTGCAACATAGATTAGAGTCCACGTTCCAAAGAGCATCACTGTGTTTTTTTGCTTGCTCCTCTAGAGTGAGAGCTGGTGTCTTTAGCTTGATTCGAAGTGAAGGATACCTTTTCTTTGCAGCTTCAATTACGTCATAGGTTTCTTGAAAATGCAGGTTTGTATCGAGAAACACGATCTGTGCATCTGGCTTCACTTGAGAAACAAGATCAACAAGAACACTGCCTTCTATACCAAAACTGCATGCGTAGACTAAGTCTTCACCGTATGTTCCATAAGCCCACTCCAACACATCTAGAGCACCTTTTGTCGAATTATCATGATTAAAATCTGGTAATTTCTCATTCCAAGTTGCATACGTTAGCAATTCGCTACCTCCTTTGAACATAAAAAAAGCGGCTTTAACGTTTTTAGAGCTTAGCCCTATCGTTAAAACCGCCTCTAGTTTTCTAGTCAGCGAACTATTTAATTCTTACCTTCTCGTTCTTTTCAAGCTGAATCACTTTTCCATCTTGAACGATTAAAGTGATCGAACCAAATTTAATACTGCTCAGCATCTTCTCAAGCTGAGGAAGATAATCACTTGCACTCTTTTCGTTTGCCACTCCACTGCCTCCCTTTACAACATTCATTATCTTTTAAAGGCTCTTTCCTAAAAATTGTTGTTTTATAAGTCTTACTATTTATTCTTTGACTTTTGATTGGAGTGGAAGATGCGAGACTCCTGTGGGACAGGCGGGAAGATGAGACACTTATACGAACGTACGAATGTGGCTCACCGCCTGCCCCGCGGAAAGCGAGTATCTGCAACGGAATTCAACTCTTTCAAAAGCAACAATGAATATGAAAACAACAATAAAAAAAACCTTCCCATTTCGGAAAGATAGTGGAGGTAAACATATTACCTTATCTTCCAAAATGTAAATACATTCTGCTGGAGTTAGCACCTTACAAATCGCAGGTTGCCGGGTTTCATCGGGCCAGTTCCCTTCACCACTCTGGATAAGAGTTTAAATTTTATAAAATCATAACATATCTGAAGTGGATATCAAGACCTATTTTTTCATTTTTCTATTTTTACAAAAAATTTCAACAAATAGTTGACTTTTTATGTTTTAGAATCATATAGTATAAATTAAAATTTAATCCGTATCGCTGATCGGTAAACCGAAGGCTCTTAACATCACTTGTTAAGGGCCTTTTTATTTTGAGGAGGAAGAATATGAAAAAGTTAATCGTATTGGCTTTAATTGGTCTTGTTGCACAATTGATCGATGGTTCACTAGGGATGGCTTATGGCGTTACATCTACTTCATTACTCCTAGTTGCCGGAATTGCTCCTGCAGCTGCATCTGCATCCGTACATCTTGCTGAAGTCGTAACCACTGCGGCATCCGGCGCTTCACACATTAAATTCGGAAATGTTGACCGGCAAGTCGTTCTTCGCTTAATTCTGCCGGGTTCTATCGGAGCATTTGTAGGGGCTTGTTTTTTAAGCAACCTGCCTGGAGATGTAATAAAGCCTTATATCTCAATCTTTCTAATTATCCTTGGAATTTATATTTTATATCGTTTTTTGTTTAAACTTGGAGAAAAGAAAGCAACATCGAAAGGTAAACCCTTTACGAAAAAACAACTTATTCCACTTGGATTATTAGCAGGATTTTTAGATGCTACAGGTGGTGGTGGCTGGGGTCCAGTCACCACTCCAGTCCTTATGGCAAAACAAGATATGAAAACTAGAAAAGTGATCGGTTCTGTGGATACGAGCGAATTCGCTGTAGCAGTATCTGCATCAATCGGATTTTTCATCGCTCTCGGTTGGGAACAAGTAGAATGGTTATGGGTAGGAGCATTAATGTTAGGAGGCGTGGTTGCGGCTCCAATTGCTGCATGGCTAGTTCGTCTCATTCCATCTCACATATTAGGGGTATTGGTAGGAGGACTGATCATTATTACCAACACGAGAACTCTTCTTCATACTCTTGGTGTATCAAATAACATGTTGTTCTCAATCTACTTTGTTCTTGTTGCTTTTTGGGCGGTCGGTATTATCTATGCGGTAAAAAGTAATCCAGAAAATAAAAATCCGAAATTTTTAAAAAATTCTGTTGACTATTGATTTGGACCTATGTATTATAAATCTTAATTCAATATTCAAATCTTCTTATCCAGAGAGGCTGAGGGACTGACCCTATGATGCCCGGCAACCAGCGGAAACGCATGGTGCTAATTTCAGCAGAACAATTTGTGTTCTGAAAGATGAGACTTCGATCGGGTGAAATCATCGGGACCTCTTCTTTTGGAAGAGGTCTTTTTTTCTGGGGTAAGTTGAAACTGAATGCGATTGGATATAAAAAATAACGTTGAGGAGAGATTCGAATATGACTGATCAAAAAGCTGAAAGACAGTATGGGTTTGAAACGATTTCTTTACATGAAGGTCAAAAAGTAGATCCTACAACAGGAGCTCGAGCTGTACCCATCTACCAGACCACTTCATATCAATTCAATTCAACAGAGCACGCAGCGAACTTGTTTGCTCTAAAAGAGTTCGGTAACATATATACGCGTTTGATGAATCCAACACAAGATGCTTTTGAACAGACTATCGCAAAGCTTGAAGGCGGTGTTGGCGCACTTGCTCTTGCATCCGGCCAGGCTGCCATTACAAATGCTATATTCAATATTGCTGGCGCTGGTGATGAAATCGTCGCTTCTACCTCTCTATATGGTGGAACTTATAACCTATTCTCTGTCACTCTCCCTAAACTCGGCATCCAGACTCAATTCGCTGAGATTGATAATCTTCAATCGTTTAAAGATGCTATTACAGAAAAAACAAAAGCCGTATACATCGAGACCATCGGCAATCCGAAAATCGATGTTGCAGATATTCAAGCGATCGCTGACATCGCACATGACGCGGGAGTTCCTCTTATTGTAGATAATACGTTGGCTACTCCTTACCTTTGTCGTCCAATCGAACATGGAGCAGATATTGTCGTCCATTCTGCAACAAAGTTCATCGGCGGACATGGTACTTCAGTCGGTGGTGTTATCGTAGATTCTGGAAAATTTGATTGGAGCAATGGGAAATTCCCTGGCTTGACTGAACCAGATCCAAGCTATAAAGGGATTGTGTATACGGATGCATTTGGTCCACTTGCTTATATATTAAAAGCACGGGTTCAATTGCTTCGAGACCTGGGTTCGTCTATCGCGCCGTTCAACTCCTTTCTATTCATTCAAGGATTGGAAACACTCGCTCTGCGTATAGAACGACATGTTGAAAACACACTGAAAGTAGCCAAGTTCTTAGAGAGTCATCCATCTGTTGATTGGGTAAACTACGCAGGACTTCCAAGCAGCCCTTACTATGAACTTGCCCAAAAATACCTCCCTAAAGGCGCCGGTGCGATACTAACATTCGGGGTTAAAGGCGGTGTAGAAGAAGGTAAAAAGTTGATCGAAAATGTTAGCATCTTCTCTCACTTGGCAAACGTGGGAGATTCAAAATCATTGATCATCCATCCAGCTAGCACCACTCATCAACAACTATCTGAAGAAGAACAAAGAAAATCAGGCGTAAGTCCAGAACTAATCCGACTTTCAATCGGAATTGAAACAGTAGATGATCTAATCTATGATTTAGATCATGCTCTAAAAGCGATCTCACTTTCTCCAAGCGGATTGTAGATTACAACGCTTAAGCTGTTCAAAGGAATCCTTTGAGCAGCTTTTTTTTGGTGCAAAGACTCTTCTCCTGTTAGCAAGTTTCTTAAACGGAAACCCTCTTTTAGTACAACCTTACATACAAATACAGCGTTGTCATAAATAAGTTTCTCCTTACAAATACTACAGGTAACAAATTTTAGAATGAGGGTTCATTATGTCTACCATTGTAAGTGTGATTGTTTCCGTGCTTATATTTCAAATTCTGTTTATTGGACCTCAAGTAGATGCTGGTGTTGTAAATCGTTTCGAAGTTGAAAAGTATGGAGATGTGATCTGGGAAGTTCCTTCAAAAAAGAAACAAGTTGCAATTACATTTGACGATGGACCAGACCCCATATATACCTCTCAAATCTTGGATGTTCTTAAAAAGGAAGGTGTACATGCAACATTCTTTCTAATTGGAAAGCGGGTTGAGAAGTACCCAGAAATCGTAAAAAGAGAGCTAAAAGAAGGACATGAAATCGGTAACCATACGTATAATCACCCTAGCTTCCACACGATTTCAAGGCATAAAGTTGTGGTTGAAACAAGAAAGACTGAGCACCTTCTAGATCCTGCTCATCATTCAGATTATATAAAATTGTTTCGTCCTCCAGGCGGGACCGTTACAGAGAACAGTTTAAAAGTCTTAAAAAAAGAGGGATATAAGGTTATCTTATGGTCTTGGCATCAAGATCCCCGAGATTGGACAAATCCAGGATCTCAAAGGATCGCCAGACACATCCTAACGAATTTAAAAAATGGAGATATTATTCTTTTGCATGATTCTGGAGGTAATCGCAGTCAAACTGTTGCTGCATTAAAGATTATTCTTCCTAAGCTTAAAGAAATGGGTTATGAGATTGTAACCGTTGATGAACTATTAAAAATGCACCCGCGATACAATGAGTTTCACGAAACTGAAATAAATAAAGAAAAAGTCCCCTTACTAATTGAATAAAGAGTGAAAAGAACAATTTGGATTATTAGATTGTTCTTTTCTTTATTATGTTAACTTCCCTACTCCTCCCTTTTAATCCGGGATTCATGCTAAGTATTCGTTTTTAAACAAAAATAAAAGCGCTTGCATTTTATAATCACTGTACTATAATACTTGTATACAAGTATACTCGTTATACAAAAGGAGGTTATTATGTTGAACGATTCTAATGATTTTCTTTATCCTGAGAAGTGGCTTTCTAAAGCTTCAACTGGGGAGCGTGTCGCATGTGAACTGAGAATGAGGATTATCTCGGGACTCATTGAAAGCGGTACCACTCTTTCTGAAAATAAATTAGCAGCTGAATATCATGTAAGCCGCTCTCCTATACGAGAAGCACTTAAAGTTCTATCAAATGAAAACTTAATACGTTTAGAGCGCATGGGTGCAGTTGTGGTCGGCTTAACGGAAAAAGAAATAGAAGAAATATATGATGTTCGCCTGCTTATTGAGACGTTTGTTTTTGAACGCCTCGTAAAAAACGATACTACTCAAGTAGTTAGAGAACTTACAAAAATCTTAGAAATGATGCAGATCGCAATAAAGTACAAAGATGCTGACGAGTTTGCTCTTCAAGATGTCTTGTTTCATGAAACAATCATTCGTTCAATTGATCATTCTTACATCACGATGATTTGGAACAATACAAAACCTGTTATGGAAAGCTTCATTTTACTATCGATGCGCATGCATTTTAACGAAAAATACGATGACCTTTCTCGAATCATGAAGAACCATGAACTCTACATTGATGCGATTTCTTCTAAAAATAGAGAGATCATGATTCAATCGCTTCATCAAAACTTTGATGATGTTCAAGGAAAAGTAGATGATTTATGGATGTCACAACAAATGCTATCGAAAGCACGGGAGCAAGAAAAGGAGTAGATCAATGACGGATATCGACGGTACACAACATAGAAAAAGCTATATGGTAGGAGTCGACATCGGAACTACGAGTACAAAAGCAGTTTTGTTTAATGAAAGCGGAGAAATTCTCTCACAAGAAAACATTGGGTACCCGCTTCATACGCCTAATATTTCTACAGCGGTACAAGACCCAGAAGAAATTTTACAGACGGTTTTGCAAACCCTTACAAATGTAATAAAGAAATCTTCAGTATCATCTAATGCTATCTCTTTCATTTCTTTTAGTTCTGCAATGCATAGTGTGATTGCAATAGATGAAGATGATCAGCCTTTAACTCCTTGTATCACCTGGGCAGATAACCGGAGTGAAGAATGGGCTAGAAAAATTAAAATGCAATATAACGGACATGAGATCTATAAGCGAACAGGAACTCCTATTCATCCGATGAGTCCATTAAGTAAAATCGCCTGGATCGTAAATGATCAGCCTGAAATTGCAGCAAGAGTTAAAAAGTATATTGGAATAAAAGAGTTCATATTCCACCGCTTATTCAATGAATATGTTGTAGATCATTCGCTAGCATCAGCTATGGGGATGATGAATCTGAATAATTTGGATTGGGATGAAGAAGCATTACGAGTCTCTGGGATTAATCGTGACCAACTCTCTACCCTAGTTCCAACGACAACGATCTTTAATCATTGTCAATTGGACATAGCGAAACAGATAGGAATTGATCCGAAAACCCCATTTATCATTGGAGCAAGCGATGGTGTGTTATCAAACCTAGGTGTAGATGCGATTGGTAAAGGTGAAATAGCCGTAACCATTGGTACGAGCGGAGCTATTCGCACCATTATTGATAAGCCGCAAACGGATGAAAAAGGAAGAATTTTTTGCTACGCATTAACAGAGAATCATTGGGTTATCGGTGGACCTGTAAACAACGGCGGTGTTGTCCTGCGCTGGATCCGGGATGAATTTGCGGCATCTGAACTTGAAACCGCAAAGCGATTAGGAATCGATCCATATGAAATACTCACAAAGATTGCAGAACGTGTTCGACCAGGAGCAGATGGTTTATTGTTTCATCCCTACCTTGCTGGTGAACGTGCTCCACTTTGGAATTCAGATGTTCGAGGATCTTTCTTCGGTCTAACGTTGTCTCATAAAAAGGAACATATGATTAGAGCAGCCCTTGAAGGTGTGATCTATAACCTTTATACCGTGTATCTAGCATTGGTCGAATGTATGGATGAACCTGTTAGCAGAATTCAAGCGACTGGTGGCTTTGCTCGATCAGAAACATGGCGTCAGATGATGTCAGACATTTTTGATACAGAGTTAGCCGTTCCAGAAGTTTACGAAAGTTCTTGCTTAGGGGCATGTATTCTAGGGTTGTATGCAACAGGAAGAATAGAATCGTTTGAAGCGGCTTCTGACATGATTGGAAGTAATCATACCCACACTCCAAATCAAGAAGCGGTCAAAGAGTATAGAGAATTGTTACCGATCTTTATCAGTCTATCTAGAAAACTAGAAGAAGATTATTCACGTATTGCAACGTATCAAAGAAGCTTGATTCATAGAGAAAATTAATATTAGGGGGATCTATCATGCCATTATTTATCGTAGCTTGTGGAATTTTAGCATTGTTACTATTGATCATGTATTTCAAGTTAAACACATTTATTTCTTTAATCATCGTATCATTTGGTGTTGCATTAGCACTAGGTATGCCACTAGGAGAGATCGTTAAATCGATTGAAGCAGGTTTAGGCGGAACACTCGGTCATTTGGCACTAATCTTCGGTCTAGGTGCCATGTTAGGTAAACTAATTGCTGATGCCGGTGGTGCTCAACGAATTGCAATTACACTTATCGAGAAGTTCGGTGAAAAGAAAATTCAATGGGCGATTGTTGTAGCTTCATTCATTATTGGTATCGCTCTATTCTTTGAAGTAGGTCTTGTTTTATTAATTCCAATCGTATTTGCCATTTCAAAACAATTACGCGTTTCTATTCTTTATCTGGGAATTCCAATGGTAGCAGCTCTTTCAGTAACACATGGTTTCTTACCTCCTCACCCAGGTCCAACGGTAATTGCAGGAGAATTTGGTGCTAATATTGGTGAAGTATTGCTTTACGGTTTTATCATTGCGATTCCAACTGTTATTCTGGCTGGACCCGTGTTTACGAAATTAGCAAAAAAGATTGTTCCTGACTCATTCAATAAAACAGGAAATATTGCTTCATTAGGCGAACAAAAAGTATTCAAACTAGAAGATACACCTTCTTTTGGTATCTCGGTGTTTACAGCTATGCTTCCCGTCATTTTAATGTCGATTGCAACGGTGATCACACTTGTTCAAAACACGATGGGGATTGCGGACTCGAAGACATTTGAAGTGATCCGCTTTGTTGGTGACGCTTCAACTTCCATGTTGATCTCTTTACTCGTAGCGGTTTATACGATGGGATTAGCAAGAAATATACCTATTAAAACGGTTATGGATTCATGTACAACAGCTATCACTCATATCGGAATGATGCTTCTAATCATCGGTGGAGGCGGAGCCTTCAAACAAGTATTGATAAACGGCGGGGTTGGTGATTATGTCGCTGAATTGTTTAAGGATACAACATTCTCTCCAATCTTACTGGCATGGATTATCGCAGCCATTCTTCGTATCTCGTTAGGATCTGCAACGGTAGCTGCCTTAACAACAGCGGGTCTAGTTATTCCTTTACTTGGCCAGACCGATGTTAATCTTGCGTTAGTGGTACTTGCTACAGGTGCTGGTAGTTTAATAGCATCACACGTGAACGATGCTGGTTTCTGGATGTTCAAAGAATATTTTGGCTTGAGTATGAAAGAAACATTTGCAACTTGGACATTATTAGAAACCATTATCTCAGTTGCCGGACTAGGTTTTATCTTACTTTTGAGTTTGTTTGTATAAGAAATAGAGAAATCCCTATTGACTTAGCCTCGATAGGGATTTTTTATGAAGTCCTATATGTACAGGAATTAGGATTACGCTAGCTGAATATTAAATTCTTCTAAAAGATCTTTAAACGCTGGCCGTTCATTTCCGTCTCTTCCTTTTACATGTGATGCAGTTACAAGTGAGTTTAACACGGCTTCTTCTGTCGCTTCCCCAATAGCTCTAAACGCTAGATCTAAATCTTCTTCATGTATTGTCGGAATGCTAGTGATATGCTTTGGTTTAAAATGAGGAATCTTTGTTGCAGTTGAAAAACCGATGACCACTTCCCCACTTCCGTGAGTAATAAATGAACCTGTTCTCGATAACCCGACTACTGACCTTTTAATGATTCTGTTCAGCTGTCTTTCGGAAACCGGAAGATCAGTTGCAACAATAATCATTACAGAACCTTTGTCTTTTTCTTCCCACGATTTTAGTAAAGCTTCCTTTAGTTCTTGTCCTAGTGCTCTCCCGTTTATTTGCAAGTCACTTAATATCCCAAAGTTTGATAAAACAAGCACTCCAATCGTATACATCTTTTGGTCGATCGAAAAACACCTAGAAGCCGTTCCAATGCCACCTTTTAACGAATAACAAAGCATACCTGTCCCTGCTCCAACACTGCCTTCTATTACATGTTTCCCTGCATTTTGTAGTGCTTCTATTACATGATGTTTCTTTATAAACTGTGCTCTTACATCATTTAATAACATGTCATTGCATTCACCAACGATAGGATTTACCGTTCCAGTTGTTCTGCCGATCTCAGGGTTTCGTTCTAACATATATTGAATGACAGCATCTGCTGCTATACCGATACCTAAAGTGTTCGTTAGAATGATAGGAGTTTCTAATACGCCTAGCTCTTTCATCTGGATGGTTCCCATCGTTTTTCCGAATCCGTTGATCACATGACTGGAAGCAATAAGTTTCTCCCTAAATGTATTTCCTTCATGAGGAATGATTGCTGTAACTCCAGTTTGACAATTTCCTTCGCTTAATGTCACATGCCCTACTGAAACACCTTCTACATCTGTAATCGAGTTGTTTAATCCTGTCTCAAGTTTCCCGATCTTCACACCAAAATCTCGAATTCTTTTCTCTTGCAATATTAGCACCTCTCTATGCTTAGCTGAAATCTCGTTTTTGAAGATATTCTTCATAAGCTGATATCTTTTTACGCAACATATCATCAATTTCATTTAAAACGTGTATCTGATTTTGAACATGTTCCTGATGATTTTTTAACAAACCCAATCTTTTTTGAGTGGTTCGATCCCCTTGTAAGAATAACGAAGCATATTCTTGAATCTGAACAAGCGGCATTTTCGTTTCTTTTAGTTTAATAACAAAACGGAGCCATTGAAGATGAGATTCTGAATATCGTCGATCTCCATGTTCTGTTCGTTCTGGTGTGATGATCTTTTCTTTTTCATAAAATCGCAGTGTATGTGTTGTTACGTTAAGAAGTTTAGCAACTTCTCCGATGGTATACATGTTAAATCACCCCAACAGTTATCTAGTTCCTTGACTTAGAGTTTACTCTAATCAGTATAATAAAACACAAGAACAATCACCAAGTTAAAAAAATATAAGGAGTGATTTTTATGAAATACACAGTGATTACGGGAGCGAGCTCTGGAATCGGATATGAAACAGCACTTGCATTTGCTGCTAGAGGTAAGAATTTAATACTTGCAGCGCGGAGAACTGAGGAACTTGAGCAGCTGAAATCAAACGTCCTTTCTCAATATCCAAAACTGGATGTTGTTGTTCGAACCGTTGATCTTTCAATTATATCGAATGTGCATGATTTCTACGAAAGTCTTAAGAAATATGAGATTGAAACATGGATCAATAATGCTGGTTTTGGGAATTTTGCTTCTGTCGGAGAGCAAAATTTAGATAAGATTGAAACGATGCTTCACTTAAATATTGAAGCATTAACCGTTCTTTCTTCACTTTTTGTTAGAGATTATGCCAATGTGGAAGGAACACAGCTTATCAACATATCTTCTGGCGGAGGCTACACGATTGTTGCAGACGCTGTAACGTATTGTGCATCCAAATTTTATGTGAGTGCCTTTACAGAAGGACTTGCACAGGAATTAAAAAGTACAGGACAAGCCATGCAAGCAAAAGTATTGGCTCCAGCTGCTACTGAGACAGAATTTGCGAAGCGTTCCATGGATCTCGAAGACTTTCAGTATGAAGGAACTGTTCCAAAATTTCATACAAGTAAAGAGATGGCTGAATTCTTACTGAAATTATACGATAGTGAGAAAATAGTTGGTATCGTTGATGGTGAGACCTATGAATTTCACTTAAAAGACCCGATCTATCCGTATGTATCGAGACAAAGAAAATAGTCGTATCACCTCTGAATTATGATAGACTGAATCAAGAAGTTTAAGAAGTCTCCTGTTGGAGGTATGCACATGTATTCAAGCGAGATAAGAAAAAAGAACCATGATCGAAAAAATGTGAATACTACTTTAAGCCATTCGTTATACACTGAGATTAAGGCATTAGCAAAAAAACTTGATAAACCAGCGAATGAACTTATTGAAGAAGGTATGGTTCATGTGTTGAATCAGTATAAGAAGAACAAGAAGTAAACACGAAAACGCACAGTATAAAACCTGTGCGTTTTTTTACCTTTTAGTGAACTAATCGACTTAAATTACAACAAGTTGGATAAAAAGATAATATAGTTTTTAAATTGTATTTTCTGGGATGTGACCAACGTGAATCCTTATGTTGATGTAATTATTCGATCTATAATTGCCTTTTTTTCTATATTTTTTGCTGCTCGTATTTTAGGCAAACAAACCGTATCAAGAATGACGATCTTTGACTTTATCGCTGTCGTCACGCTCGGTTCTGTCACTGCAAACTTAGCATTTGCCTTAGAAGTAAAAGCGCGTTATATCTTTCTCGTGTTTTTTATCTTTGTTCTTCTTATCTATCTTTCTGCTTTTCTTTCCTTAAAGAGTAAAAGGGCTCGAAAGTACGTAGCTGGAGATCCGACAGTAGTTATTGAGAACGGGAAAATATTAGAGCATAATATGAGAAAAATGCGTTATACTCTGGATTATTTGAATCAACAGCTCAGACAAAAGGATATCTTTTCAATCGAAGATGTTGATTATGCTCTCGTTGAGAACAACGGACTTCTCTCTGTAAAGAAAAAAGAAGCGCACCTTGCTGTTACTCGCAAAGACTTACAAATCTATAAAGAGGAAGTAAGGCTACCCACCGAGTTGATGATGGATGGTGAGATCCTACTGAACAACTTAAAAGAAAATAATATCTCTAAAGAATGGCTGCTCTCAGAACTCAAGAAACGTAATCTTACTATTGAAAGTGTAGTATATGCGCTACTTACTAGCAACAATAAACTTTATATAGATATACATGATGATAAACTACACTCTCCTATGGATATTGAGTAAACAACTTGTGAATTAACAATATGTTTTTTATCGTTTTGACATATCAATAATTCTTATTGGATTTCCTGAATCATCTGTGAAAATAGCATAACGACCTGGTGGGATATCACATGGTTCTTTAACAAATCTAAGAGAGTTTTGGTTTTCTTTGAAATATTCATCCACGCTATCTACTAAGAACACACTTCCAGGGCCAAATTCACGTTCAAATTCATCATCTTCTAATAGAATCTGGGTTTCAGTGTTTGTCTTAAACGATACGGTATGATCTCCTTCTCTCCATGCCTCTTCCATTCCTAATATATCCCTATAAAAAATGACCGCTTTCTTCATATCTTTAACTGGTTGAGAATGAAAAACTAACTTCATGTAAACATTCCTCCAATACCATATTTTTACACATAAATGATTTACGTAAATCGTAATTCATTTACGTCCCCTTGTCAACATGGTAAAATAACTACATGAAATCAAATATTCCAATTACAGGATCAGCGAGAGAGAAAATATTACAGGAAGCTATAAAAGCATTTGGTACGCAAGGCTATGAAAAAGTAAATGTGCAACATTTAGCCAAAACTACAGGTGTAACAACAGGAGCTCTTTACCATCACTTTGGTAACAAGTTAGAATTGTATAAAGTTGTCCGGGAAGAAATAGAACGAAGAATAACGAGCAGAATGGAGGCTGCTGCTGAGGTTCATGAAGATTCACTATCATCACTTAAATCTTCTATGATTATAGGATTTAACGCGGCTGTTAAGTTAAATGTTTATACACTTTTAAGCGAACCTGATGTTAGCTTAAATCAAGATCTTATTGCTGTACTCTTTAATGAAATAATGAATGAAGATACACCTGGAGTAGAGGTACTCCTTTCTTCCCTATTGCGAGCTGCATTGAAAAATGTATCAAACGGTATGTCTCCTGAGGATGCTAAGCAAGCATTGATCTGGTTTATTGAAAAAATATAATTTATCCTCTCAAATGGTCTTGCTTGTGTATCTAAAAAAGAGACTTTCAAAAAAGTCTCTTTTTAAGTTTACATAATAATATTATAGAATACTTATTTCCAATTCTGCTCAATGAAAGTGTCTCTGCCTGAGGTTTCGCGCTCTTCTTTATACGCTTTTGGGTTTTTCTTGTAAAAATCTTGATGATATTCTTCAGCTTCATAAAACACGTTTGCTGGTAAAATTTCTGTTACGATCGGCTTTTTGAACTTTCCGCTTTCTTCTAAGTTCTTTAAAGATTGTTCAGCAAGTTTTCTTTGTTCTTCCGAATGATAAAAGATCGCCGTTCTATACTGACTTCCACGGTCGATAAACTGGCCTTCATCATCCGTTGGATCAATTTGTGGCCAATACAGATCTAACAATTTTTGATACGGAAACACCTCCGGATCAAATGTGATTTGAACCGCTTCACGATGCCCGGTCTCACCCGTTTTAATCTGTTCATAGGTTGGATTTTTAAGTTCTCCACCTGTGTAACCTGATACAATACCATGAATGCCAGGTAGCTCATCAAACGGTTTAACCATACACCAGAAGCAACCCCCTGCGAATGTTGCGAGCTGTTTATTACTCAAACTTATTCCTCCTAAAAAAACAAAATTCATAACAAGATTTTATCGTGATAGACGAAAAAAGAACAGTGATTGCACTTATCTATTCATAGGATAACCCATATACTACATACACTGTAAGCACTATGGATAAAGTGCGGTGAGGAATTTGAACTTTAAAGAAATCGAATCTGAAATTTATAAACGGTGTAATGAGCTTCTTTCTCTCCAAAAAACGGATGGGACTTGGCGTTTTTGTTTTGAGAATTCTGTAATCACAGATGCGTATATGCTCATTTTATTACGAACCATAGATTACAAAAATGAAAACCTTATTAAAAGGATAGCCGCTCGAATCCTTTCCAAACAGTCTCACGATGGCTTATGGCGTGTATATCCTGATGAGGAGCCTGCGAATTTGTCAGCGACTATCCAAGCCTATACAGCTCTTTTGTATTCGAAGCCCCACTCACACACTGCAGAACCGCTTCAGAACGCAAAACAATTCATTATAAATAATGGTGGATTAAAAAATGCCGACCTTCTAACAAAAGTCTTTTTAGCCATGAACGGTTTATATCACTGGCCAGAGCTACCGATCGATCCAGCCATTCTCTTTTCACTGCCCCTTACTTCTCCCATTAACCGTTATGATATCAGCAGCTATGCTAGAGCTCACTTTGCTCCTGTTCTGTTGATGATTGAAGGTAAAAAGAAACTAATTTCAAGCTACACACCTGATCTATCAGTATTATTAGGAAAATTAGATCAAGGTTCTAACATAGAAGATTGGATAAATCTGTTCTCCTTGTTGAACATTAGAGATTCATTCATGAATACGAAGAAAGACAACATTAAGTCTTATATACAAAATCATATCGAACCTGATGGAACACTTCTTAGTTATGCCTTAACCACGATTTTCATGGTGTATGGTCTGCTTTCAGAAGGATTTGATCGATCATCGCCGGTTATTCAAAACGCTCTGAACGGGTTGATGAAGATGTTTTGTGAGGTAGATGATACGCTACATCTGCAGAATTCACCATCCACTACATGGGATACTTCTCTCATTCTTTATACATTGCTTGAAGCGGGTGTTCCCCAAACAAACGCTCAGCTATTAAAAGGCGCAAGATTTCTACTTACACAGCAGCAGAATAAATATGGTGATTGGTCTGTTCATAATCCAGATGCAACCCCAGGTGGCTGGGGCTTTTCCATAGGTAATACGCAACACCCTGATTTAGATGATACCCAAGTGTCACTCCGTACAATCGCACAATACTGTCGTACACACTCTTCTTATTATTCAAGCTATGAAAAAGGGCTTGCATGGCTTTTGTCTATGCAGAACGATGATGGAGGATGGGCAGCATTTGAAAAGAATACAAATCGTTATTTGATTGGAAGCCTCCCCATCAAGCACGCAAAAGACGCTCTAGTTGATCCTTCCACTCCAGATATAACTGGCAGGACTTTAGAGTTCTTAGGAAATTACCACGGCATGGAACAAGATCATCTCTCAATAAAAAAAGGTGTGAGCTGGCTACGAGCGAATCAAGAAGTGGATGGTTCATGGTATGGACGATGGGGTGTTTGTTATATTTACGGAACGTGGGCTGCCGTTACAGGTTTAATCGCATGTGGTGTTCATCCAAATGATAGACAAATTCAAAAAGCGAAAAACTGGTTACATTCGGTTCAAAATGAAGATGGAGGTTGGGGCGAGTCATGTGAAAGTGATTCTAAGAGAAAGTATGTTAGCTTAAACAAAAGTACACCTTCTCAAACAGCTTGGGCGCTTAACACATTAACTGCCATCTCGGATCAACCTGATCTCAGTATGAAAAGAGCAGTTACCTGGCTGTTTTCTAAACAAGAAAAAGCCAGCTATCCAACAGGAGCCGGCTTACCTGGCGCTTTTTATATCCATTACCATAGTTATGATAAAATTTGGTCGTTGCTTGCACTCTCTCACTATTATAAAAAATACTATTGAGAAGAATCATCTGCAGTTTGATCTAAATTCTTATCTTTCTTTCGCAAAATACCTATACCCAAAACAACAAGGAGAACCAGATATAAAGAAAACCACCATAGCGTCCAATTTCGTCCTACAAAATCTGTGAATTCCATTGAATTCGTGTGGATATGGTTACTCAACGCCCAGATCAATAATCCAGCCGGGAGCAAAAAGGGATGATAGTTCGGAAACTTTGATAGATGCTGCAATCCCTTTAATGCTGTAAATAAACAAATGACAATCTTAACAAGAATACCAAATATCCATACAACACCAATAATGACCTCTACCCTCTCAAAAATATTGATGATTGATATATCTCTCATCAACTCATATGTAGGATAGCTTTGTCGTTTTACCATATAAGCACCTTCTACTCCTACAGCGATAAATACAGTTAAGATCAGGGCGCTACCACCAAACAAGATTCCTGCTAGATAATTTTTAGAGAGTTTATTTTTGTTCTTCACATAGGTAAGAACACTTCCTAACAGAATAATCTCGATAAAAGGAAATCCCGTTGTCGTGTATGCACCTTGCGAAATTCTTAACATCCCTTGTTCAAAAAATGGCTGCAGATGTGAAAATCTGAACTGATTCGTAGTAAGGGCTAACGAGCAAATAAAAAAGAGAATCATAAAAGGCGTTAAAAACTCATTTACTCGACCGATGTTATTTAACCCATAAAAGCAGGAATATATTGCAAGTAAGATGATCATGATCTGAAAAGTCCATGGACTTGACTCTGGTATAACGTTTGAAATCATAAAGTTACTAAGGTTTCTAACTACGTAGGAAGCTAAGTGGAGTGCAAAAAAGATGATTAAGATATTTAATATCGTTCCCACCACCTTACCTCCAGCTACTTCGGTTATACGAAAAATAGAGCGAAACTGGTAACGTTTCAGAATCATTATCCAAGTTACATTTAAGATCAAACCGATTATTACCGCAATAATCATGGAAATCCAAGCATCCTGACCTGAAAAAAAAGCAGTTAAATTAGGTGCCATTAATAAGGAACTCCCCATTATAAAACTGATTACGATTAAAACAAGCTGCCATCGATTTATAGTATGGTTCATGTTTATCCTCCAAACATCAGTTTATATAGTGGTGAATATATAGAATCGATCCATTTAGAAAAAGGAAGCCATTGTCTGTTTGAAAGGAATGTTGCCAAATTCATCATTGAAAAGATCCAAAAAGTCGTAAGTGTAATACGATAGGATTTATTTTTGCTCATGAATGGTTTCCACCCTCGCTCCTACAGATTCAAGTTTTATGGATACATTCGTTTCTAGTTCAACATCGGAGAACTCTTCTCTCCAATTTTCTTTGTATTTCTTCCAAACTTCAGGATGTTTATTATAAAGTAACTTCCCAAATCCAAAAACATCCGTTTTTTCTTTCTGTGCTTTTTTCACCGTGCTTTTGATATGACTTGCTAACTCCTCATTTACTCGTTTTTCCATATCAAGCAGGGTCGTTGGATTACCTACATCTACTGCACATGTCACTTCTTGTAAAATGGCTTTCCCTTTAACATTTACAACATATTTCAATTTACCATTTTCATAATGGACCTTTGTTTTTGAGTCAACTTCTTTTACCATGAATCCTACGTTACCTTTCTGACTATCACATTTATGACTCAAAATAAAGATATCCTTTACTCTTTGATTGATTATTGACCAACCTCTCGTTTGATCATTGTTCAACCAAGTCACCATCTTCTCTTTGTTAAAGACTGCCAGTCCTGATATTCGATAGGTCTTATCATTTGCAATAATATTTTCTAAATTGGATGTTTCACTTTGACTATCGCTAATCTTAACAATTTCTACCCCTTGAATGACTGGGTCCCTAAACTCACCATATCGCCAACGAACAACGTCTTTTTCTTTAATTCCTTCAGATATCCCGGTAGAGGTAGCCGCTAATCGGACTCTATTCTTTAATGATTCCCCAGGATTTTTAAAGATTGGAGTATACATGGATAAGATGTCTTTTGCTGTAGAATTCTTAGCAACAAACATGATGAGATTATCCCGAACTTCATGGTTTCGTTCCATAAAATCAAATAATGGAGCAATACCTTTTGTTCTTGCATATTTTTCTCCTATTATTACACTTGTAATATGTGAAAAAAGTAATTTTCTTGGCAAAATATTTCTTCCATTTTCAACCGCATCATAAAGTGTTTCACCTGTTACCGTATAGGTATATACCGCTCCTCCAGATCCCCCTGATGGTGCACCACCTTGTCCACCTGCTGTGCCTCCTGGATTCACCACCTGAAAATGAACGATAGTTTTATCTTTTTTATAGTCCACACCAATAGACGATACGATCAAGAGTTCATTGAGTTCAATCCGACCAGCACATCCAGATAGTATTAATGAGAATGAGATGATTACAGCAACTATATTCCACCTTCTCATGATTTTTTTACCCATTTTCTATGCAGCTTCGTTTGTGTCCACCATAAAGGAAGACGAAACAGGCTGTCTTTTTGTTTCCCAGATTGAAAAGGGGCTAACGGCGAGAAGTAAGGTTTCCCCATTGAAGTTAGTGAACAAAGGTGGATAAGCAGTCCGATCATGAAAAATATCATGCCAAAGATGCCTGTTGTTGCTGCTAAGATCATCAGTACGAATCTAAGCAATCGTGCAGCGCCACTAAACCCATAATAAGGTGAGACGAAGCTGGAAATTGCCGTTAATGAAACGACGATTACAATCGCTGGTGAAACAAGTCCTGCTGCTACCGCAGATTCACCGATTACAATTGCTCCAACTATCGATACAGCAGAACCGATAGGACGCGGCATTCGAATACCGGCTTCGCGCAAAATTTCAAAGATTGTTTCCATGACGAGTGCTTCAACGAAAGCTGGAAATGGTACACCTTCCCTCTGAGCCGCTAAACTGACTAGAAGATTAGTTGGAATCAACTCTTGATGAAAGGTAGTGACTGCAATATAAGCCGCTGGAAGTGCTAACGAGATCATGAAAGAAATAACTCGAATCACACGAATGAAGCTAGAGAGATCAAAGTGATGGTAATAATCTTCAGCCGCTTGGAAAAACGATATAAATGTTGTTGGTGTGATAAGGACGAAAGGTGTACCCTCAAACATAATTACAACGTTGCCTTCAGATAGTGCTGCAGCTGCAACATCTGGTCGTTCTGTAGATTGAAAGGTGGGGAACGGAGAGTATCCGTTCTCATCGATCAATTCTTCAAGCATTCCACTCTCGAATATTTTATCAGTGTTTAGATTTGATACCCTTTTTATCACTTCTTGTAAGACTTCTTGATCGACCTGGCTTTCTAGATATGAAACTAAAATCGTTGTTTTCGTTATTTTTCCTACTTCAAATGGCTTGAAACGCAAAGTAGGATTTGAAATCCGGCGTCTCAGCAAGGTTGTATTGGTCTGAAGTGTTTCAATAAAACCTTCACGTGGTCCTCTTACCATTGTTTGTGCTTCAGGTTCTTCTACACCGCGTGTCTCCCACGTTTCAAGGGGAATAGAATATGCCTCGCTCATACCGTCTACAAAAATAATGACCTGTCCTTTTAAGACGGGTGTAATGATTAGATCGAAATGAGGACAAGGACTTATCATTGCAGAAACTTCCGTTTGATGGATAAGGTCTTTCGGTTGTAACTTTTTATTTTCTAGTTGTGTGCGTTTTATAGGTTCAATAATGGATAATTCTAGTTGTTGTTTGTTGATTAATCCTTCGATGTAACAAATAGCAAAAGGAATAGGCATCTCTAAAAACTCTACGATTTTTACATCGATACTCTCTCCTAGAATGTTCTTAATCTCTTTAACATTCGTCTTTAGATCAGAGGATACATGAAGATGGTCATAATTTTCAGTTGATGATGTGGAATCGTGACGCTTTCTTTTGAAAAATTGCTGGCTCATCTCTTTTCCTCCTTCTAAAACATTGATGTTCTCAGCTTTTGTAACTGTCTTCTGTTTTATACAAATTAGGAAAATGGTAAAACACAAAAACCACCTGCATCTAAGGACAGGTGGTTTGCAGCATCATGATAATTTTAATCGAATGCATGAATATCATTTGCATTCATATATTTGGTAATACCAGCATCGATAATTGGTATTACCACAAGAATGAGGTGTTACTTGCCATGAAGAAGCGTTCTTCTGAAAGGATTAAACAACAAATCATCCAATCCATTCTACAAGGAAAATTAGGCATTCATGAATCCATTCCATCTGAAAGAGATTTATCATCACTCTATAGTGTAGGTAGACCAACAATTAGAGAGGCTTTGCAACGATTAGAGCGGGATGGCTGGATCATTTTTCAAAAAGGAATGCCAGCCACGATAAATGATTATTGGAAACAAGGTAACTTAATGACGATCGTCAATATCCTTCAACTGCAAGACGAAATTCCTGATGAGTTTATCGTGTATATGCTTGAACTTAGGATTTCTCTAACTCCAACATATATAAAAGATGCGGTTAATCATAACCGAGTAAAACTAATATCTTTGTTTTCATCTCTGGATGAATTGAAAGATGAACCAGATTCATATGCCATTTTTGATTTTAATTTACAGCAAGATATTGCTCAGTTATCTCCTAACCCAATCTATCGCCTGATTTTAAATAGCTTTAAAGATGTTTATTACAGAATGGCACTCAAATATTTCAATGATTCTTACTCTCGATCTTTTTCTAAACAATATTACGAAGCACTTTTGGAATCGATATTAACCGGTGACATTGAAGGAACTGAAAAGATAACACAAACTATGATGGAAGATAGTCTAGATCTTTGGAAGAAAAAGATGAATGGAGGAAGGAATAATGAAGAGTAAAGGGATGTATCGAGATTTTTTCTTACATTTTGATATTTTAGTTATGATAATTATTTTCTTCCTAATTATCAGCTTCTTATTTACGATGAGCCTTACGACAAAAGTTCTACTTTTCTTTCCACTTGGTATTTTGATTTACATGTTTAGCGAATATCTCACCCATCGTTTTTTCTTTCATATTAAAGCACCTAGAAATACATTTTTGTTCAAATTAATAAAAAGATTACACTATGATCATCATAAAAAGCCCAATGAATTAAAGTTATTATTCTTGCCAATTTGGTATAGCGTTCCTAGCCTCTTTCTTTTATCCACTCTCCTTTTTCTTCTCACACAATCAATCGAGCACACCTTGTCTTTTTCAATCGGTCTTTTATTTATGTTTTTTGTCTATGAATGGAAACATTATGTGGCTCACCGTCCGCTGAAGCCGAAAACCAAGTTTGGCAGATGGATTAAAAAGACACATACCTTGCATCATTATAAAAACGAAAACTATTGGTACGGCGTTTCAACTCCCTTTATCGATGTATTATTTGGGACTTTAAAGGATGAAAAAGAGGTTGAATTAAGTGATACTGCTAAAGACTTAGAAAAGAGAAATAAAGAGTGAATAGAAAAAGTCCAATTAAGCTTTGCCTTTAATTGGACTTCGTTTCTGTTACTCAAGAATTCAACTGAATCTCTTTTAACTTTTGACGCTGCTCATCTGGCCACCATGCTCCGCAATCATCAGAGACTACACATACCGAACATTTTTCAAGATCATATACTTTCATACCACTTATTGGTGGTGAATAAAGGTGAAGTGTGACGAGATCGGTATTTTCTTCAGCCATCATCTTATGGATGCCTTTTTTGGGTGCGAAAAAAATTTTATCTTTAGCATGAGTCGTTCTAAATAATTCAGAAGGTAGCCCATTTTCACCGATCTCATAAACAGTATTTTCGGAAGAACCATTAAGCACTTTGATCCAACCATGAGAAGAACCGTGATCATGTGGGGCACACTCTAATTGAGACCAATTCATTACCAATAATTCTACGTTTTCGTTCTGATATAAAAGTTTTCTATAATACGGTTTACTCTCTGAGGTTTTCAGTTCTTTTTTGACATCCTCGAGGTCTATATTTAAAGAAATGAGTGCTGTCTTGAGTTCTTCTTTCGAAGGATCTCTCAATGAATCCAGTATGTTCATTGACTTTATAATCATTTTCAACTTGTTACCTCCTTTTATTGATTATTTAAATTGAAAGAGAGCATAGAACCACTTTTATTGTATGAACATGTACTTGTCACTTATGTAAAAGTAAAATGATCCGCGGGAATAAAAAGTCGCCTAGCAAGAGGTAGGCGATTAAAAGGATTACAAGTATTAAAACAACGGATTTTGACGCACATCTATCCAAAGGTCAGATTGTTCAAGTTCTCCAGCCATTTGCAGTAACAAACTCTCCTGACCTCTAGCTGCCATGAACTGCACGCCGATCGGTAGTCCCTCTTCTGTAAGATGAAGGGGAACACTCATAGCCGGTTGTCCAGTTAGATTCGCCAACTGAGTGAAAGGAGTTCGAGCCAGATTTTTTCGAGCAATCTGATCAACGAGTCCCGCCTTTTTCAATAAGCCTCCTAACCCGATTTGACCGACAGTACGTATAAGAAATCGTTCTGAAGTGGTTGGCTGAAGCTCTCCAATCTTAGCCGGAGGAGAGGCAGTGGTTGGCGTAATATAAAGATCGTAAGTTTCATGAAAGGTCTCCATCTGTAATGCTGCTTTGTCCCATTCTCTTATACTGAGTACAAATTCTTCTGCTGAAGTTGCTTTTCCGAGCAACCCAAGCAGCCAAGTAGAAGGTTCTACATCCTTGTAGGTTGCTTTCCGACCTAGAATACTTTCCAGTGACGTTATAGTGGCAGCAGTTTCTCCAAAATACATCATGAGATAACTCTTCACTAACTTTTGTCCGTCAACAGGTGCATCAACTTCTTCCACGTCGTGTCCCATTGACTGTAATAATTTTGCAGACTTTATAACAGCATCTCTACATTCAGGATGAACTTCAGTACCTATCGGAGATGAGACAGAATAAGCAATTCTTAACGTTCGATTTAGTGGGGTGCTAGCTGAGTTAAGGAAACTTCCTTCAAATCTCGGCGTATGAAAGGCACCTGCTTTTTCATGGCCCTGCAATTGATCGAGCATCGCTGCACTATCTCTAACGGTTCGTGTTATGACGTGTTCAGCTGATGCTCCTTGCCATGAGCGGCCTAGATTAGGTCCGACTGGGGTTCTGCCTCTTGTTGGTTTTAATCCAAACAAGCCACAATAGGAGGCAGGAATCCGGATAGAACCTCCACCGTCATTCGCTCCAGCAAAAGGTACCATACCAGAAGCGACTGCAGCAGCTGAGCCCCCACTTGACCCTCCTGGCGTATGGTTTAAATTCCACGGATTGCGTGTTGGTCCATATTGGACAGGTTCTGTATAAGCGACTAATGCAAACTCCGGTACGTTTGTTTGTCCGAGAAATAAAACACCTGCTTTTCTTAACTTCCGCACATATTCAGAATCCGTTTTTGCTCGGTAAGAAAGAAAAGCTTTAGAGCCTGCAGTAATTGGCTCACCTTCCACCTCTTGAGAAATATTCTTCAATAGAGTTGGTACACCAGCAAAGAGTCCACTTTGTTCATTTGCGGTCATCACTCGCGCCTTTTCATACATCATGTTAATAACAGCATTGATTTTCGGATTTAAAGTATCAATTCTTTTAATGGACTCTTCAACTAATTCAATGGGCTGAACTTCTTTTTTTCTAACCAACTCAGCAAGTCCTAACCCATCATAGTCTTTGTACTTGAATCCTTTCATCTATTTCACTCCTAAAACTTTGATGAGAATGCTATACAATCATTGTTTAATAGAATTTATGCACCTCATGGAAATGAAGTCATGTCATGATTTTCGTTCATTACCCCTTTTGAAATTGCCGGTTATTTTAGCCATAATTAACTGTTCTGCCATTTCACTTTCAGCTGTTCGTATTCGATTTAAAAACTTTTCAGCTTCTTTTCCTTTAAGAATTTTTACTTGTCTACCGTAATAATCTAAAAATACGTTATGATCTTTTGTTTCTCGGTAACTAAAAGGTTTTTCTTCCAACCGGTTTCTTTTATCAATATGTTCCATATTCTCGTCTCCTGCTTACGTTCTACTATTTACATTTCTTTCTTTGTGTAATACATGTATTTTTCCACATACACGTTCATTTGTCCTTCTAAATAGGAATACGTTTATCATTAGTGTAAAACCAGATCACAAAAAAGACATTTCTTAAAGATTATAGAAATGTCTTTTTTCATATATTCTATTTAATTCGATTCAATACCAGGGGTCGTATCAATCTTTAACCTTTCTACAATTCTTCTTTTTTGATAAAGCATTGTTCCTGTTTCTGCAAGATCATTGATCATGGAACGATTCGCGAAAGCTCCAAAGATAATCCCTGCAATGGGTACCATCTGAAAAAGCTTTTTCCAGCCAAATGACTCTGTAAATGTTAATGTGACTTCGCGCCAACCTTGAATTTGAGAAATAACTTCTCTTGATTTCATCTCGTCCTCACTAATTGCCGCAAGATCATTAAGAATCGCTTCTTTACCTACATAATCAGACGTAGAGAACTGAAGGCATTTAAGGATATAGACTCGTTCTTCTTTATCGTTTGGATCATAACCGTGTATGATCGCGATTTCTTGTAAGGTCTTTAAAGAGATTGCTAAGATAGCAGGTATATCAATGGCTAATGTGAAGATACCTCCAATTCCAGTACTGGCTCCTTGAAGGGTTGCTGCACTTTTTCGTTTGTTTGCTAACTCCAAAGAAACGTTCTTCATTTCTTCTAAAGGTATTGTTTTAAAGTCTGCTAACTCTACTATCGTTCTACCTGTTTGTTTTTCGAAGAACTGAAATACAGATTTCTCTTTAGATAGATATTGACCACCGTTTTGTATGTAACCACCAATTTCATCGAGAAGTGTCCCAATTTTATTTTGAATAAACTTAGGTGTCACTTTATCTAGCAGCTTGAACGGCAGCCGAGTGATTCGCTCCCAGAACCACAAGCCTTTTTGATCTTTCTCCCATTTCTCGATCTGTTGAAGTTCTTTTAATAAATACTCTTTTGATTCCATAGTCCTTCATCCCATCTATATTTTCATACCTATTGTACGCTTTGTGCTGATTTTAGTTTCAACACATGAAAAACCGTCTAGAATTAAATTCTAGACGGTACTTCTATCCAAAATATTATTGTAAAGTTTTTAAGGATTCGCGAATAAAAGCTGGAATGTCATCTGGTTGACGACTTGTTACTAGATTGCCTCCACACACTACTACTTCTTCATCCTTTACTGTTGCTCCGGCATTCTTCAAATCAACATGAATGGACTTATACCCTGTAATGTGTCTGCCATTTAGAACCTCTGCAGAAATCAAGAGCTGCGGTCCATGACAGATTGCAAATACAGGCTTTCCTTCGTCAGCAAAATGCTTCGTAAACTGAATGAATTGATAATCACCTCTTAAGATATCAGGCGAGAATCCACCAGGAATGAAAAGCGCGTCATAATCTTCAGGTGACACTTCCGAAATTGAAGCATTGGTTGTTACTTGTGCTTCTTTTTGTTTGCCTTCAAGTGTTGCACCTTTTTCTGAGCCGATAACGGTTACCTCATGGCCAGCTTCACGAAACGCTTTTGCTGGTTCCGTATATTCTACATCTTCAAACATGTTTGCGAGTACTGTTGCAATTTTAGCCATTCTTTAACCACTCCTCAATTTTGTGTGTACATTTGTTGTATTACCATTGAGGAAGTATATTAAACCCCTTTTTAAATTCTTGCTTTAAAACAAGGACACGATATATAGATGAATCATTAATACAGCGGCTATTAAACCAAGTAACGAGGCTATGTTTGTTTCCGTTTTTGAACCTGTTTTTGTGTAGAATGGAAAACGAAAACGAATGGGCAGTGGATACAGAAGCTGAATACCTCTCGATGTTGCAGCATCCAAAACGAGATGTGAAAGTACTCCGACTACCAAGCCGATGCTTAGAGTTTCTTCAAATCGCCAGTCTATCCATTGTGGCAATAAACATAATAATAATATCATAATCCAACTATGAGTTATCGTACGATGACCAAATGTCTTAGAAATCGTTTTTGAAAGAAAAACCGTTTTCTTACCTAAATATGATCCTGGATGGCAAAGGTCAGGAAGCAAACTGCCTAGAACAGCCGCACCGAAAAAAGTCAGCTCATGCTGCAGAGTCTCCGGAGGCACATCGGTAAATGCTTTATAAGCAGCCCCTGCTACAACGCCTCCAAGTAAATGTGTGTTGCTCTTCATGTTATGAATCTCTCATTTCTCTGGTTGTGTACTTTTCCAATTAATCTTTCCTTCTCTTTACAAACAAATAATAGCTCTAATCGTTTTTCTTTTATTTCTTCATTGAAAAAGGTGATTGGAGTGAAAGGTGCGAGACTCCTGGGGGATCAGCGGGACAGGTGAGACACCTAATGACACAAAGTGTCGAGGTGGCTCACCGCACGCCCCCCGGAAAGCGAGCATCCTGGAACGGAAATCAACCACTTTCAAACTTCCAAGTTGTCAAACAAAAAAAGAAGAAAAGAGCAGCAAGAGCTACTCTTTTGATTGTTCAGTTGAAACCAATGATTTAATTCGAGTAATAGGACCAGTTTCACCTGTATCCACAACGAACGATCCATTGTTATATCGATCAGCTGGCTTATAGTTCGCTGGTGAAATCTTCTCAACTTTACCTGAACTTGTTTCTAAAACAAACTGTGTATCATCTGCAGTTATTAACTTCATTCCCACAATACGATGAGGATTTGATTTTAATTCTCTTACCATCACAAGTCCACGTTTCGCACGTGATGTTTTTTCAAATTCAGAGATCTTCATCTTTTTAAGCGCACCACGCTGTGTGGCAATAACAACTTGTGCTTTTTCTGGATCTTCTGGCAGCGCAAATCCGCTAACCACATGGTCACCAGCTTTCAAGTTAATTCCTTTAACTCCAGACGCTCTTTGTCCAACGATGGAGATTTCTTCCTCTGCAAACCATAGTCCCAATCCAAAATGAGTCGTAATGAAAACATCTTGCTCTCCGTTTGTTAATGAAACGTCTACGACTTCATCATCTGCTTTTAACTTAACAGCCATTAATGGACGGTTATATCGTGTTGCTTTATAAGATTTGAGTTCTGTTTTCTTAGCCATACCTTGCTTAGTAAAGAAGATAAGGTATTGATTTTCTGCAAACTCTTTTATTGGGTATGCTTTGATCAGTCTTTCATCTTTATCAAGTCCAACAAGACTTGCTAAGTGCTGCCCCATGTCTTTCCAACGAATCTCAGGCATCTCGTACACAGGTAGGTAAACGTAGTTTCCTTTGTTCGTGAACATGAGAAGCGTTTCTGTTGTGTTAAGCTGAGACGCCATGAGAAGAGAATCTGTATCCTTCATGCCTGGCGGTTCTCCGTTTGAAGCACTGTATGAACGAACGCTAGAGCGTTTTACATATCCATCTTCTGTAACAGTTACCATAACATCTTCGGACGGAATCATGACTTCCATGTCGATCTTGATCTCTTCAATTTCCGCTTCAATAATTGTACGGCGTGGATCAGCGTATTTCTTCTGAACCTCAGTCATCTCTTTTTTGATAACGTTAAACAGCTTCTTCTCACTGTCTAGTAAGGAACGAAGATACGTAATTTTTTTCGCTAATTCCTCAGCTTCCGATTGTAGCGTCGTAATATCTGTATTCGTTAAACGGTAAAGCTGCAACGTAACAATTGCTTCAGCTTGAGGTTCTGTAAACTGGAACTTTTCGATGATGTTGTCTTTTGCATTTCGTTTGTCTTTAGAAGCACGGATCGTTTCAATCACTTCGTCTAAGATGGAAATAGCTTTGATCAAACCTTCAACGATGTGTGAACGCTCTTCTGCTTTTCTTAGATCATATCGTGTTCTTCGAGTAACAACTTCTTTTTGATGCTGGATGTAAGAATGAAGAATTGCCTTCAAACCCATCAGCTTCGGTGTCTTGTTATGAATCGCTACCATGTTGTAGTTATAGGAGACTTGAAGATCGGTATTTTTAAAGAAATAGTTTAGAATTCCTTCTGCATTACCGTCCTTACGAAGCTCGATCACGATTCGTAGACCCGTGCGATCTGTCTCATCGCGTATCTCGGCGATACCATCTACTTTTTTATCTAAACGCAACTCATCCATGCGCTTAACGAGGTTCGCTTTGTTCACTTCAAAAGGAACTTCAGTAATGACGATCTGCTGACGACCGCCTTTTAAGCTCTCGATCTCTGTTTTTGCACGAATGATAAAGCGGCCTTTTCCAGTTTCAAACGCCTTCTTAATGCCATCAAGACCTTGAACGATTCCGCCTGTTGGGAAATCTGGCCCTTTGATCACGGTCATTAACTCTTCAAGAGAAACGTCGGGGTTATCGATCTGCATCGTAACCGCATCGATTACTTCACCTAGGTGATGTGGCGGAATATCTGTCGCATAACCTGCCGAGATCCCTGTTGATCCATTGACTAACAGGTTTGGGTAACGGCTTGGTAATACGACCGGCTCTTCGGTTGTATCATCAAAGTTTGGTGCGAATTCTACTGTTTCTTTATCAATGTCACGGAGCAGTTCAGAAGCGATTGCAGATAGTCTAGCTTCTGTATAACGCATCGCAGCTGCAGGGTCTCCATCAATACTACCGTTGTTACCGTGCATCTGAATCAGAACATTTCTTACTTTCCAGTCCTGACTCATACGAACCATTGCTTCATAAACGGAAGAATCACCATGTGGGTGATAGTTACCGATTACGTTACCGACCGTTTTTGCTGATTTTCTGTAAGGTTTTTCGTTCGTGTTTCCTTCTGCGAACATCGCATATAAAATACGGCGCTGAACGGGCTTCAGGCCGTCTCTTGCATCAGGTAATGCACGCTCCTGAATGATGTATTTACTGTATCTTCCGAAGCGGTCGCCGATTACGTCTTCTAACGGCAGCTCTCTAAATTTCTCAAGCAGTGACAATCTTTAAACCTCCTCAGAATGCTGACAAGTTCTCGTTATCTAGTATATTAGTTTCTTCGTTTATGCCAAACGCAACGTGTTCTTCGATCCACTTTCGTCGTGGTTCTACTTTATCTCCCATTAGGACAGATACACGTTTTTCAGCACGGGCAGCGTCATCAATTCTTACTCGGATCAAGGTACGTGTATCAGGATCCATCGTAGTTTCCCATAATTGGTCAGCATTCATCTCACCTAGACCTTTATAGCGCTGGATGATATAGCCTTTTCCGATCTTTTTCTGTGCTTCTCTAAGCTCGTCTTCATCCCAAGCATATTCGATGACTTCTTTCTTACCAGTCCCTTTACTTACTTTATAAAGTGGAGGAAGTGCGATGAACACTTTTCCTTCTTCAATAAGCGGTTTCATATAGCGATAGAAGAAAGTTAGTAATAGCACTTGGATATGGGCACCATCTGTATCTGCATCAGTCATGATTACGATCTTATCGTAGTTCACATCTTTTAATGTAAAATCAGAGCCCACTCCAGCTCCAATCGCATGAATGATCGTATTAATTTCTTCGTTCTTGAAGATGTCAGCAAGCTTAGCTTTTTCTGTGTTGATTACTTTTCCTCTTAGCGGAAGAATCGCCTGAAATTTACGGTCTCTTCCTTGCTTAGCCGATCCGCCTGCAGAATCACCTTCAACAAGATAAAGTTCATTTCGTTCAGGATTCTTTGATGTAGCTGGAGTTAATTTACCGCTTAACATCGAATCCTTACGTTTGTTCTTTTTACCGTTTCGAGCATCTTCACGTGCTTTTCGTGCTGCTTCACGTGCTTGTGCGGCTTTAATACTTTTACGGATGAGCATTTCACTAATTGCAGGATTTTCCTCTAGGAAATACGCCAGTTTAACCGCTACTACAGCATCTACAGCAGAACGTGCTTCACTTGTGCCTAACTTACTCTTCGTTTGCCCTTCAAATTGCAGAAATTCTTCTGGAATTCGAACGGAAACAACAGCTGTTAAACCTTCACGTATATCAGATCCGTCTAAGTTTTTATCTTTCTCTTTTAACATGTTCGTTTTTCGAGCGTATTCGTTAATACTTCGAGTGATCGCCGTTTTCGCACCCGATTCATGCGTTCCGCCGTCCTTAGTTCGAACGTTGTTTACGAACGATAATACGTTTTCTGCATAACCATCGTTATACTGAAACGCAAAATCTACTTCGATCTCATTTTGTATCCCCTCAAAACTCACAACCGTGTGAAGAGAGTCTTTATCTTCATTCAAGTATTTTACGAATGCTTCAAGACCTGTATCAAACTGAAACTCTTCTTTTTCACCGTTACGTCCATCTTCAAGTACGATCTTGATCCCTTTTAACAGGAATGCTGCTTCACGTAATCGTTCGCTTAATGTTTCATAGTTATAGTTGATCGTAGAAAACATGGTCGGGTCTGGTTTGAAATGGACGGTCGTTCCAGACTTACGTGTATTTCCGATCACTTCAAGAGTTGTTACAGGTTTACCGCCATTCTCAAAACGCTGACGATAGGTCTTGCCGTCACGGTGGATCGTTACTTCCAACCATTCAGATAAGGCGTTTACTACTGAAGCACCTACACCATGCAGGCCTCCAGATGTTTTGTATCCACCTTGACCAAACTTTCCTCCAGCGTGAAGAACTGTAAAAATAATTTCAGGAGTTGGTTTTCCAAGTTTGTGCATACCTGTAGGCATTCCGCGGCCATCATCAGATACCGACACACTATTGTCTTTGTGAATTTTCACATGTATGTAATCACCGAATCCGCCTAAAGCTTCATCAACAGCGTTATCTACAATTTCATATACGAGGTGATGCAAGCCTCTAGCATCCGTGCTTCCAATATACATACCTGGACGCTTTCGAACGGCTTCTAAACCTTCGAGCACCTGTATGGCATCATCGTTATACTCCATTAATGACTTATTACTAGCCAAGTTGTGTTGCTCCTTTCGCGTTGCTGCAGTACTACTATAATAGCAGAACGTTTGTTTCTATACTACTGTTGTCTGTATATTCTCCTCTTATTTCTCGGTATATCGACTGAAAACCTTTAGTGTCGAAAAGAATATTTTCTGATAAAAAAGTGACATGACTAGATAGCATGGGAAAACCACCCGTATAATTGCGGGTGGTTCATTACTACCGTATCATAGCATGTTCCACTTTAATGCACTTATCCATAATATAAGGAATCGTCGCACTTTGCAAAATCTCTTCTGCTTCTGCACTGTAAAGTCCTAGCTGTGCCCAAAAGAAACCAGCTTTAATTTTCGCTGCAGAACGAGCAACTTCCGGTAAATACTCACTGCGTCTAAATACATTGACAATATCAACATGGCCATCAATTTCTTCGAGCGTTGCAAATGCTTTTTGCCCTAAAACCTCTTTGACATTAGGATTTACGGGAATAATCTCGTAACCGGCACTCTGCATATATTCTGAAACCATATATGATGTACGAAAAGGTTGATCAGATAGACCGACTACAGCAATGCGTTTTCTTAATTTTAACAAGTTCTGGATATCTTGTGTCGTTGCAGCTCCCATCAATATTTCCTCCTAGTGTCTTTTTATATAGTTTTAGACAAAATCTGTACAAATGAAACATTTTCATAAAGAAAACTTGGGTCATGCCAAACTTTTCAGGACAGCGTTAGTTGAACTTATACGTTGATCATAAATTTTTTGTAATAATAAATGTCATCCTGAAAACAGGTTATACTTTCAGATTATGTAAAAAACCGGCATTCTCGATAAATACATTCGAGTCCGCCGGTAGGGTGTAATTAGTTCTCTAAGCGGTAAATATCACTGTATTTCTTTTCGAAATAAGCGATCAGATGATCTGGATTAAGTCCCTCACCTGTTACGTCTTTTAAGATTTCGATTGGTTTCTTCATCTTTCCATATTGGTGAACGTTCTTCGTTAACCATTCTTTGATCGGCAAGAGGGTGCCAGACTCCATAAGTGCATCAAATTCAGGAATATCCTTAAGCATTGCTTGTTTAAGCTGCGCTGCATAAATATACCCAAGAGCATAGGATGGGAAGTAACCAAAGCTTCCGCCTGACCAATGCACATCCTGAAGGACACCTTCTGCATCGTTCTTCGGCGTTACACCAATATACTCTTGCATTTTCTCATTCCAGATACGTGGAAGGTCTTTTACTTCGATCTCATCGTTAAACAAACCTTTTTCAATTTCATAACGAACAATAACATGAAGTGGGTATGTCATCTCATCAGCTTCGATACGAATGAGTGAAGGCTCAACCACGTTAATAGAACGATAGAATTCTTCTAGCTCTACACCGTTAAACTGTGAACCTGAAACAGTCTTAAGCATGTTGTACTGATTCTTCCAGAAACCAAAGTGACGACCTACAAAGTTCTCCCAGAACAGAGATTGAGACTCGTGAATGCCCATCGATGTACCTGTAGCAAGTGGTGTCCCAACTAACTCATTGGATATATTTTGCTCATAAAGTGCGTGACCGCCTTCATGGATGGTTCCGAAAACAGCCGTTCGGAAGTCATTTTCCATATATTTTGTCGTTACACGAACGTCTCCAGGATTCAATCCGATCGCAAACGGATGAACCGTTTCATCCAAACGACCAGAGTCAAAATCATAACCCATGTCTTTTAATACATGCAAACTGAATTCCTTTTGTTTTTCTTTCGGAAAATGTTCAAATAAAAACTTTGTATCAGGTTGCCCTGCTTCTGTTACTTTCTGAAGCAATGGTACGATTCGATCACGAAGTTTTGAGAACGTTTCATCTAAAATTTCAACCGTAACCCCTGGCTCATACATATCTAAGAGTGTATTGTACTTATTCCCTTCATATCCCCAATAGCCAATGAATTTCTTATTGAAATCAACAAGCTTTTCTAAATACGGTTGGAATAAGGAGAAATCATTCGCGTTTTTCGCTTCTTCCCATACTGATTCAGCTTTGGATTGAAGAATAACGTACTCTTTAAATTCTGCAGGAGGAATCTTAGCGTTACGCTCGTAATCTTTCTTTACTTCTTGGAGCGTCTTTTTCGTAACATCAGACAAAGAGTCCTGTACATCTAACTTAGAAAGTTCTTCGATATAATTCTTCATTTCTTCAGAAGTAGACATTGCAAATACATCAGATGATAATGTTCCGATTACTTCTGAACGTTGTTCGACACCCTTTTTAGGTGCGCCTGTGCGAAGGTCCCAATACATGAGTCCGATCGCTTCATTGATGTGAACCATTTTTTTTACATAATCTAAGAATTCTTTTTCAACAGTAACTTTTGTTTGTGTCATTACAATTCCATCCCTTCACGGTTTCATTGTTTCATTAAAAACATACCGTTATAAGAATTCGTGACGCAATAAAAAAGTCCTGCTGGTCGTTTTTATTTTTTCTAAAATTCTTCCTTGAATAGTTCTGCATACGCAGCAAAGGACGAATCAATATTGTTTACGTGACCAATCGATTGATGAAGAAGACTTTGAATTTCGGCTTTATGATGATCTTCCAGGTGTGGTTGTAGGTTCTGTAATGCCTTTTGAATGCTATCTAAATGGTTAAATTGAGAGTACATAGAAATAACCTGCCTTTAATTTAATGGATAGGCATAGTATGTACGCGTTTATAAGGTCTTTAAACTTTGTTTCAGTAATTGGTGGTGGTGAGGGTTTTATAAAGATTGAATCAATGTAGCAGCGAGTATGTGTAGTTTGGTTCATAATCCTTATTTCTTGTGTTTTTTGTATTAAAAAATCTTAAATATGTACGGTACGTGAAATTTTTTTAGTTTTATTGCTATTAGTCTTATGATTCTCATTAAAAAAAGCTGACTCAATCAAAAAAGTCAGCCTTCCTTATCGTTTTGGGCGATTGAATCCTAAAGTTTACTGCTTGAATCCAAAAATTTTATAGCTCAATCCACGAGTTTTGCGTCTCAATCCACAAATTATGGGCTTTTATCCGCGAGTCTACAATCTTCGACATTCTCTCGCGACTACCTACACCAATTATTCAAAACGCACTAATCAGCTCTGGTGCTGTCTAGGCGGACGTTTTCCAAAGTATTGATAATAGTCCGTCTTCAAATCTCCGTTATAAAGCTTACGTTTTTTTGTTGCTGAACGGCCATAATATTCTTCAAATTTTTCATTTGAAGTAATTACGTACACACTCCATGTATCATACGGTTTCATCGCCATACCTAGGTCACGATACATCTGTGCTACTTCTTCTCTCTCACCTAGTCGCTCTCCGTAAGGCGGGTTTGTAACAAGACATCCGTAATCTTTTCTGGTCGTAAAATCTCGTACTTGCATCTGTTTAAACGTGATAAAGTCTTCGAATCCAGCTTCGTTTGCATTGTTCTTAGATAGTTCGATCATCTTATGATCAATATCAGATCCTTGAATCTCAAGAGGAAGATCGTATTTCGCAACATCTTGAGCTTCTCCAACTGCCTCATACCAGACCTTTTTATCAATCCAGTTCCATTTTTCTGAAGCAAATTCACGATTTAGTCCTGGTGCGATGTTTTGTCCAATCATCGCAGCTTCAATCGGCAATGTTCCAGATCCACAGAAAGGATCTGCGAAAGGCTTATCAGGTGTCCAATTCGTTAGCATGATTAGAGCTGCAGCCATCGTTTCTTTAATCGGCGCACCTGAATGCAACTCACGGTATCCACGCTTGTGTAGACCTGTACCACTCGTATCTAGCGTTAATGTCGCAATATCTTTATGAATCGCAACCTCAATACGATACAAAGCTCCGTCCTCAGGAAACCACGTCTTACGGTTATAAGCTGTTTTCAAGTTATCAACTACTGCTTTTTTAACGATTGCTTGACAGTCAGATACAGAAAACAGTTTGGATTTAACAGATCGGCCGATTACAGGGAATTCCCCATCTTCAGGTATAAAATCAGCCCACGGAAGTGCTTTCGTTTGCTCGAAGAGTTCATCGAACGTCTCCACTTTAAACTCACCGACCACTAATTTTACGCGATCTGCCGTTCTTAGCCATAAGTTAGCTTTGACTAACGTCTTCTCATCACCATCAAAATAAACTTTACCGTTTTCAACTTTTACATTTTCAAAACCTAGAGCGCGAACTTCATTGGCTACGAGTGCTTCTAATCCCATAGCGGCTGTTGCTAGCAGTCGTAATTGTGTCATAATATGAACTCCTTAATTATCATCAATTCTTATGTTAATAAGTATACCCTTATTTAGCTGCACTTTTTTATGTAAATAGAAAAAGCCCCGGTAAACGGGGCCCTCATTCAGCTTTAATTTAGGTACCAATAACGTTCTGTAAGCCATGTTCTGTTCCTTAGTACTGCAAGCGGCTGGTAGCCTCGTACACCGGTGGTAATCATCTATCTACAAAAAGCCTTGGCTTCTTGTTCTCCCAATCGTTCAATTCCGAAATGGGAAACTCCCCTACCATAATTTGGGTTTCTCGCTCGTGGGGTTTACCGCGTTCCACTCCCTCTGTTTCCATCGGGACTACGTCACTGTGGCACTTTCAAGGTATTAACACCATATCATTAAGACTTAGGTGCGTTCCCTGCCGTTAGTTCAGTAAGCTTTATTCAAGCAAACCAATCTACCCTGGCTTATTTTTTGGCCAGGCACGATCATTACGGTCATCTCAGATCCGTGCGAGCATGGACTTTCCTCTAAACCTGAAAAATCAGATCCAGCGATTACCCGAACGCTATTGATTTAATTTTTAAAAGCAAGATTCATTATAGCATGCTGAATGTAATAAAACAAATGGATAATTACTGGAATCAATCGTACAGTTTACTGCCAAAAACATGTTTTTCCAAGTTAGACAAACGCTGAAGAATATCGGAGTTCGTCGTGCTTGAAGTTACTGCAGACATTCTGCGTGTTTGCTGATGATCAGTAGAATTTTGAGCTTCTTTACGCAGTCGATTGTTTTCTTGAACAACTGCATCATACTCTTTTTGAAAATTTTCATAATCCTTAATAATAAGATCTAAGAATTTGTCTACTTCGTCTTGATCATAGCCACGAAAGCCTTGTTTAAAGTCTTTTTCCAAAATTTCTTTCGCCGTTAAATGAAAACGCTGTTCACTCATGTGAATCACCTCACACAAAGATTCTAAAATTATTTTTTCACTACCTGACCTAAATGTCAATTTTTTTCGACTTTAGATTCATTTATTCATTACGATTGTATTGTTCCTCTTGTACAAGAACATCCAAGTCATAAGGAGTAATATAAAATATTTCGTACGAATTGTCCATTTCCTGCTTTTGTTTGGCTGCATCTAAATAATACTTCGGTGAACCGTCTTTTTCTTCGTCGTAAAGTAGCAAGACAGCATCGCTTTTTTGTACAAGAAACTGATTTTTAGCTCGAAGCTGTCCAGGCGACTCATAAGGCTTGCGGCTAACCGAATCAACAAAATCGGCACCAGCTAATATTTCATGATATTTTTCCTGAACATTTTCTTTCCAACGAGATTCTTGCTCTAAGAACGGCGTAAGAACAGCTAGCTTTAAATCAGAAAACTCTGTTTGAAGTTCAAATACCACTTCTGCAGCCCACATTTCTACACCAGGTTGCCCACTGATGATTACCCACTCTAACCCTTCATCCAGAAGTGAGACCAACTTTTGAGCAATTGCTTTCTTAATGTAGTATACCCCTTCGTGTTTATCACTAAAAATACCGAGTTCATGAGCTTTGTAGCCACTGACAAGCAGTGTTTGAAGCATGTTTAGAAAACCTCCTATTAATGAAAAACACCCGGCTCTGTCTATAGCCGGGGCTTCATTAAAAGTTTTGTGTTGTGTGACTGATTTGATTGCCAATCATTACTGTTAACCCGACGATCACAAAAAATAGAACAACAATCCACTGCTTCACTTACCATCTCTCCATAGCTTAAAATATATATTTCCCTATTCTTAATTTCGGTTATTGCGCGAAAACAATCGAACGTTCTAGAAAATTGACGAAAACTCAGTAGAATTATGAGTTTTTATGGCGTTTTTTGCGCTTACCCGGGCAATAAAAAAAGGGGGAATTTATTTTCTTAAGAACATTTTTATGTCCTCTTATATTCTACAAAAAACAAAGCCAATTGAGAAGAGATATTTTGCAAGAATTCATAAATTTGACGAATATTTACGAATATTGGATGACTCGCTGTTCTAATCGTTCGATTCTTCTCGCTAACGCTTGTTTTTCCTGTTCTTCTTTCCTTTTCGTTAACCGTTTTTTTTCCTTCCACCTGGAATAAGCCATTACTGCAAAGTAAAGAGCTTTTTCATAATCTTTTTGAATATGCTCATAATACTTAGAAAGCTCTATAGCCGGCTCTTCATCTAAATCATTCTCATCAAGTAACTCTAACCAATATCGAACAGAAACCTCAAGCCCATCTGACTTTTTGTATAGTGCGGCTAAAGATTTTTTTGATTGGGATGTTAGTGAAGTTCCTGTTTGCAGCACTTCCTGGTAGAGGGCCATCGCATGTTCTTTTTGGTTTAAGGCTTCAAACCATCTTGCTGATTCATATGTCTCTCTTTCAGTTCTAAAACCATTACCTGTTACAATCCCAGACATGTGTGTATAAAGAGTGATAAGAGAAAGAACATCCCACTCATTGTGTTGAAAAACACCTTCTAATAGAGTAGGATCACCTTCATTGCAATATTGAAAATACAGCATTGGCGCAAGATAACCAGGTGTATCATGTATTCGATTCACACCCAGCATCTCTTTTTCAACAACAGAGAGTTTTACAGCTGGTAACGTATCTTTCCAAAGCCTCCTCGCTCCGTGCAGCAGATCAAAGTGACCAAACTCTGGCAATGAAGGTACAAAATCACGAATTAAAGTGTGCCGCGTCTTCACTTGTGGCCAATCAAACGATTTTCCATTGTAGGTGACTAAGTTCCGGAGTTCCTTCACATGATTTAAGAAATAATGGTAAAGAGCCACTTCAGATCCTGGACCCGGCAAAAAGAATTGGTGGACTAAGACATGATCTCCTTTAATCTGACTCATTCCAAGCATAAAGATGGTATTTCCTGCTCCGCCACTCATACCTGTTGTCTCTGTATCAAAGAACAAGAGATCAGAAGCGTCAAGATTCTTGGCGTGTAGTGGGTGATCAGCATCAACATCTTGCCAATTCGATACAGCATTTAAAACATCAGAAAACCGATAACGTCCCCATTGGGTATCTATAGGGTATTTTACTTTTCGAACAATACAATAATCATCTTCGAAAAAATAAGCTGAAGCTCCAAACTTCTCCCAATAGTCCGCATGTTGAATTCTTTCACCAATGGAATCTTCTAAATTTCGCTTACTTTCAACAGGAGAATCAAAGACCGGGTTGACCATATGCTTTTTTAGTCGATTCAGCTTGTTTTTAATCGACATGTTCTGTCGCTCCTTTGATTTGAAAGATCAATTTTATAGCAAGATTCTTGCTGTTATTTCCTTCTTCTAACGTTCCCGTACAAGATGGACAGCCGCTTTCGCAAGGACATTTTTGAATCATAGCTAATGCCTGATCCAGAACCGTATCCCAAGAACCATACACCTTTTCACTAAGTCCTATTCCACCTGGATATCTGTCATAAATAAATATGGTAGGCTGTTGGTTATGAACCGCTTTAACCTGAGGGACAACGTGAAGATCGTTTGCATCACACATCACGAACAGTGGAGCAACATGACGCAAAACGTGTGCGATCCCAAGCAGGCCAGCCTCAAGCTTCTCATCACTTAACTCGTTATTTTCAAACGTTAGCCAAGTTGCAGATGTATGCAACTCTTCTTCCGGAAGATGAATCGGTCCTGAACCAATATTGTCATGTGTTTCGAATTTAATCTTTTTAAAGATGGTTGCCTTTGCTACTACCATCACATCACCATAGGCTTTAGCATTCTGTTCATGTGACGTTTCTTTATCTACTTCTAGTACATTCAAAGAAACAGCGAGGTTTGCGTCTGTAAAATAATCCACATCCACTTCACGAACAAAAGCTTTCTTTTCTTCGTAATCGAGCTTCTCAACCTGATATTGTGTACCTTGATGAAGGTAGATCGCTTCTTCGTGAAGAAGCGTCATCGAACTAAAGCGATCCATCTCACCGATCACTTTTACATCAGCCACATTACTTTGATCGATGATCACAACGTTTTCCTGAGAAGCAGAACGAAGTGAAATGTTATGCGCAGGAAAAGAATCGTTCATCCAATAAAAATGCTTCCCCCTCTTGTGCAACACTTGTTCATCTACTAAAAATTCTAGTACATCCTCGATCTCTTGATCACCAAATTTCTCCTTTTCTTGAAACGGCAACTCATACGATGCGCATTTCAAATGATCAACTAAAATAATCAGATTATCAGGATTCATCCGAGCAGACTCTGGAGATCGTTCAAAAAAGTAATCGGGATTCTGAATCACGTATTGATCAAGTGGAGAAGAGGAAGCCACCATGATCACAACACTCTCATCTTGTCGACGCCCCGCTCGCCCAGCTTGCTGCCATGCACTTGCGATCGATCCTGGATAACCAGTGAGAATACAAGCATGAAGCTGACCAATATCTACTCCTAATTCTAAAGCGTTTGTTGAAACAACTCCCATGATATCTCCATTACGAAGTCCTTTTTCGATAGCACGTCGTTGTTTAGGAAGATATCCGCCTCTATACCCTTGAATGGACTTCGTACCAAACTCTTTTTTTACGAGTTCTTGCAAATACGTAAGCAATATTTCCACTCGTACACGACTGCGTGCGAATACGATCGTTTGAATATGATTTTCCAAGAATAGCTTTGCTAGATTCCTGGCTTCAAGCGTAGCGCTTCGCCTTACGTTCAACGGTTTATTTACAACTGGCGGATTATAGAAAAGAAAATGCTTTCGACCCGCTGGTGCTCCATTGTTATTAATAAGCGTCATCGGATTTCCAGTGAGTTGCTCAGCCAGCTCTTTTGGATTCGCAATTGTTGCTGATGTACAGATAAAAATGGGATCACTGCCATAAAAATTGCAGATTCTCTTTAAACGGCGGATGACATTTGCCACATGGCTGCCGAATACACCTCGGTATGTATGTAGCTCATCTACCACCACATATTTCAGATTTTCAAACAGCGATACCCATTTTGTATGATGTGGAAGAACAGCTGCATGAAGCATATCTGGATTTGTCATAACGATGTTTCCCGCTTTTCTAACGACCTGTCGGATATTTGCTGGTGTATCTCCATCGTACGTATAGCTTTTTATATCTAATCCCATCTCATCGATCAGTTCGTTCATCTCTGACTTTTGATCTTGAGCGAGAGCTTTTGTTGGAAATAAATACAGAGCTCTTGCCTCAGGATTATTAGCGACCTCTTGCAGTACAGGAAGGTTATAACAAAGCGTTTTTCCTGAAGCTGTAGGTGTAACAGCTACAAAGCTTTCTCCGCGTAAAGCTGCTTCGTATGCAGATAACTGGTGAATATATAAGGAAGAAATCCCTCTTTTTAAAAGAGCGGATTGAATATTCGGATGCAAAGAGTCAGGAAGTGGCACAGAAACCGCTTCTCGTGGCTCGATTGTTTTCCAATGAACAATTTGGTTAGCTAGCTCTGGCTCTCTTAAAACGTCCATAACTTGTTGAATAGATTTTTTTCGAAACATAAATACCACCTCGCTACTATTTTAACGAATATTTGTTCGTAAAGAAACAAGGACTTAAACTGAAATGTTTAAGCCCTGTTTGAGATTTTTCAACAAAATCATACAATATTAAGTCTTATTTGTTAATTTTTGATAATAATCCTACTTTTCTTGAAGGAAAAATGAAAATGACAAAGAATTTAATGATTTAATATTTAATTTATTCAAATACTTACTTATCTTTTATTCTAATAACGGAAGGAGTAAACGATGTTTCATTTAAACCACGTGATAAACTTACCTTGGACTAATGTGTTATAATTAATATATTAAAATAACTTGGGGTATTAGACTTTTCTTAGTCACCCTCCGTTGAAGGAAGGGAGTGCAAGAAAATGAAAAAGATCAGTGTATTTATGGATGATTATCGTAATCCCCCTGAAGGATATGTCTTCGTTGAAACGATAGATGAATGTATGAATCTTCTGAGGAACCATGACATTGAACATCTGTCTTTAGATCACGATTTATTGAGCAGAACAAGAAATGGACTTATGCTCGTAAAAATGATGATCAATGAAAAGTTATTTGCCAATCGAATAACCATCCACTCTGCGAATTCTGTTGGTGGCAAAAACATGTACAACTGTCTTAAACAAGCTCAAAAAGACTTAATCATGCCTCACACTATCATTGTTTCCTTACGTCCACTTCCACTTAAATATATCCCGCCACGTGTGCTTCAGCATTATAGTGATATTAAATAATAGATCCCATTCATATATAACTAAAACTAGATTAGGAGGAAACAGCTTTACAGATCACTTGGCAAACTAGCTGTTTCCTCTATTTCAACAGACCAGGCGATAATAGTTGTGCTATCTCTTACATGATTTCTTTTAATTTCATCCAAAAGAAACTTAACGCCTTCATCCAATCCCATAGCGCTCATTACTTTTTGAACCTCTGTTGCCTCTTCAAATGAAACACCTGGACATTCAGTCAGTCCATCAGTTGTCATGAAAATTTGGTTGAGTCCTTTTCTCATTTCTTTCTTCCCCGTACTATAACAAGGTACTGGAAGTTCAAATGCATTAACTTCACCAACCCATTCATAAAAACTTCGCTGAACAAGCTGCCTTTCACCCAATGCTATCAGTTCTGGATGAAATAGATGAAGAATACAATCCCCTACCGAAAACCACCATAAATACTTTTCTTTTCGAACAACGATTAAACAAGCTGTTTCACCCGTTGTCTTTCGGCAGGATTCCATAAAAACAGGATCTTGGAATAGTTCTAGTATAAGATGATCTAATTTCTTTAGTGCTGAACCTGCAGATTCTGAGAGCACAAGCTTGATCTCATTCTCGTATTTTATAAATTGATTAATAACGAGTTCAACACTCTGTGCTGTCTTATGTCCATCCAGAACAATTGCGAATTCCCAATTTTCAGCTTCATTTCCCCATACTAAACATCCGTCTTCGTTTTTATAGGAACCCGCTTCAGAATTACCTCCAAATCTACCTACTGCAATATTTTGTACGCGTGTTATATCTATTTCATCAACGAATGTCTGATCACTTCCAACCCAGGTCAAATTAGAATTCTTCATATGTGTTCTCCTCCAAATAATTTCTAACACGTTCGCAAACTTTAATAATATCTTCATTCCTTCCAAGTGGAGCTTCTGCCCAACCATAGACTTCATTCGGTCCCCAATATTCCTCTGGTGTATTGGGAAAACGCGGGACGATGTGCATATGTAGATGAGCAACAGAATTACCTGATACGAGTGCATAAATGTGCTCTGCATTTTCAGTTTCTTTCACCGCACGGCTTACTCGAGCCATAATCTGACCGAATGCATGTGCTTCTTTGATAGTAAGATCCCCGAGACTTGGTGCGTGACGCTTTAGATCAATCATAATATGACCAAGATAAGAAGGGCGATCACCTTTATCAATATGGCCAACATAAACAAATTCATCTTCATATATTTTCACACCTGCTGTGTCAATTGTGCCTCTATGTTTAGCACAAATAAAACAATCCTCACTCACTTTTCATCTCTCCCTTTAATAGAAAAAAAGCCCTCGTCTCTAAAGAGACGAAAGGCTATTCCTAACGTGGTACCACTCTTCTTCGTTCACAAGAATATTCTCGCAAACCTCAGAACCTGATTACGGTGGTTAACCGTACAGACTTCATTTTTGTCTGTCCACTCCAAGGTAAGTTCAAGATATTTGTTGACTGCATCTCACCAATTCTGCAGCTCTCTAAACAACAAGTTAAACCCCTACTACTCCTAATCATCATGTTTAAACGATGGAAAACTTTTACTAATGATAAGATGATTAGAATTTTCTGTCAAGTTGATTTTTTCGACTCACATAATTCTTATGTATTGATGAAAATAATAGGTGTAAGGATTCTGCTTGTCCTCTATCCCTTTGACTCTAGAAATCTCTTTCCAATCTCTTTCATTGATTTCAGGAAAGTAAGTATCACCTTCAAACGTATGGTGTATTTTTGTTAAATATAATTTAGTTGCCATAGGCATAAACTGCGTATAGATCTCTTCTCCACCGAAAATAAACACTTCTTCATCGCCTCTGCATGTTTGTAGCAACTCATCTGTAGAATGCACAATTAAACAGTTCTCGGGTGAGAATTCTCTTTTTCTCGTAAGCACAATGTTCTTCCTTCCAGGCAGTGCTTTACCAATTGATTCAAAATTCTTTCTGCCTAAAACAATGGTTTTTCCCATCGTAATCTTTTGAACATACTGCCAATCTCTCTGTAACCTCCAAGGCAGATCATTGTCTTTACCTATCACTCTATTTTCGTCCATAGCAGCTATCATTGAAAAGTTCATAGCGAATCTTACCTTTCTGTTGTGGTGAGCTTTAAACTAAGCATCTTTTCTATTGGTATTTCTGCCTCAATATAGCTTCTTACCATTTTCCAACTTCCTTGTTCCCATCTAAAAGTCTGAAAAAACAAGCTAGCCGTTTTTATAGGTTTATCATCGATAATTAGCGATGCCCAAATAATTGCCAGCATCTCATCTTCTTTTAAAGATACGATTACATCATCTTCTAGTATCCACTCAGCGTTCCTCCCTCTTAACCCATTAAATGCATGATTCCATCCATCAATAGATTCTTCATAGCCAAAATCATATACCTCCTTGCCCCTTATTTCACGAGCTGTATAATCAGGCGAAACAACCTTCTCAATTCCTTTTAATGAAAAAAGTCTCCAACTATCTAAGTACTCTTTAAAAAATTCATCAAAAGATTCTTTCATCTTACCTCCTAAGAAGTGGTTTTCTATATTTACTATGCCTATCACTCTCGCCTATATATTGAAATCCATTATCAGCATAAAACTGATTCAACTTACGATTATTTGCTACACAATCAAGTATAATATTATCTTTGTCTTGTTTCTCATTTGCGTTTATTTCAATCCAATTCAAGATTTCTTTTCCAATACCTTTGTTCATACATGACGGAGACACTGCTAATCGATGTAAATATAGACAATTTCCCACCTCATCTTTCCCAAAGATATGCACGTCCCATTCTGTTTGCTGTGGTGATAATGTAAAGGTAGCAACCAATTGTTCATTTTTCATCACTGTATATGTCTCATTTCTTTCGATAGCACTTTTGATTTCTAAATCTTCACCACCCTCTAGCAAATATCGCCATTGATCAATATTTCCGTCTTTCATCCATTGTGCACATTCTTTTAATAGACTAATAACCATTTGAAGATCATCAAGAGAAGCTTTTTGAATATGTAATGACTTTAATGAGTTCATTTAACCTTTACCTCCACTTCATTTTAAAATAACCTTCTGTATTCATTAAGTGAATCCTCCTAAAATTACCCATAAACAAAAAAACAGCAACTCTAAAGCTGCTGTTCTTTCCTTCTTATTTAACGGTTAAATCATAGATTCACATCTAATCCCTCACTTTTTCTTCTCTCTTACTCCTCCCAACTCACTTCCTAACTCCACAAGGGATTGATTGATTCGCCATACATAATAAAGGTGATGAATGAGATCACGTTGTGATTGTTTTCGGTTAGGAGCAAGACGTTCAAATTTCTCCCGTTCTTCTTCTAACGATTGTAGAACGTACTCCCCTTCATCCTCAGTAAGCAGGGCAGATAAGGAATCGATGTTGTTCTTTAGTTTTGTCTCAACCTGAATAAATCCATCAAGAAGTTCTTCCGGATAATCGAATCCTTTTCTGTAAGCAGAAGCAACCAGATGTTTTGCATAATAGTTGATGGCAGCTAACCTTGTCATCCAACTGACCATATCAGCATAGATCGGTGATCCCGGGCGTTGAAGAAAGGATTGCGCTTCATCCCTGATCGTCTGAAGTTTCGTATCCAGCTTAAACGCACTTTCTGACAGATCCTTAACGTTTACGTCCTCTCTAAACCCTCTCACATATTCGGCGACAAAAGGAGCGAGTTCTTCTAAGAATTCGTTAATCGATTCAGCTACCTTAACTTTTGTTTTCTTTGGAAAGATCAGATAAGAAACAGCTAAAGCAATCGATGCTCCTGCGATCGTATCCAGTACTCTAGCTCCAATTAGTGAAAAAGTAATTCCACCTAATAGAAGGTCGTACATAAACGCAATAAGCATAGTAATAAACACACTCATTAACGTGTAGGAAACGGTCATTAAATAAAACGCTAGAAAAACAACAACAAAGAGAAAAATGACTTCCAAAACGGTTTGTCCGGAAAGAAGTTTAGCAAGAACAAAACCGATAACAGCTCCAATGATCGTGCCTAACGAACGCTGATATCCTTTCGTATAAATTCGTCCGATGGACTCTGTTCCAAGAAGAACGACAAAGGCGGTAAGAAGAACCCAATAGGGCTGTGCAGGTGAGATTACTAGACCAACTATAATAGATAGAATTCCTGCAACAAGTGCTTGATACGCTTTTTTAGTTGATGGCTTTAGCGTTTTGTCTTCAGATTTCGTATCTTCATCCACAACTTTATCGACGATCTCTTCCTCTTTTTTATCCTCAGACTGAGAATAAAGAGATTGCTGTATCGTAACAGCACCTTCTATCACGTGATTAGCGATTGATTCAATTCGGCGGATAAGATAGATCCATCCTTGTGGAGGCTCTTCTCGTTCAAAAAGCTTCATGATTAACATTCGAAGTTGCTGAACCGATTTTTCAGCAGGGAGAATATTTTGATCTTTCACATGTGGAGCGAGTACTTCAGCATCACGAACAGCAACCGTCACAGCAATGAGTGATTGTTTGATCTCTTCAACATGTAGAGCATCTGCCGTTTTTAATCCGCGAACCGAGTCAACTAACGTTTCAATCAACATACCTGTATCAAACACGTATAGTCGAAGTTGGTTAGGCAAGAGACCTGGCCATATTTTCTTCACATCATTTCCGTTGATATAGCCAGAAACAATAAGGGCATAATCTCTAAGTTTGGCCACATTTTTATCTAATTCTTTCTTCCGCTGAGCATTGGATTCCTTATCTTTCATGGCTTCGATCAAGAGGTTAAGCGTCAGGTTGCTCTGGATATGAAAAGAATGAATGCTTCTTTTTAAATTCTTTGCTGTATCTTGAAATAAGAAGAAATTAAGAATAAAGGCATAAGCTACACCTAGCCAGATTCCAACATAAAACCATGGTAACTGGTCACTGGATAATTTCAAAACAGAAGAAAAATACACCGTCATAAAGAAGATCATGAACAAGGAAAAATAGCGTGTACCAAATCTTGAGAAATAAAAACTGCTAAACACACTTAACACTAAAACAACATCTATGTAATAAGCATTATTGGCAACGAGGGAACCAACTGTAATGCCCATCATAGCTGATACTCCGAGCCATAACGTGGTTACTCTCATCTCTTGCTTTGTGTCATCCATTACCACCATGATACCCATCAGCCCAAGCATACCGGAAACTATAGCTGGTGTGATGCCTCCAGTGTGACCGGTGTACCGCATGATAAGAAGGGTAGTGAATACAGCAAGAATTAAACTAGCAGTAGCTCTTCCTGCTTTTTGCAAACGCACATATCCAGGGTCAGCTGCTACCATCTTAGCTAACCAATGGTGCTTGTTATATAATCGTTGCACGGTTCCCCTCCTTTTCTAAAACTATATTGGAAAATGATATCATGTGAGTGGTTTTTTAACCAAGTTAACTGCTTTTGTAAACCCTATACCGAAAACGAATGATAGTTATAGCATTCCCTTATTCCTCACTTTTTTTAACTCACTAACCATACTTTTTCTAATACACTCCTTATAAGTGTTTTTCTGACTGAGCTCGGCTACATAAAAGGTTTTAACCGACTATGCATTTCCTGCATACATTTATATAACTACAAATATGTCTTTGTCGGGAGTGGAATTAATGGGATCTACAGAGTTAACAGGAAGAATAATCTTTAAAGGTGACCCTGGCTATGATGAAGCCGTTAGAAACTGGAACCCTTATGTCAACACATATCCTCTTGTATTCGTATTTGCACAAAATGCATGTGACGTCAGTAATGCAATTAAATGGGCTCGAGAGAACGATGTTCCATTAAGGGTCAGAAGCGGCCGTCATGCTCTAGACAAAGAGTTCAATGTTGTAAAGGGTGGAATCGTTATCGACACAGGTGACATGAATAAAGTGCACTTAGATAAGAAAAAGGGAATCGCTACTGTTCAACCTGGAATTAGGGTCGGACCTCTTGTAAAAGGTCTCGCGCGAGAAGGCTTTATGGCTGTCTTTGGCGATAGTCCGACCGTTGGAATCGGAGGCATTACAACTGGTGGGGGGTTCGGGTTACTCTCACGTACAATTGGAGTAATATCAGATAACCTTCTTGCATTAGAGACCGTAGATGCAAATGGCCGGATTCTAAAAGCCAGTCCAACTTGCAACGAAGACTTGTTTTGGGCCTCTAGAGGAGGCGGTGGCGGTACGTTTGGATACAATACCGAATATACGTTTAAAGTTCATCGTGCACCTGAAACAGCAACGGTCTTTAACATTATTTGGCCATGGGAACAGCTCGAAACAGTATTTGAAGCATGGCAGAATTTAATGCCGTTTGTAGATTCACGATTAGGCAGTTATATAGAGATCTACAGCAAAGTAAATGGATTATGTCAGGTAACCGGCCTTTTCCTAGGTTCAAGACCTGAATTAATTCAAATCATACAACCTTTACTTAATGCTGGGACACCTTCCGAAGTAGTCATTGAAACGCTCTTCTACCCAGACTGTATTGATTTCCTTGATCCACCTGAGCCACCTTATGCTGACCAAAACTTTAAATTCTCATCTTCTTGGGCGACTAATCTTTGGCCAGAAGAACCGATAAAGGTAATGAAACAATTTTTAGAAGAAGCACCTGGAACAGAATCCAATTTTTATTTTACCAACTGGGGCGGTGCGATCAGCAGAGTGCCAAAAGACAAGACAGCTTTCTATTGGCGTGATCCGTTATTTTACACAGAATGGAACGCAACGTGGGTCGATAAATCTGAAGAAGCGAGTAGTCTTGCATCAGTCGAGTCTGTGCGTCAGCAGTTAAAACCTTATACGATAGGTTCTTATGTAAACGTCCCAGATGAAAACATTCAAAACTTCGGGAAAGCTTATTGGGCAACAAACTTTGCAAGGCTGCAAAGAGTAAAAACAAAATATGATCCTGAGAATGTATTTAACCATCCTCAGAGTGTCCCCCCACTTTATTAAGAATTAATATTTGCAATAGTTATCCGGTATTTCTATGATCGGATAACTATTGCTTTTTTTAGGGTTGATGTCGTAAGCTTTGTTGCATTTTCTGTTACAGCATTTTACAAATTATGTTAATATTAAAAAATATATAAATAATGCGAGGTGTCTTATGTATACTTTGACAGAAAGAGATACTTATTTTCAGCGTACTATCGATATGTTAAATGTGCTGCCTATGGTTGAAGGTGTTGTTCAATTAGGTTCTGGTGTAACGGGATACAAAGACGAATTCTCGGATATTGATCTAATGATAGCTACGTCAACTGAGGATGAAGTCATTGGAGTGAAAGATAATATTCAGCAATTTTACAAGGATTTGAATCCCGTTATCATTAAAGAGAAGCAGTTTTCAAAAAATATTTACCTATTGATTGTTATTCTAGAAAACTCGTTGGAATTCAATGTTTCAATACTTCAAAGGAATTCATTAAGTGTAAGATCTCCGTTGTGGAGAATAGTTTTGGACAAAACAGGCTTAGTCTCTGAGAAGATGGGAAAAGAGGATCGCTCTTTTTCAAACAAACCCGTAAAGTATGCTACTTTCGAAGATCCTGTTTTCGAATTTGTTTATTGTTTCATAAGATTAGACAAAGAATTGAAACGCCATAATTTCGTATATGCACTAAAGATGCTAGAGTCGATGAGAGATTATACGTTAATCGTTCAGACATTAAATGAGGACAAAAAACTTCATCAGTTTAAAGCTTACGACTCGTTAAATAATGATTTTCTAAAGAAATACCTTTCAACTTATCCAAAAGATATAACGTGTGATAGTATGGTTGAATCCGCATCTTTATTAAAAGAATTGTTTATACATACCGTAATGCAGAGTTCAATATATACACTAGATGATTCTTTACTTGAGTTGTTAAAACCAAAGAAAAACGTATAAACTTTCAAAAGCACTGCATGCAGTGCTTTTGAAAGTTTCCTATAACACTTCTAACTAGTAAAGCTTGTTCTTATAGCCTTCAATTAGGTCGTTTGCGATACTTTCTTCAGTCATTTCAGGTAGGTTCACATGAGCGGCTAGAATCTTTGCCGCGTTCGGAAGAGATTCTTTCATTTCCCAACGTTCAGGTTCCCAAAGTCCGGATCGTTTAAACGCTTTCCCACAGTGCATAAAGCATTGTTCAACATTAACTAGAATTCCTAGAAGTGGCGCTTTTCCCCCTACTTCCATTTTTTTGAGTACTTCTTCATCTTTTATAATCGCAGCTTTACCGTTAATCCGTAGCGTCTCACCCATTCCTGGTATTAGAAATAGTAAACCTACTTTCGGATTTGAGAGAATATTAAACATTGAATCTACACGCTTATTCCCTGGTCTGTCGGGAATCACGAGATGGTGATCATCTATCACATGTACAAAACCTGCAGCATCACCCCGAGGTGAACTATCACAGTTCCCTTCATGATCTGACGTAGCTAAAATTAAAAATGGTGAATGAGCGATAAAGTCTTTACAATGTTCATCTATTTTAGAAATAACTTTATTCTGCCCCCTAAGACTTGGAGTTCCGAGCATAAGCCTCAGTTCTTCTTGGCTGTTCACATAATCTAAAGTTTTCACTATCGTTTCATCCCCTTATTTTCTAAGAGCATCCGCTGCTAGATGTGCATCTGCTTTCTTGACGTAAATGTCATATTGCGTGTTATCAATTACTGGCCGTTCTCTATCACCAAATGCCTGCCCCGGAATTCTCACTTTATATGCCACACCATCAGCTTTAAGTTTGGCTATGACATTAAAATAGTTTTCCTGACCAAATGCAGTATAAATGAGATTCATGTTACGGTAACGATACTTATGAACAAAAGAACCAACAATGATTCCGCCCATCACGATTACGAGAAAAACCCATCCAAATACCGGCATGCTTCACAACACCCCTTTTAATTTTGAAATTGTTATGCAGCGTGAATGACTACACTTGTTGCAATATATCGTTTTCTCTACTCCGCTCATTAATTTAAGGAATTCAATTCATCTAAATTCAATAATAAGTTTATGGAAAAATTTAGTCAACGAGTGAAAATACCCCCATAAATGAATCATTCTCTCTTAATAGTGTATAGAGTACATAAAAAAGTAATGACAGAAGTATGAACACTGTTAGGAGGCAAAACATGGAGCCGTATGTAAAGGATGCTCTACTGGAATGGAAAGATGAGATTGAGCAACAAAAGAATGAAATAGATGAAGAGTACGAAAAAGTGAAAACAGAACTTCAACTTTATTCTTATAAATTCGGAATCACGAAACAAGTCATTCAATCAACCATCAACGAAGAAATGATCAAGAACATCAAGAAAACCTATCAACAACCTTTTGAGGAAAAGTACAATGATTTGAAGCAACAGCTGAAAAAACTTGAAGAAAAACGCAGCGTTTTCAACATGTTTGTAGAAAAGATCGAGATCGCTTCTGTTAAAGAATCCAATTCATAAAAAATCGAAGCTTGGAATTGATTCCAAGCTTCTTTTTCTTTTTTTCTTGCTCGTTTCAATCTCAATGCGCTTATCAAAGTGTGTCGAAAATCGGATAAATAATTTTATATACGGTATTAAATGGATTTACCTCGTATTTATTGTAATTTACCTTGTAATTAATGATAGATGTACATACGGATCGAACAAAGATTAATTTTGTTCAATTGTGGTGGACATCATTTCGTTAACTTCCTATATTGAATTATGTTTATTTTACAACTTGAGCAACTACCTCGTTTTTTACAGCTTTTTCTGTGACCTTGTCTCTTAAAAAGAGTCCAGAATACATGAAAAACGCACCGATCATGATCACGACTCCCATATACACACTCATCATTACTGGTACTAAAAAAGCCCCTAAGATAATCGTCGAACGTGCTAACATGTCTGCTCCACTGAATGAGACATTTGCAAAAGCAGAGTATGATCCTCTCTTATCGCTAGGTATCATATTTGCTTTTTCAGCTTCTTTAATTGGAGAGTAGATTAACTCACCCATTGTAGCGATCACATTAAATAGAAGTAATACATACCAAGCGTTTGCTGACGTAACAGTCACGTAACCGATCCCGTATAACAACAACCCAATCAATAAAGCATTTTTCTTTGAAAAACGATCCATAACCCGGTTGATTAAGAACGTGAAACAAACAACCATCAACATGTTTTGGATGTTTAACATACTGAGCATCCGAACGCCAGTGATCTCAAAATTACCAATGTGGAAAGATTCAAAGGTTTCAGCCAACCGAATCCCAATATAACTGTTCAGTGTAAATTCCGCTGAAAAGATGAAGGTTCCACCAATAACCACTTTCACGAATGCAGAATCTTTTAAAGCCACTTTATAGTTTTGAAACAAGTCGAGAAAAACATTTTCATGCGTTTTCTTCAAAAAGCCAGTGAACTCATCTCGTAACCATATTCCATAAGCAATGGGAATGCTGATTGAAGTAACGGTTAACAACACAAAAAGTTCAATCTGGTGACTCACATAAAGCAAACCACCCAAAGCAGCACCGATTGCCATAGACAAATTGATCATCCAATAATCAAGCGTATATACTTCTTTTCTGTTTTCAGGTGTCGTTGAGTCCATAATGATCGCATGCATGGCAGGTCTGCCTAGACTGCTTGTAACAGTGAATCCTATATAAGCGAATGCAAAGAGCAGGATCCAATTTCGTTCAGGCAGCAAGCTAACGGTCATAAGTAAAAACATCACTGCGTTTAAGCAAGACGTTGTCATCAACACTTTCTTCCTGGGAAAACGATCCGAAATGTAACCACCGATTAAATTGACAACGAATCCGATGACTACTGTTAAAATTAAAAATGTACCTGCCCAAACTTTGCCCTTTTCAGTTGCAAAGAATAAGGCCATAAATGGCATGACGGCCGAAGAAACAGCACGATTAAAGAACGATGTAATCAACCGTACTTTAATATTTTGGGGGTATTCTCTCCATCCCATGTTGTCCCCTCCTTCTCTGTATTGTAATATTAAACTAGACTACAAATGATAAAAATAGACAATTTAAGAAAACATGTCTACTTTTAAATTGGAGGAGAACATGGATAACAAACTTCTCATTCTATGGAGATACTTTCCATCAGGTCATATACGAACAGAAGAGATTGCCGAAGCACTTCAAATCAGCCAGAAACAAACTACAAGATACTTAAAAAAATGGAACGATGAAGGATGGTTAACTTTTATCCCAGGTCGTGGAAGAGGAAATGTTTCACGTCTTCAATGGATGAAGAATATCGAAGAAAACTTTGAAGATGAAGTTCTTCTCAAGTTGGATCATGAACCGGTTGAAATTAGCAGTAAATACTTGATGTATGATTGGTCGACGGATACGAAGATAAGATTGATGAACAAATTTCATACGCAATTTGGTTTTGTACAGAAAGCGAAAGACAAACTCGTCGTTCCAAAGCGCTTTCCGTTTAGAACCCTCCACCCATTAGATGCCGCAGACGCTCATAGCGCAAATATGGTATCGAATGTATTTAACCGACTCGTATCGTTAACCGACCAAGGAGAAATCCTACCTGAACTTGCTCACAGCTGGGATGTTTCATCTACGAAACTACGACTTTATTTAAGAAAAGACGTTTGCTTTCACGACGGATCTGTTTTAACAGCAACAGATGTAATCAACTGTTTAGAAAAGCTTCGATTTCATGAGCAAAACAGAGATTTATGGACACCGATCGATGAAATTGTTTCTAAAGTTCCACTCGTGGTCGATATTTTGTACTCTAGAGGCTGCAGCTATATACTTCCGTTGTTAAGCATGATGACATCGAGCATTTACAAAGAAAGCAAAGGGAGAATATATGGGACTGGAGCGTTCTTGGTCGAAGAAGACACTGATCAAAAAACAACGCTTGTTGCTTTTAAAGAACATTTCCAAGAGCGGCCATTACTTGATGCTGTTGAGTTCGTAAAAGTTCCGAAAGACTTTCCAATCGTTTATCACTCCTCTATGGAACCAGATCATCATGAAACCTTTCAAGTAGAGAGTGATTCAGGCTTTGGTGTACTTATTATGAATGCGTACCGTAAAGAATCACAGATAGCTGATTTGGAAGTACGGCATTACATCCATCAAATTCTATCGGAGAATCGTCATAGAATACCAGAGTATGAGTCAAGAGCCATTCCTAATGACAACAGCTGTATGATTGGAAATCGCCTACCCTTTTCAATACCGAGAGCTGTCCGGCCTGAATTTGCACAACCTCTTATCATCAGGATAGCTGAGCATACAGAAGAAGTTTCAAGATGGCTGCTCGACACGTTTGCTCAATATGACATCCCAGTTAAAGTGATAAAAGTATCTTTTGAAGACGCTATTTTTAATAAACAGCTTACAGATCAAACAGACATGTTTATACATGGTGAAATTTTCGAGTTGAATCAAGATCTATCTTTCTATTTTTTCTTAACAAACGGGTTTGCTCCACTCCCTTTAATTTTAGGAAAAAATAGAAAATGGCAAAAACGCATCTCTCAATATGTTCACACGCCCTTTGAAGAATGGACGAATCTGAATGTTGAAGTCGAAAAGGAACTTATTGATGAAGCCATTATGATTCCACTGTATTATCAAAAAAGGTATATTCCTTTTTCTACTGAATTAATGAACGTGAACATTAAACATTTCGGATATGTTGATTTTTCTAAACTTTGGTTACGCCCTACAATTGATTAGTAAAAGAAAAAAAGGATCTGACAATTCAGATCCTTTGCTTCACTGGAACTTATGGTTTAGCGTTAATGGTCCATGACAACCCGAACATTAAGCCAATAAATATAGGAATAAAAAGGTTTATGCCTATTCCCCACCAAGCAAACTGTTTGGAACGATTTTTCGTAAACAACCCTACTACTCCTAAGAAAACACCAAGGAAGGGTAAGTGGAACAGAATTAAGTCAGGAATATCCATCGTTTCTATTAATAGCCCAATGTTTAATACAGCTAGAGCGAGTAATCCAATTACAAAAGAAGTAAATCCTGTTAACGTCTGCAGCTTTCTTTTCCTTTTCTTTTTTATTTCCAGTTCCATAATTTAACCTCCCCTACTTTTACCGCGCGAACAATTTTCAACTGTTCTAATTTCCTTAACTCTGGAACAGGCCCTGTCACAACTGCTCCATAAACTTGAATGCCGTTGTCTTCCACATATTTACGCCTTTCATTTATTTCAAGAGATTTTATCTTTGATACAATCTCAGCAGTTTGTTCATTCTTTTCTAATAACTTTAATATATCGAGAAATACTTCCTCGTTCGTTTGATCTCCGTCAAAAGGTGACCAAGTTGTAGTATCAACCTGTGCCGGATAGCCGATTGGAGTGATCGGAATACCTTCTTTGTCCAGTTGCTTTGCTTCTAATCCTGTATCTACAGCTAACCAACGAATCTCCATCTCTTTCGGTAACACTTTTTCAATTTCATTAGGTTTCATTAATTGTGAAAATGAAAGATAAGCTTCTGCTACCGTACCGTCAGGAAGATTATTCAGCACATCTTCTACTTCAGTTGTATTAAATGGAATCATTGCATCGGGATGATACATCTTCTGACCATCCTTCACCACATCAATTCCATAACCCATCGGAGGTAGCTGTTCTAAAAAAGATATTTTTTCAGGGAATTTTGGCTTATCTAATCCAAAATATACATCCACCTTCTCTGCTAGATAATCTTCACTACCAATACGCTTAAACGTGTCAAAGGTCACATTCATAGAAAACAATCCGATTTCACTCTCAATCTCCATCTCTTCTAGACTCACATTAGGTTGTGTTACATAAATCGTCTTTCCTACTACATCAATCATCGCGTTAGCTTTACCACCAATACCGTAATACAAATAAGTGATTAAAGTCATGAGGGGTAGAATAAGTAGTAAGATCGCTAAGCTTATCATGACAGTAGCATTTCGAGCTGTATTCGACCCCACTCGAATGATTTCTCTTTGTTCTTCTTCAGAAAGAGAAGGTGAGGTATGAATATCATTTTTCGTTTTCATCATGTAAGCTTTATATAGATTTTCGTCATTATTTTGATCCTGTTTATGCTCGTCGCTCATCTAGGTTCATCCTTTCCTTAACGCGTTCTACTAGTTTTTTTCGACCTCTTGAAATATGACTTTTTAATGTGTTCAGCTTTATATTTAAAATCTCAGCTGCTTCTTGATAACTAAGTTCATTCAAATCGCACAACAGCACAGCCTGTTTTTCGATCTCTTTTAAACACTTTAAATCCTCCATTAATAATAAAAATGATTCCTTTTCTAACATCTTACTTTCCGGTGTATTTTCTCTCTTATCTACATTTTCTTTAATCTCATCAGTAAGAATCGTTTTTTTATTCTTTCTTTGATGATCTATAAATGCATGGTACGCAACTTTAAACAACCAAGCTTTAATGTTATTGATCTCATAGTCTGCCAAAGTTAGATATGCTCGGTAAAATGCTTCTTGCACCAAATCTTCAGCAATATGGTGATCCTTCGAAAGAGAATACAAATAGCGGTAAAGATCATTCATATAGTGTTCATAAACATCCTCTAGTTGCACAACCGCTCCCCCTTTCATATCAACCACGTTTTAACCATAGAAAAAGTTGCAATATTTTACAATTGTTTTTTTCAATAAAAAATACTCAGATCGATTTCTGAGCATTCACTAATTCCATCTGTTCAATTAATTGGGCACACTCTTTCCTTGTGCTCGGATGCAGAATGACTCGATCAGTCAGAAGATTGGCGATTAAACGATCCGATATGGTTGGTCCTGATCGTTTCCTTCCCCATCTTCTTGAGAAAGATTTGTAATCAGAGATCATTTCAAGTACATACTTTCGTGGAATCGGCACCGCTTCTTTTTTAAGCTGATCGACCACCCAATAATTCCAATGATGTTTATTGTGATGTTGATGATGAAGCCAGGCATATTGCCATTCCTCTTCACTCGGCTTCTCATCTGAATAAAACTTCTTAGCATATGTAAAAAACTCAGCTGGATGAAACTTAGATAGATCATGTGTAAACGCTTGAATATAAAGTCCTAGCTTCCAGCATTCTATAAAAACATTCAATTTATGTTCAAAGATATAAAGTAGATACTTTCCGTATGCTGGCATAATTCTTCACCCACTAATTAAATATTTTACTTCCATAAAACAGAATCAGCGTAAAAATGATTACTTCAATGATTAATAGTCCAGTTCGTTTCAATGGTGTTCCTTTGTACTTCATTCTTTCAAACAGATATTGTATGAAAACAATAGCAATAGCCGTGTAAAAACTATCAAAAAGTGTCATATTCATCACCTATTTTTCAATAAAGTTCACCAGGAATACAAATACAAATATTGTAATAAATGTATATTGAGATCCTACAACTTTATTTTTTTCACCTAGGATTTTTTCGAATATCTCTACAAGTATTCGATATAATGTCCCACTTCCTAAAATGAAAAAGATAAAGTAAAAGGGCTCATCCCAAATACGTTCAAAATCAACAAATTGAATAATAGAAAAGAGTATAATAAGTCCACAGAGCTCTCCTATATTGTTCTTAGAACGTTTAAAGAAAAAATGTTTCAGTATATTCATAAGCTGTCCTCCATTATGTCTATAATCTATGCTTCCTATTTCATTCCTTAAAAAGGCTCATTTTTCCTTCTGAAAATTTCAAACTTATCAATTTAGTTCAAGCAATGAACATAAGATGTATGAATACATGTATTAGGAGGTTTTCTATGAAGGCTGTATTGTGTACGAAGTATGGCTCCCCACAAGTGCTTATTCTTCAACAAGTCCCTAAACCTGCTCCAAAAGAAAACGACGTCCTTATTAAGATCCATGCTACAACTGTAACAACTGGGGATGTAAGGGTTCGGGGGTTTAACAGCCCCCTCTTATACTGGTTACCCATGCGTTTATTCTTAGGGATAAGACGGCCACGGAAACCGATTTTAGGTGTTGAATTAGCAGGGGTTGTAGAAGAAGTCGGACAGCGGGTTTCTCGGTTTAAAAAGGGAGATCACGTGTATGCCATGACCGGAATGCGATTTGGCGCACATGCAGAGTATATATGCCTCCCTGAAGATGGAATAGTCGCACATAAACCACAAAATGTAACTTTTGAAGAAGCCGCTGCCATTCCCTTTGGAGGGACTACAGCGCTGCATTTTTTAAGAAAAGGAAAGATTGAAAGTGGACAGAATGTTTTGATCTATGGAGCCTCTGGAGCAGTGGGATCAGCCGCTGTCCAACTTGCCAAGTTTTTTGATACTGAAGTAACAGCCGTATGCGGTCCTACCAATTCAGAACTGGTTAAATCATTAGGAGCTGATCATGTCGTAGATTATACAAAAGAGGATTATACAAAATCGGAAAAAAAATACGATATTATTTTTGACGCTGTAGGAAAAACATCAACGTCTAAGAGTCACAATGCATTAACTGCTAAAGGTAAATTCGTAACAGTTGATGGGCAAGGTATTGCAAAAGAGCGTACAGAGGATCTAGAATTCTTAAAAGAACGAATTGAATCAGGTCAAATGAAACCCGTCATCGATCGTTATTATATGCTAGACCAAATTTCAGAAGCTCATGAATATGTGGAAACTGGCCGTAAGAAAGGTAATGTTGTCATAAGAGTGGTTTGAAATCCAATCAAAAAACGCACTTTTAAATCTAGAGAAGTGCGTCTTTTTATATGTATTTCCTCACTAAGTGTTTGAAGACTTGAATGGTATTTAAAAAGCTTTCCTTCACATGACCATCTTCAATTGTCCAACAAGTAGCTAATACAGCATGTGAATAGGCTCTTAACAAAACTCGTTCTTTGTTCAAATTCAATACATCTACAAAAATATCAATTCGTTTTTCTGTTATCTCTTCCACTCCATGTTCAGGTAATTTATTCAGCAAATATTGAACAACCTCATATTCACGGTCACCGATCAAACCCTTAGGATCGATTATAGTCCAAAAATCTCCATTTGCTAGTATATTGTAGTGGTGAAGATCGCCATGAAGTAAATATGGCTCATCGATAGAAATATTTAATTTTTCAGTAATGAACAAAGCTTCTTCTATGGTTGCTTTTGAAACAGGATGATAACTATTGTAATGTTGATAGATTCGTTTCAAACTATTTTCACGATCAAGAACAGTCGGAAGATTAGAATCAACTGGAGCAGGAACCATTAACTTCTTCATCACATTCGCAGCAATTAAAGTCGCCTTATCATCTTCTTCTATTTCTGCTAATGTTTGTCCTGGTCGTATTCGTTCAAGAACCATAATACCTCGTTCCTTCTCAAAGGCTAACACTTTAACTGTACTTTCACCAGACAAAAGCTGTAGTGCATGTAGTTCAGCTTCAAATTCCTTTTGATCAACCACAACTTTCAAAACTACCTCACTTCCATCACTTGTTGTGGCTGGAGCAACAAAATTATATGAAAGATTGAAAGGTTGTTGAATGTGTAATCCATACATCTCTTCGCAGTCAGCGATTAATCCTTCAAAATTATTCAGCCATTCACTAGCTTCGTCTCCATGAACACCTTTAATCTGTTCAATAAATAGATCAGGAAGTTTGTAACTCATCATATCTCTCCTTAAGTCAACTGTTCTTTTCTTTGTATGGTGTATTCGTTGTACAACAACTTCATAGCCTCTACTATTCTTTCATCAGAAAAAGTATTCTTATAACGATTAGGAATGTCATTAACTCCTAGAACATAGAGCAATGGATATTGATGAAATTCTCCTAGAATCCCTATATCCACCACTAAGTTCTCTAATCCTCCGCTCATGTGGTTAAACATATGGTTTGGAATTCCGTCAAAGTGATCTTGAGGGCGAACTAGACCATTCATTACTGGTAACCACAATTGAGGTTCAGCGTGATACCCTTCATATATCGCTTTCAATATATGAAGCACTTCACCGATTTCTCCGCTATTTTCAAGATCACGAGGATTTGGAGTGAGATTCATGTGATTGTACTCTCTCCTTAGCTCTGTATTTACCTTCTCCCACCCTCCACAAAACTTCACAACGCTATCAGCAGCTTTACTATCATGACATGTGATCATTACTTCAACGAGATTACCTAATGACAAAGACATCATACCTTGAAAATGTGGAAATAAAACACCGCTGTTCTCCTCTTTATCGAGTTCATAATCCTCAATTAAGTCACTCCAATGAAACAAGCCTCTCTCCACCCATTTTGCTATACAATATCCAATGACCACTTTTGCAGCTGAAGCTAGTGGAACGATCAAGTTAGAATTAAGAGAACATACAACTTCTTCATGTTTAGTAGAATAGATGATTATACCTACTTGATCAGATTCTAGGGTCTTTAGTGATGTTACAACTCTTTGCATGCAGATTACTCCTTCACATGTTAATATGTTATTTTTATCCAAATCCACAATAACACACTTCATACTAATTTCTAAGAAAAAGATTCAATAAAAGCGTATAATTTTCAGTACAATATTCGTTATACGTAGTGAACGGTAAAATAAGAAAGGAGTTGTAAAAAATGTCTCAGCCCACAACACATACACTTCAGGCTCAAGCAAACGATTTACGACAAAGATTTGAAGAAGAGATTCGTGATTATAGTGAGGGATTATGGAACTATTGCAGATACCTCACAGGTTCACCTTGGGATGGTGAAGATTTGTATCAAGAAACGATGCTTAAAGTACTTGGAGGACTTTATACAAGATGGCATCCTACCAATCTAAAATCATATGTATTTCGTATTGCAACAAATACATGGATCGACCTCTGCAGAAAAGAAAAACGAACTCTTGGCGTTTTATCGGAAGAAAATGATGCATTTGAAGAATTCTCAGACAATCTTGAGTTAGAAGAAGCACTTCAACAGTTAGATGAGCTTTTTACTCCTCGACAAACAGCAGTGTTTCTTTTACTAGAAGTATTTCGTTTTCAAGCGGACGAAATAGCTAGTATTGTAAAAACAACACCTGGTGCTGTGTATGCATCAGTACGAAGAATGAAACACAGAATACAATCTACTAAACATCAACCGATTAAATCGAAATATAAAGCTTCACCTAAAAGACCAAAGATTATTCAAGCCTATCTAAAGGCTTTTAATCATGGTGATCTTGAAGGAATGCTTTCACTCATAAGTGATCAAGCTCATTACGAAGCATCATTAGGGTTTTTAGAAGTAAATAAGGATGAAATTATAAATGGATCACTAGCATACGGCTTACCAGGTCATCATGCTATTGAATGTGAGCTATGGGGTAAAAATGTCATTGTCGTAGTAGCTGAGTCAGAACAAGGTCAGCTTGTACACGATATTCAATACCAAGAAGTCGAAAATAACAAAATCGTATACCATAGAAGCTTCTTTTTTAGAAAAGAGTTCATAGTGGCTGCGTCAAAAGAATTGGGATACAAGCCACAATTAAACAAGCCTCCTCTTAACTGGGAAAATAAATAAGAAGTATATAATAAACTCCCCTTCTTGTTACTAAAACAATCAGAAGAGGAGTTTTCTTTATACTATTTATCTAGTAACGCAGCCACTTCCAGATTTCACTTGGAGTTGCATTTTTTCCATAAAGTAAAATCCCTGTTTTAAACACCTTACCAGCTAGTTTCATCAACAGCCATATACTAGCTAACAAGATAATCAAGGCAATAATGATCTCAACCCACGGCCATTCATCCAATAAGGAAAGACGAAGGATAAGGATGCTTGGAGATGTAAGTGGGAAATATGTGGCAACTTGAGCGATGATGCCGCTCGGGTTTGCCAATATTGGGCCTATAAATATGAGCGGAAGAAACGGCAACATCATGACGATTCCTTGAAAATTGCTTGTAGCTGTCATATCTTCAACCGTTGCACCAATACCAACGAAAATAGCAGCAAACATTAAGTAACCTGCTATAGAGATCGCTAGCAAAAGCAATAGTTCCGGTACAAAGAGATATTCCATGACTGGTAGCTCATATCTCCATGCTGCAATCGGAACAACGAGTAATAGCCAAGTTCCTACTTGAACAAGTCCTAATATGAAATAACCGATGATTTTCCCTTGCATTAAGTCTCCAGGTGTTACGGAGGATAATACAATCTCAGCTACCTTTTCCTTCTTTTCTTGAGAGGCACTCTGGAAGATCATCATACCTGTCATAACGATTGAAAAAAGTACGATACCAGCAAATGCACCTGGGATTATGCGTTCCATTGAGCTGTCATCCGCACTCTTTTTATCTGACGGATTCAGAGAGCCTGAACCAGTTTGTGTTGAAGCTTCTTCTGACTTGATCTCTATTCCTTTTGTTATTGAATGAACGACTTCTGGAGAAAGGTTAAGCTGATCAAATTTCACCTGACGCAGTGGCTCTTGTAGAAACTGCACTTCACTTGAAAAGGTGTCAGGCATTTCATTGCTTGTGAAAACCTTCACTTCTCCTGTTTTTACCGCATTATCTGTCAATGCCACATAAGCTTGGTTTTCGGATGATTCTATCTTTTTAAGTATCTTTTTTGAATCATCTGTTACTTCTTCCATCTTCCAAGATAAATCTAGGGATTTGACCAAACCATTAACTTCATCAAAAAGGTTCAGTTCATCATTCACATAAACGGTTACGGTCTCTGAATCAGGTTCTCCTTCCAGCTTTTCAAGGAGTGTCGGAAAACTAGCGAACACGATAAATAGAAGCGGTGTCAAGAGAAGTGATATGATAAAAGATTTATTTTTCATGTTCCGCTTAAGTTCCCACTTTGCAACTTTCCAGCTGTTACGCATACTTCACACCTTCTTTCACAATCATGTTTTTATCAGAAGCGATATCAATAAAAATCTCATGCAAAGATACACGATCGATTATTAATTCATATACATTCAATTCTATTGGCAACTCTCTAAGCCAGGTTGGAATGTGAACATCTTGCTCTAAATAAAGAATCGTTCGATCCTCTTTACTCTCAACGCGATGAACAGATGGGATATTACGCAACAGTTCTTCAGGGTTGTCACCTATAATCGTACATTTAAAGTTTGCGTATTCTCTCTTTACATCTTCCATGGCACCATAAATCACTTTTTTGCCTCGATGGATCATAAATAATTGATCACATAATTCTTCCACCATGTTCATCTGATGAGAAGAAAGGAGAATTGCTGTGCCATTGGCTGCAAGTTCTTTAATTTCTTCTTTAAATACCTCTTGGCTTACAGGATCAAGACCTGAAAATGGTTCATCTAGAATAAGCAGTTCTGGTTCGTGAATAATCGCTGCGATCAATTGAACTTTTTGCCCCATCCCTTTTGACAGTTCTTCAACCTTTGTGTTCTCTTTACCAGCAAGTCCGAATTTCTCTAAATACTCCAGAGCACGTTTCTTCGCTTTCTTTTGTGGATAGTCTTTAAGTTCAGCAAAATAAAGCAAGATATCCATCACGTTTACGTTTTTATACAAACCTCTCTCTTCAGGTAGATAGCCTATTTTATGACGAGGAATTTCAGAACTCCCATGAAAATGAATGGATCCTTCATCTGGATACATAATGCCCATAATGTTACGAATTGTTGTGGATTTCCCAGCTCCATTCGGTCCAAGAATCCCCATGATCTCACCACGATGTACTTCAAAAGAGATATTCGAAATAATCCTCTTATCTTTAAACGATTTTCCTAATCGCTCTACTTTCAAGATGCGGTCATTCATCATCTTTTACCTCCCCATTAGCATGTAAGTAATAATTTCTTCTACTTCTAAAACCTCTGATTGTATAATTTTTATTTCATTTTTCTTCAAGAATGTGTCTGTTTGTTCTACATCATTAGAAATGAGCAGACGATCGTTCAAACGGTCGATCTCACCAGGAATTTTTTCAATCCCTAACCCATTTTCAAACCAATAACGCTTGTATCGATACACTAGTTCTTCTTTTTCGTATTTACCTATTACTTTGCCATCGTTCATGATCACGATATAATCTGCTAATTTCTTAATATCTTCTACTTGGTGGGTAGCGATAACGATCGCTCTCTCGTCTCTCTCCATCCAATCTACAAGAATGTCCATTAACTTTTGTTTTGAAGGAATGTCCATATTAGCTGTAGGTTCATCTAAGATTAAAAGTTTTGTGTTCTTAGAGAGAGCTAAAACAATGTTAAGTTTTTGCTGCATGCCTTTAGACATTTTTCCAAAACGTTTATTAAGATCAATTTCAAAAGTCTTTACAAGATTCATAAACATTTCTTGATCCCAGTTCGCATACCAAGGTGCCATCAAATCTCTTAGTTGTTTTCCAGTTAACAAGTCACAACCTAGAACAGATTGTGGTTGATAGGCAACCTCCTGTTTCCACTGATCACTGGACTTTACACTAGCTCCAAAATGCAACAGTTGGCCGTTGTCCGGTTTCACAAGATTCATCATCATTTTGATGAGTGTGCTTTTCCCTGCACCATTGTTACCAATTAGTGCCGAAATCGTACCGAGTTCAATATCTAGATCTATTGGGCCAACTGTGAAATCATCTACTGTTTTCTCTACTCTTTCAATTTGTGTACAAAACTTCATTCGCTACCACCTCGATCGTTATCTTTAAGTCTTGCTAGTACTTCTTCAAACACAGATCGAATTTCATCTACTGAGTAATTGTGTCGAAGAGCGGTCTCTACACCTTTTTCAATCGCTTCAGATACAGATGATAGTGCTAACTTCTCCATCTTTTTTACCTCCACTTCAGCAACGAAAGTTCCCTTCCCTTGCGTTGTTTTGATAAAGCCACCGTACTCTAAATCTTGATAAGCCCGCCGAGTAGTTATAACACTGATCTCTAAATCTTTTGAAAGTGCTCGAATGGAAGGAAGAGGTGAACCTGCTGGTAACTTACCACTAACAATGAGTGCTTTAATTTGTCCTTCTATCTGATGGTAGATGGGAACCCTGGAATCTCTGGAAAGCTTTATAGGAAGTTCCATATAGATGCTTCCTCCCTTCTTTACTGAAAATAATCCAATTTATTCATGTGATTCTTCATATATCTCATCCAAAATGCAACACTCGCACAGGCTGCAAAAATGGAAACAACAGATGTAACAATCGGCCATTTACTAGCGATTAAAATAGTAAGTCCAACCAATCCGTGACTCGAGAGATAAGGAACAGCGAATAATAATAATGTGAAACTTCCCAATAAAACAACTGCATAGAAGACCATCTTTACATTCGTGACTTTATCTCCGGAATCACTTGCCGGATAAACACTTCCATAACAAATCCCAAAGCTAAGCCAGATGAGAGAAAATGCTATAAACTCCATTGGTGCCAATGTTTGGCGCAATTCAGGAGCAAGGCTATACATGATTATTAAAACCACTAAATGAAACGGAACTGAGTAGATAAAATAAATAAGAAAGCGGCTTTTTACCACAATTTCTCTTGGAATTGGAAGCTGGTTTAGAAAGACGGTAAACGGCTGTGCCCATAAATTGTCAGAGATTTTTTGGTATTGATATTCTTTCGGTTTAGCCCATATCGCTGCAACCCCAAAGGTAAGCAAAAAGAATATATCATACAGCATAAAATGTTCTTCTAAGTATGAAGAAATTGAAACCGTTAAGAAAAATGAATAGGGTACTAAGAGAAACAGTAAAGTAAAGATACTTTTCTTTGAATGAGTTAATTCAAATTTCGAGAGCCAAAATGCCTGTTGCCAGCGGTTCATTTTTATCATCCACCTTCAAGTAACTGTTATAGTGTTTATATCTATATACACACTATATAACAATGCTGATGATTTTTCCACCCTAATTTCAAAAAATATACATATAGCATCTTTATTATTGTTGTTAAACATTGTAAATAATTCTATAGAAGCGTTGTTCCTAGTGAATAATCCCTCTATAATAAAATGAAATATATAACTTACAGAAACGTACAAAGAAAAGGAGAAAATATGAATAAGTCTATTAACACGAATCCTCTCGTAAGCACAGAAATGCTTATTAGGAAGCCGGTTAACATCGTATTTGAAGCTTTTATTGAGCCTGACATCACTACAAAATTCTGGTTCACTAAAAGCAGTGGAAGACTATCAGAAGGAAAAAAAGTATTGTGGGAATGGGAAATGTACGGAGTTTCTGACGAGATTTTAGTTAAAGAATTAGAAACAAATAAACGCATCTTGATCCAATCCTCCAATGGAACAACAGTGGAGTGGTCATTTACTTCTCGCAATAATAATGAAACTATGGTTAACATCACGAATGCTGGGTTTACAGGAAATGCTGATGAGGTACTAAACCACGCCATCGATGCAATGGGAGGATATACAATGGTATTGTGTGGGCTAAAAGCGTATTTGGAACACGGCATCCTATTAAACCTTGTGGCAGACAAAGCACCAGATTTTCACGTATAAGCATCAAAAAAGGACGTAAGTGGTCCTTTTTTATAAGTTAAATGTATTTTTAATTTGAGCAGCTACTTCATCTGGATTTAGATTTTCATTACTGATTCGAAGATAATTTTCTCTTTTTATCTCTCCCTCATTAGAGTTCATGCGGTACATTTCCATCGATGTCTTTACGTCATTTTCCGACCACTTAATATTTCTTTTAGAAGGTTTATGGTCCAGCCTATGGGGAGTAATGTTTCTCTGGAGCCTTGTCTCTAATTCAGATTCAAGTTCTACAAAATAGATCTCTGCTCCCTCCTTTTCAAATACCTGACAAATACTTTCAACAAACTCCCAATCTTCCTTATAATTGAACGCCCAAACATATGTAAAAATCATTCCATATTGATCGCTCTTCGCAAATGCCTGAAAGATCTCTGAACGAAATAAGTGCACCAGTCTACGCCCATCCTCAGAACCATATTCAAAAAATGGGGTAACAAGATCGATCGTCATGTGGTTATGGAAGAGCTTTAACTTTGTGACCTTCTCTAACTCATGTCCTACAGTCATCTTCCCAACCGCTTGCGGACCAAATAATAATACAAGTTTCATTGCTTCACCTCTAACGATTAAAAATTGTTTATCCTATGCTACTATAAAAAGGAAAATAATTCTATATACTGTGGGGAGAAAATATGAACGTGGTAAATGAAATACATGTTGTGGTAAAAGGATTAATTCTGTACCAAGGTCAATATTTAATTGTAAAACGTTCAGATGAAGACGAAATTGGGGCCGGTACTTGGGAATGTCCTGGTGGAAAGATAGAGTTTGAAGAGGGGATCGAGCAGGCATTAATTCGTGAAATAAATGAAGAGACACGACTTGTCGTTTCAGTAGATCACATTCTTTATGCAGCGACTTTTTATACTAAACCCTCTCGAAAAGTAGTATTACTAACCTATTTATGTCAAGCTGACACTTACGAAGTTCAGCTATCAGAAGAACATTCTGCCTATATGTGGGTAACACAAGAAGAATTAAAATTACATCTTCCACAAAACATCATTGAAAACTTATACAAAACAAAAGAGTTGTGTATAAGATAAAATTGAAAAAGGAAGACCACATAAAAAACATGGTCTTCCTTTTATTAAGACTGCAGATATTCTATGACAACTTGCTTAAACTTCTCTGATTCCTCGTAATGAGGAGTGTGACCACTTTCTTCAAAGATAAAGATTTCTCCGTTAATAGTATCTCGCTCGAACACCTCAAAATGTTTTTCACACGTACAAGCATCATATTTTCCAACAAGTAATAACATTGGATTCTTAACATATTTAATGTCATCCAGCAAGGAATCAAAAATCTTGCCTTCTTCTCTTAACAAATTGTAATGGTACTCTGAACGGTCATAGAATTCGTCCCATTCTTCCTCAGAATAAAAGGAGTAATAATCAGTTGGATTATCATGATTATGGCGGTAGATCTCCATACGCTTCTCACCTAACTCATCACTCAACTTCATATATTCTTCTGTTAGTTCGCGTATCGGATGATTCCCCTCAGCTAGCAACAAACCTTTCTCGTATAGTTCATGTTTGCCGTACTTTTTTAATAAATGCGCAGTCTTTTTAATAAGACTTCGAGATGTTAGTTCAAAATCAAAAGTTGGTCCCTCGAAAATCACTTTTTCGATAGAATCAGGATGCTGTCTAACATAAGCTAGTGCTAAAAAGCCACCAAATGAATGACCGATGAGTGACCACTTTTGTATATGTAAATATTCTCTAAGAGCTTCACAGTCATCAATCAAATCTTGAAATCCGAAGGGTTCATCTTTCTCGATGTTTTCCGAACGACAAACTCCTCTTTGGTCTATTAACACAAGATTGAAATGCTTCCCTAATCTTTCAGCTTGATGGAAGGAAAAATCGTGACACCCTTCCCCAGGACCACCATGAAGATAAAGGATGGCTGGTTTATCTACATCACCGTAACGTTCTACATATAACTTTTTGCCTCTAATTTCAATTTCTTGACCGTTAAGTTGCTGTATCATTTGTTCATCTCCTATCGTCTTTTAAAGAAGGGTATTAGTTTTTACTAGTTTGATAGTACAATTGAAGCAATTCTTCAACAGGAATGTTATCAATTTTCATACCACTAATTTCACTTTTTTCAATCTCAACATGTTTAAGGTCACAATTTATTAGTTTTGAACCAGTAAGATCGCACCTATTAAATACAAGAGGTTTCGCTATGTCACCCAGATTAGTATCTTGAAATTGCACACCACTTAACGTTACATAAATGAATTCACTATCTGATAAATTTAAATCTGCAAACATCGTTTTTCTATAGTTAATATTTTGAAACTTAGAATGACTTAAATTGCAATTGCTCATATGTATATGACTCACATTACTATTACTCACCGAACTGCCTTCCATCGTAACTTGATAATATTCAGAGTGACTTAAATCAGAGTTTTCAAATTGCTGATAAGATAAATTTTGATTCGTCAACAAACTATCATGTTGCAACGATTGCTTAATATGTTTTACAAAACAATACTCTTCTTCACCTTCAAAGGTCACAACATAACCTAACTTTTTATAAAAGTGATGGTTATTAAGCTGTCTGCTAGACGTCTCAAGATCCCATGCTCTTACAAACGGAAATTCTTTTTCTATCAAATTGATAACTGTAGATCCAATCCCGTTACCTTGATGTTCTGGATCAATAAAAATCCTATCAATCCTGCCGTATGACTTTCCTGAGATTGTGGCTATGATTCCTCCAACAAGTAGACCATCGTACATTACTTTAAAATATTCTAACTCTCTAATCATATATTTGGTCATTTCAATGGATGTGTATCCAGGCGGCTGGATATTGTAATCAATGATGTCTCGATTCGAAAGCCATTTTTCTGCTTCAAAATCAAACGTTTTTTTCATAATTGCTGTTAATTGTTCTGCATCGTTAACTGTTGCTTTTTCAAGTGTAGTCTGTAACATGTAAGCGTTCTCCTTTTTATATATAAAACAGTGTGTTATTTCTTGAAAGACAGTCCTCTTTCTTGAAGTGCAGCTAGGAGCTGTCCCATCGCTTTCGGACCTATTCCGTGTAATTTCTTAAGATCTGATTCCCTCCAATCTGTTAGTTGCTCTATTGAAGAGATGCCTGCGGATGTCAAAGCTCTTTCAGCGGGTTTTCCTAATCTAGTGGGAAGACTTGTATTTTGCATACTTTCACCTCTTTACGAAAATAAATGTCTGGTATTCAGATTATTGTTTTTATGAATTTCACAGCTACCTCTTGAAGCAAAATACATACTAACCAACCGCTTATACCTAAACCTAAGCAGGTGATTAATGAGAAGGAGTGCTTTAAAGAAATATAAACAATCGCTAATAGAACGGCAGTTGCTGGAAATCCCCATAAAACGCCAAGAGCAAATTTGCTTAACGTTTTGGTTGGCTCTCCTTGTACATAAAGCCAGATAATGCTTAATAAACTTACAAGTGGAAGAGCAGCCACGATTCCGCCAAAACTAGGAAACCTTTTAGCAATTTCGGTAACTGCTGCAATAACTCCTGCAGAAATTAGGATTTTCATAATTACATACATGATTTCGACCGCTCACTTAGCAGTTTAAAGGCTTTCGTGATTAACTCTATTTCAACTTCGTCCATTTGACTGAAGATATGATTCAACTTATCTTCATCTAGACTCGTATTCTCATGAAGTACCTTTTTACCAATATCCGTTAACCGAAGAATAACTTTTCGTTCATCCTCCAGATCGCGTTTCTTTTCTAAGTAATTCTTATGAATCATCCGCTTCACATGCTCAGAAGCCGTATTGTGAGAGATATTAAGATGATTCGCTACATCATTTACAACTACTCTATCTTTTTTATCAATTAACTGTAGGACCCGTACCATCTGATGAGTAATTTTCTCACCATGTGGATAGTGCAAATGAAAGTATATGTCTGTCCAATATTGATTTAATTTTGATGAACTAAGCATAATAAGCACCTCTTTTTACATCGTTATTTAAGATTATATCTTATAATACGATATAAAACAAAGACTTATATCACTCCTATGAATGATAAGATGCCAAAAATAAAGATAATAAAGAATAGACCGATTCCGCTGAAAGCTGTCGAACTCCAGAATCCTTTCGTACTAATTAAAGCGGTTATAAATGCTAATAGCACCCCTACTGATAAAATAATAAAACCAATCTCGCTTAATCGGTTTTCAATGACGAATTGTAAAACAAGTAATGTGGTTAATAGAATTACTATTGAAGCGACGCCCATGTGCTTTCTCATTAATCAGGCTCCTTTCATTTACATTCTAAATTGATAAAACTAATAACCAACTGGTAAACTAGAAATATACAGAATAATTAAAATTTTTTCAGGTGAATTCTTGGGATGGGAGAAAGTAAAATTGAAAATAGACCGTTCTATTAAATATCGAAAGTTACCTGAGCGTTATAAGACGCATTTAAATGTAATGTATCATGTCAAACATAGCATATTTGCTTTTACTTTTATTCTGTTGGATATAATCTCCCTCATTTTTATAGTTCTGGCACCTCACCAGCCCACCTTTTGGATTACCATTCCGCTGGTCGTAATCATTAATGTTTGGTCACTTACGATATTACTTAGAAATACGGAAAACATGATACTTGAACCCATACTTTATACAGCATGCCTAGGTGTTGTTGGTTCATTTTGTAATTTCGTGGTTGTCCAAAAATTTTACTATCTTATTTTTAAATTCTCTTCCCCTCTTTTCTTCATTATATGTTTATTGATTTTCTCCTTATTTGTTGCACAACAGATTTGGTACCAAGTCAAAAAATTCTCGAACATACATAGTAATTTTGGAGAAGAAAAACTAAATCCTAAAAGAGATTACTTCATAATGATTCTTTTTGGCATTGGTTATATAATTTACGCGTATTTAGCTAGAAGTTATCCTATACTTACCATCGTATATCCTCTAACTATTTTTTCATTTTTTTGTTTATTCTTTGCTTACTTATCGGTAAAGTTCTTCCACAAGTATGTCTTCATGAAAACAAACATGATGTATGTTCCTTTACCAAAACAATTAAGGAAACAAATAAAAGCTAAAAAAGTTACGATGTAGATCAAATATTCAAATGATTATATTAGGTTAATAAAATAAATATCCTGTTCCCTTAAATTTAAAAAGTGTTGCATACGCAACACTTTTTAAATAAAGAGTTAAAAGGATTCGTATATACAAAATATTTACGATTCAATAATTCGCAAGTATTTAGTAAAGTAAGCACCCAACAGTAAAAGAATTACCGATGCCCCCCAGCTCCATATCCCAAGTAAATCAAACCAATAAGCTAAAAGATTCACTACCGCGATTAAGAAAAAACAGATTGATGTTAGAGCTGATCTCAAACCTGTAATCCCTTGATTCCGCCTTTGACGTATGACATATGTAATAGAGAATATCAATGTTACGAGGACCAGAATTGATAAAATAGATTCCATCTTTACTTCCCTCCCACTTTTTTCTACTTAATATTACGATTTATAAAGCTGATTTGTTTCATTTTTTTCCAATTGTCACTAGTGTTTACAAATTGACATATCGAGAAAAACCGATTAGAGTATAAAACATGAACAATCCTATCGATGTATTTAAGGCGCTTTCCAACGACATTCGCCTCGAAATTCTGAAATGGCTCAAAGATCCACAGCAACACTTTGATAAACCTACTGCTCATCTATCTAAAACGATTAATGAGAAAGGCGGTATCTGTGTGGGAGATATACAGGAAAAAGCGAATCTTTCCCAATCTACTGTATCCCAATATTTATCGATGATGCAGAAAGCAGGTTTGCTTGAATCAGAGCGTCATGGCAAATGGACGTACTATCGTAGAAATGAAAAAAACATACAAGAGTTAGCTACCTATCTGAAAGAAGAATTATAGGTTCTTCTTTTTTTGTTTTTATATCGATAATTTTAAATATGTAAATATGAAGGAGTTTTGTTTATGAAGATATGGACTTATTTACTAGCACTACTTGCCGGAGTATCCCTTAGTGTTGAAGGTGCGATCTATGGAGAACTTGGCAAAACGATCGGAAAATTAGAAAGCAGCTTTTACAACTTTTTTGTTGGTGCCATTATTCTAGGAATCATCGTTCTGTTCTTAGGTAAAGGCTCACTGGCTTATACGTTTCAAGCTCCTAAATGGGAACTTTCTGGTGGTGTCTTAGGTACCATCTATCTGACAATCTTAATCATAGCTATACCGATTGTTGGCGTAGGAATTGCTATGATTTCCGTCATCATCGGTCAAATGGCTATGAGCATACTCATTGAGCACAAAGGCTGGCTTGGAAGTTCAAAAGCTCGCGTTAACAAAGAAAAACTCATTGCAGTAACGCTCATGACAATCTCACTGCTGCTCATTTTTTAGGAAGGAAGGGATAACAACATGCACATATTAATTCTTCTTGGTTCAGTCATAGGCGGTATATTGCTTAGTGCTCAATCTTCTATTAATGGAGCGTTCAGCAGAAAATCCGGTACGTACGAAGCTGCGTTTTTAACCTTTTTTTCAGGTGCACTCCTATTAGCCATTCTTATTCTTTTCTTTGGTGAAGGTAACATCTTAAAGGTCTTTGAAGCGCCTAAGTGGCAGCTTGCAGCCGTTTGGTTCGGAGTTGGTTACTTATTTTTAACAGTAGTTGCTGTACCACGCATTGGAGTCATCGCTACTAACATTGCAACCGTCATCGGACAGCTTACTGCTGGTATGGTTATCGATCATTTTGGATTTTTTGGAGGACTATCCGTTCCCTTCACTTGGGAACGCATGCTAGCGATCCTTTTGATGTTAATTGCACTTCGTTTTATATATATCGGTAATAAAATACAAAGGAATGAAACGGAGCGATTATAAGCTAGGTAAGCGTTTGTATCACATTTCTATCACATAAACCTCACAGAACGTTCACAAAAGCTTTGTGTAAAGTGTCTTAAGGTGTTCTATTATTTGAACTGGGAATTCATTTAATGCTTTAATAGAAGTGGATTTAAGGTTACACTATATGGATAATATAGAGAGAGAATTATTGTGAAGATGGTGTCTTATAGTATGGAAAAAACGTTGAAAGTAGAAAAACAAAAACGGTCAGCGATTCTGTCACAAACTGTGAAAACGGGAATCATTAAGTCTAACCTCGTTCCTATGTTTGCCGGACTTACGCTGGCATTATATACGTACGATATCGATCCTGGCACTAAGTTACTTGATGTTGTATTCGCATTGATTGGAACAATTTTAGTAATAGGTGCTGCTGGTACGTTAAATAATGTATATGACCGCGACATTGATGCGATCATGGAAAGAACGAAGAGCCGACCTACGGTTACAGGTGAGATCGATACGAAATTTGCTATTACACTCGCTGGCATTATGGCTGTACTTGGTATTATTGCTCTTGCCTTCACTACACCGCTTGCGGCACTATTAGGTTTCTTAGGTCTTTTCTTTTATGTCGTTCCTTATACGATGTGGACCAAACGAAGAACGATCTATAACACGGAAGTAGGCAGTATTTCAGGTGCGATGCCTCCCCTTATTGGTTGGGCAGCAATGACTGGTACACTTGCACACCCCGCGATTGCAGCACTGTTCATCATCCAGGTCATTTGGCAGATGCCTCACTTCTATGCCATCGCCATTCGCCGACATGATGAATATAAGGCGGCTCGAATACCGATGCTTCCGGTTGTAAAAGGGGTTAAAAGAACGTATACACAAACCAACATCTATCTTGTATTACTGAGTTTAACGAGCTTCTTGTTCCTACCATTAAGCCTAGGCTTAACGTTAGTGGCACTTCTTATGAATGTTGGATGGCTCGTGTTGAGCATATATGGCTATAAGAAAAACAAGGATTCTGAGAAATGGGCAAAGCTTCTCTTCATCTATTCTCTAATCCATATGACAATTCTGTTTTCAACAGTGATCGTCTACTCGTTAGTTGGTATTTTTATATTAAATTAGAGAAATGGTTCGGTATTATTCCGAACCTTTTTCATTTGTAGCACAATATTTCATTTTCTAATTATTTTCCATTAGAAATCTGACTTGAAAAGAAGGGATTTACATGATTCATTTAAAATCAGCTCGAGAAATTGATCTTATGCACAATGCTGGAAAGTTGCTAGCATCCGTTCACAAAGAAATCGCTAAACGAATCAGACCAGGTATCACAACGATGGAAATTGATCAATTCGTTGAAACGTTCTTAGCTGAACATGGAGCAACACCTGAACAAAAAGGGTTTCACGGTTATCAATACGCAACATGTGCTTCCATCAATGATGAGATCTGTCATGGGTTTCCGCGTAAACAGCCTTTAAAAAAGGGTGATATCGTAACCATTGATATGGTCGTCAATCTAAAAGGCGGATTAGCCTAAGACCGTTAGAGTCGAACGGTGTCGAGGATTGTAGACTCGCGGATAAACAGTGCTAACTTGTGGATTCGGGATCAAAACTCGTGGATAAACTCTATAAACTTTTGGATTCAGGATCAAAACTCGTGGATTCATCATCCAATACAATCATAAAAGCCTGCTCCAACTATTGGAGCAGGCTTTTTCACTACTGTTATTTAATGCGCTGTGTCCATTCGATCTACGTGCGCTAGATGTTTGTAGTTCCAACCGATGAATATGATTGATAAAAACACGAATCCTGCAGCTACATAAAACGGTAGATGTGGATTAAAGATCTCAGCAAGTTTTGCCGCCATATATGGAGATATTGCAGCTCCTAAAAATCGAAGAAAACTATAAGCTGCTGATGCAGTTGACCGTTCAACAGGTGCTGCTTCCATCACAGCTGTTGTTATCAAGGTATTTGTATTGCCTAATATCGCTCCAGCAAAAACGATCGATGAAATAATCACCCATTGAGTTGAAGTAAATAATCCCATGATCACAAGATCAGCTACAAACAAGAAAAGCATAATCGCCATAGATTTTACCGTTCCGAACGTTCTTTCAAGCTTTGGTGCCATAAATACGGAAGTAATCGCTAGCAGTGTTCCCCAGCCTAAGAACACATAACCTAATCCCTTTGGATGTAAGCCAAGAACAAATGGTGCGTAAGCCATGATCGTAAAAAAACCAATGTTATAAAGTGCCGCAACGATTCCGAGTACTAAGAGTGAACGATGTTTCATCGCTATAAATGGAGCGGATAGTGGTGTTTTTTTCTTTTTCACAGCTAACTGCGCATTCGGTTTAGGCATCAAAATCAAAAGAATCATGAATGCAAGAATCATGAGAGTCGAAACACCTAAAAATGGAGACCTCCATGAAATACTACCTAACGTTCCACCAAGTAAGGGTCCGATCGAGATTCCTAAACCTACGGCTGCTTCATATAAAATAATTGCCTTAGCAGTTCCGCTGCTAGAAAGAGAAACGATCGCAGCTAGTGCCGTTGCTACAAATAGTGCATTTCCTAGTCCCCAACCTGCGCGGAGTCCTACTAATGTCCAGATGTTATCTGCAAAACCTCCTAGCGCAGATACTGTCGCTATAATAAATACCCCAGTCAATAATGTTCCTTTATTTCCAAGTCTAGAAGAAACCGTGCTTGTTATAAGCATGGCAAAAGCCATTACTGCATTATAACTCGTATAAAGTAACGTCACTTCACTTGGGGAAGCTTGTAGATTTTCAGCGATCGAAGGTAAAACAGGATTGACCAATCCCATTCCCATGAAAGCTGTTATACAAGCGAAAAAAACAGCCCATACGGAGATCGGCTGATGAAATAAACTTTGATTATCAAGTGAAACTCCTGAAACCTTGGCTCCGCCAACACTTTGTGTGTTTGTTGACATTCTCACATCTCCTTTTCAATTTTACTATGACTGAAACTTATTGTACAATACAACTATATAATTGTATAGTACAACTACTTTGCTGTCAAATCATGATTCTGTTGTTGAAATGTATATGAATCGGTTATCATGTTGATAGAGTTTTGTATATAAAGGTGGCAATTACGATGAAAAATCCCATACTTGAAAAGATCGAGCTTGAGATGGCTGTCCTTGTAAGGCGCGTCACTTCGATCACATCCAAAAACAAAATCGGAAATCTAGACAGATCAGCCTACCTTCTCTTACACCAATTGTCTGTTCACGGGCCACTTGGTGTGAAGACGCTCGCTGAAAACTTGCAGCTAGATACATCTACAGTTAGTCGACAAGCTGCATCACTTGAGAAAAAAGGTTATGTGTACAAAGTTCCAGATCATGTGGACCGCCGAGCTTACTTTCTACAGTTAACAGAATCAGGGACAGAAGATTTTAATGAGTACAAAAAAGCTCGGCTTGAACGTTTTGAAGTGCTTACAGACGATTGGACGGAAGAAGAACGAGAGCAGTTTGGCCATCTGTTGAAAAAATTTAATAAAGCCATATTAGAAAAATAAACCCCGCTAAATTTGGTTAGCGGGGTTTTCCTTATGCTATTTACCTTTTTTCATAGAGATATATTTCTTAACCACTTCGAATACATAATCTTGATTTGCAGCTGCTGTCGTAGGATCATATTGACCGCCATTTGTCTTATTGTTTGAAAGCACGCGGATGCCGAGGAATGGAACATCATACGCTTTGGAAATTTGTGCAGCTGATGCACCTTCCATCTCTTCCACAGAAGTTCCAAAGTTCTCATGGAACCATTTGATACGATCAACTTCATTGTTCCAAACGTCTGCAGAACCGATCGTACCCTCTACAACTTTTCCTTTTGAATACTTATCTTTTACAGCATGAGCGGCTTTTAAAAGCTTTGCATCGCCTTCAAAATAGCGTGCTTTTTCTGCATTCGGATCTTCACCGGCACTTCCTTCTGATGCCATGAGGTCCATTGGAATCCATGATGTAGGGTGAATTCCTTCATTTGATTCTTTGTGAGGCGTCTTTAAAGATCCAAGATTAACCGTTCTTTTTCCTAAAACGATGTCAAAAACGTTTAAGCTCGGATCATGTCCTCCAGATGTACCTTGATTAATGATGGCTGCAGGTTTATATTTTTCAATTGCAATAGCTGTTGCGGCTGCGGTATTTTCCATGCCCTTACCTGTCTTTGTAACGATAACTGGATAATTATTTAGTGTCCCTTTATAAAAAACAAAGTTCCCAGACTTTTCTTCTTTTACATTCTTTAGGCGTTTTGCAAAATTCTCAGCCTCAATAGGCATCGGTCCTTGAATGATAATTGGTCGTTTTGCTTTTTCTTTTCCTGATGCTGTTTGGTTGAAATTAAATCCAGCTAACGCGGATAAGAATAAAACAGCTGCGATTGCTAATAATCCGTATTTTTTCATTGAATATTACCCTCCAGATGTCACGGATTACTCCAATATACTCAATAAAAATAGCCTAGAGAATGTAGATATGTTCTACCTCTAGACCACCAGAGTCAAAGTATCTTTAAACAATGTAATATTGCTAAATTAATGGCTGATGTACTTATTCTTAAAAAAGTCTAACTACTCAACCTGATACTTCAACTCGTAGTCCAGTTCTTTCATTGGGAACCGGGTAGAAACACTCAGACCATATTACCGAGCATATACGAGTAATTCGTTTTTATGTATGTTACTTTGATAATATAACAATAAAAGTTTTTATTTTCAACATAAAACTTAACATTAAATTATATTTTTTGTTTAATGTTCGGATTTTAAAGATAAGTCGTCACCTTTTAGCAAAGAATAGATGAATAGATCATCAAATTTGCCACATGTGTATTCATAATGTCTTAACAATCCTTCTTTAAGAAAACCAACCCTCTCTACTAGACTCTGTGATGAAATATTATCGGGCTCTATTAGTGCTTCGATTCGTTCCAATTTCATTTGTTCAAATCCATATATTACAACTGCTTCTAACGCTTCTCGAGCAACACCTTTTCCCCAATATTCTTTATTCAATTCAAATCCTACTTCTGTGCGAAAGTGCTTAGCATTTCTATTCAGAAATCCACAACTTCCGATTACTCTATCGGTATTCTTTAATGTGATTCCCCATCGAATCCCTGTTTGTTCTTTTAAGATAGAATGATACCACTCTATTTCTTCATAGACCGCTTCAACCGTTTGATAAGGTTCGAGGCCCATATGTTTTACAACTTCAGAGTCCGATAGATAAGAAAACATATCCCTCGCATCTTCATGAGTTACCTTTCTTAAGAACAAACGGTTCGTTTCAATTATAGGATGGTCACTCATTTCATTCATTTCCTTTCTTTAACGAATTGTCACAGAAATCAATTTACTTAGTTCCGCATACAAACGGTTCTTCATTTCTTCCAACTCATCTTGAGAAGGTCTTATATTGTCTGAGAACATCTCCTCCCTATCTACCCACCATACAGGACCTTTAACGGGTGAGTCATTTTCTCTTCGTGGAAACAAATGCCAGTGAAGATGAGAATCACCATTTCCTAATAATTCATAGTTTAATTTTTCAGCGTTAAATGCGTTATAAACCGCTTCAGCTACTATACTCATCTCATGTAAGAAGGTCTTCTTCACTTCTGATTCTAAAAAATGCAGTTCTGTCTTATGTTGTTTTGAAAGAAATAGCGTATATCCTCTAAAATATTGATGATCTCCAATCACGACGAAACCTGTCTCTAACTCTGCTACAAAATATGGATTTGTTCCATTTTGAATCATCTCAATCCGTTCACAAATTAAACAACCTGTCCGAGTCATTCTTTTTACCTCCATTAATTTTCATAGTTTATCATAATTTTCCTTTAATATCTGTTTATACTGGTTAATCTTGTATGTAGTTCCCATAGTGCTGTTTTGTTGCTATCCCATTTTAACAGGGAGACAGCTTCTTCATAGCTAGCCCATTTGTACGCAGTATGCTCTTTAGATAGATTCAATCTTTGATCATAGACTTCTAAACCAAATGAGTACTCCGGTATAACGAACATTTCTTCTCCCCAAAGAAAATAACCTACTACGTGTAATACTGGCAAAGAAGTTATTGAATCTAATTGGATTAACCGGCAATCTTCACCTAGACCTGTTTCTTCAAAGGCTTCTCTCCTAGCTGACTGTTCAGGGGTCTCACCCATTTCTCCGCCACCAGCAACAGCTTGCCAGTAACCCATATCTGAACGTTTAAAAATGCAATATTCAATACCATGTTCTTTCAAAACAAAAGGAATAACCAAAACCTGGTAAGGTGCTCTCATTCCCAATGATTCCCCTCCTTCATGTTCTATTTTTGTAACACTTACAAGCGGTATTTCTTTGTAAACTAGGCTATTATAATAATACACTTATTTTTGTTGGGGGCTTTATTTTGGAAATGAATCTTTTACAAGAAGCAACAGAGTTCATCACTTCCTGTTATCAGGAATTAAATAAAACACAGAGTGAGATTGATGATCGAATTTATGAAATCACAAAAGAAGTTCAAAAAGATGGTACATATAAACACTTATCTTTTGAGATCGATTATGGCGCAAAAGTAGCGTGGCGCAACAGCAATCGATGTATTGGGAGATTATTTTGGGACCAGATGCATACGTTCGATCGGCGACATGTTGAAACAGAAGAAGAAATTTTTATGGCAATCATAGATCACATGAAATATGCGACAAACGATGGACGAATTCGGCCAACGATAACCATCTTCCCTCCACAAACAAAGAAACACCATGTACGCATATGGAATCATCAATTGATTCGATATGCGGGCTATCAAATGGAGAATGGTATGATTGGAGATCCTTCTTCCATTGAATTTACAGAAAAATGCATAGAGCTCGGTTGGGAACCAAAATACGGAAATTTTGATATCCTGCCCATTGTAATTCAAGTAAACAACAATCTTCCTAAGTTATTTGAACTTCCACAGTCTTCAACTTTAGAAGTAGAGATCCGTCACCCTGAGTTTGATTGGTTTCAAGATCTAGATCTAAAATGGTACGGTGTACCTTTTATATCTGACATGGCTCTTGAGATTGGCGGACTTCGCTACACGGCAGCTCCATTCAATGGCTGGTATATGGGGACCGAAATCGGTGCTCGAAATCTAGCCGATGAAGAGCGGTACAACATGCTACCAAAGATTGCTTCATGCATGGGTATAGATACAAAAAGCTCAATTTCTCTTTGGAAAGATAAAGCACTTGTTGAGCTAAACATCGCTGTATTGCATTCATTTCGAGAAGATGGTGTTAGTATCGTAGATCATCATACGGCAGCTCAACAGTTCAAAAAATTTGAAGAGAAAGAATCAGAGAGTGGTAGAAATGTTACAGGTAACTGGGCTTGGCTTATACCTCCTATGAGCCCTGCAACGACACATATTTTTCATAAGCCTTACAAAAATGATATTGTAAAACCCAATTACTTTTACCAAGCTAAACCATATTCTAATAAATAATAGCTGTTACATGAAACGTTCAGAACGAGTCTTCTGGGCGTTTTTTCATACATTCTCTACACCCCAATATAATAGCTTATAGGAGTTTGGTTCTCCGAGAGGAGCTGTTAGGATGTCGATTAAACCGCAGCAATTACTGCAAGGCGACACCATTGGAATTGTTACATTGGGTAGCCCGCTTGATGCGAAAATAATTAATCAAGGAATCGCGATGTTGAAAGACATGGGTTTCCAAGTAATCGTAGGCGATTATGTATACGCAACAAATGGTTTTTTGTCAGGAACCCCAGAGCAACGGGCATCAGATTTGATGAAGATGTTTCAAAACGATCAGGTTAAGTTGATCCTTCCAACACGAGGTGGTGTGGGAGTAGCAAGTATCCTTCCCTATCTCGATTACAATATAATCAGAACCAACCCAAAGATCATCTCAGGATACAGTGATATAACCATCTTAATAAATGTGCTATATCAACTAGCTGATCTGGTTACGTTTCAAAGTTTGATGCTTTTAGATTTCCGATCAAGTACTCCAACCTATAATTTTAGCCAATTTTTCAATAGCATCACTCGAACAACTGCGCCATGGCAGGTTATGAATCCACCGAATATTCCCCTCATAAGTAAAGTTGCAGGTAACGTAACAGGAGTAATTGTAGGTGGTAACCTTACATCCTTTGTCGATTGTTTAGGAACTCCTTATGAGATTGACACGAAAGGTAAAATTTTATTTCTTGAAGAAACGCATGAACCGGTAAATACCGTTTATAGATATTTAAACCACTTAAAGATTGCTGGGAAATTCGATGATTGTATCGGTATCATCATCGGAGAATGTACAAAATGTGAACCTGCATATGGAAAAACATTTGAAAATGTAATCGATGAATTTCTTGTTCCACTCGGCAAACCACTCATGACGAATTTAACAAGTGCACACGGCTATTATAAAGCGGCGATCCCGCTAGGTGTAAATGTGAATATGAATACGATCAATCGGAGTTTGACTGTTATGGAGCCTACGGTTAGTACTTAAATGGCGATATTTGAATCTCATTACGATAAAATTCAATAAAAGTTATTTAGAAAACCATTCCCATCTTTCTATTGATCAAACTTGATGCAGAACAAATCGTAGAAGAAGTAACCATGACTATATGTTTAAATAACAGTTTCATAAAGACTTTAACAAAAAAACACAAGGCTACTTCATTATGAGTAGTGCCTTGTGCTTTTATTTGTAAATTGATGTAATCATTCTTAGTTACAGAACAGATTGGATTTCTCTAAGTTCATCTTGTTATAAGAACGATTAAGAACCTCTTTTACAATACCGTTACCGTGATGATACTTCTCCAAGTACATAGCTTTTACGATTCGTTTAACTTCGGATACTGACCGTTCTTGTTTCGTTAAAGTTTTTATGAATAAATGCAGAGGCACATCTACACCGTCATCATGTATGGGTGGCTGAAGATAAAGAAAATCCTCAACTTTGTAAAACCCATTCCTCATAAAAAAATTCGTTCGTTTTACGCAGTCATCCTTTTCTTTTTCGCTATGAACCATCTCTGGCGTTTCAGTCTCCAGTACGATGGCATCTAGTGATTTATATCCTGCAGCAATACTATCTTGTTGAAGAACTTCTTCAATTCTTTGAAGAGATTGTGCTCCTAAACCTTTGCTTCTCACTTTAGGATTCGTAACAAGGTATACAATAAATCCTGTGTTCACGTCAGCTAAATAATGAGCCGTAACTAAACTGACTAACACTTCATCCTGAAATCCAACTAGAAAATGATACTGATTCGGCAAATGCGTTTCAGCATTATTCAAACTTTGAAGAAAGACTGATTTCGGTTCCCGTACCTCAATTGGAAAAGATTGCTCATACAAAGTGAGAGCTTCTTGCAATTTTTCTTGATTTGAATGCGTTACTTCTTTCCATATGATTTCCATTTTGATTGACCACCTTTTACCTACATGTTTCAATGGTTTCTCATTCTTTATTCAATGAGATTTTCACAAATTTACGTTTACCGACTTGAATGACCATCCCCTCAGATAAGAGGAGGCGAGTACTTGTATCTTCCACTTTCTCATTATCTACTTTAACACCACGGTTACTGATCATCTTGCGTGCCTCACTTTTTGATGAAAGCAACTTTAAGTCAACAATTAGATCAATGATGGAGATCTCTTTAGGACCATTCCATTGGAAGACTGGAATATCCGTTGGCAAAGCGCCTTGTTGAAAAACGGAAACAAAATGCTTTTCTGACTCTTCTGCTGCTTCTTGGCCATGGTACATGCGGACAATCGTTCGAGCAAGAAGCATCTTTGCATCACGAGGGTGTAACTTTCCATTCTCAACATCTGCTTTGATAGCATTTATTTCTTCTGTATTTAAATCTGTTACCAGTTCAAAGTATTTGATCATGAGTGTATCGGGAATGGACATCGACTTTCCGTACATGTCCTGCGGAGCTTCATCAATCCCAATGTAGTTTTTCTTCGATTTCGACATTTTATCAACGCCATCAAGTCCTTCTAGAAGCGGCATGAGCATAGCAACCTGCTTTTCTTTACCAAACTTCTCTTGGTAGTGTCTTCCCATTAGAATGTTAAAGTGCTGATCCGTTCCACCTAATTCAACATCACATTCCAGCATAACAGAATCGTAACCTTGCATGAGCGGGTAGAAGAATTCATGCAGCGAAATTGGCTTTCCTGTTGAGATTCGCTCATCAAAATCGTCTCGTTCCAACAATCTTGCCACCGTAATTTTACCAGCAAGATTGATCACATCTTCAAAATTCAAACTAGAAAGCCACTTAGAATTGTAATGCAGCTCTACTTTTTCCATATCTATTATTTTACCAAACTGTTCGAAATACGTTTTCGCGTTGTGCTCTACTTCTTCTGTCGTCAACTGTTTCCTAGCAACGGATTTTCCTGTAGGGTCACCGATCTTTCCTGTAAAATCTCCAATGATTAATTGAATGATATGACCATTCTGCTGAAACTGTCTTAATTTGTTCAAAACAACCGTGTGACCAAGATGTACATCTGGAGCTGAAGGATCGAGTCCAAGCTTAATTTTTAAAGGACGATTCTCTAAAATAGACTTAGCTACTTTGGTTTCTAGCTCTTCAGTCGGAATAATATCTTGAACACCTTGTTTATAGATTTTCATCTGCCTCTTCACTTCAATTTGTTGCTTCTCATTGAGCTGTTCCATAACTTGATTCATTCTATTGTCCTCCTTTTAAGAATTCAAAATGTATTATTTATAAAATATAAAAAAGACCACATCCCTATAATGAAGGGACGTGGTCTAACTTTTACACGCGGTACCACCCTAATTGAAGAAAACATTCTTCCACTCAAATGTAAATAACGGTACTCCCGTTCTTCTTCTGTTTAGTTACAAACATTACAAAGAAAGCTCTTGGAAATGTAATTCACATGATCTTTGTGCTGATTCACACCAACCACCAGCTCTCTAGAAACAGGGAGATCATTGCTACTGCGTTTCCTGTCATCGCATTTTTATATGAAATTAAAAATCATTCTCTCGTATAACTCTTCTCAGCAAGCTTGATATTACTTTCTGCTCTTCAATGGACAAAGAAGAGACCACTTCCACTTCACCTTCATGGAACCTTGGATATAGTTCTTCCATCACTTTTCTGCCTTTATCAGTCAAAACAACACATGTGATGCGTCGATCTCGATTGTCCACCTTACGATAACACAACTCTTTTCGTTCTAATGTATTCGTGATATTACTTATGGTCGCTTTTGAAACACCTGCAGAAAGCGCTAATTTTTTTGTTTCAACAGAATCCCATATCCACAAATCATAGAGAATAGAAAATGACGTCCAGGACAACCCATGCTTCGCTAATACTTCGCGTTCCATTTTATTGCGTAGCCCTTGAGCTGCTCGATACAGATTTGTTACTACCGTAATAGAGTGCAGATTGAGGGATTCAATCGGGGCTTTCGTCAATTGATTGATGGTGTCCTTCTCTTCCGGTAATAACTCGCCGTACTCATCAAAAGAATAGATATGATCCACTCCTTATCAATTTTCAAAATCGTTAGCATTGAAACGATATTAACAGATTAACATGTATATTGCAAGGTCTTGGTGATTGAATAACCATTATTTTTTTACAAATGGTTTACCATACTTCACTAAAACGTGCCACAGTAGCTTCAACTCTTGTAAGACTTCACTTTGCGTTCCTCTGTCCGTCCAAGTCCCTGGATTTCTCGTTAAATCCATTACAGCTTCACCTATAAGATGTGCATCAATCACTTGATTTTTAGCGATTCTTTTTGCTAAGGACGGCATTTCAGATCCTCGAAAATCTGAAGGAACATGATCTACAGCCAATTGAAATCCAGAATGATAATAAAGCTTAATACCATATTTTGTACAAAGGATTGATAGTGTATCTCCAACCTTCGTTCCAATAAATGAAGGATCAGCAACCAGGATTTCTACATCTTCTTTTAGTGAAAGATTACCGTGAACTTGTGCTTCAATATAATGATTTAAATTTCGATGCACTTGTTTGTTAGCGGGATCTCGAAAAGGCATTTCGATATTATGAACAAGGTGCTGGATCAAAGAACTCACCTTAAGATTAGGTTCTCCTAACGCATAATCTCTCGTAAAGATTTCTTCAAACAATGCGGCTATTATCATATCGAACTCTCCATAAGTTCCCTTTTCTTTTGGATTTTGATGAGAGTCCAAGTAAGTATAAGTAGCTCTTTTTGAAACTTCAGGTTTGAGTAAGAAGTAACATGAGCCAAAACGCGGCGCTGGTCCATCTGGATGATTCATGATGTTTAACGCACCATACTTTGCTCGTTCCTTAAGAGTCGTACCACTTGTCTGGTAAGCTCCTCCAAATAATTGTTCTTCCCACTGATCACGCAATCCTCCGGTATATGCAGAAACACTACCGTTTGAGAGCAGCGTTTCAAACTGACTTTTATAGATTCCTTCATGATATAAGGCTTCTGCGATACTTATCATAGTTGAGCTTGGTCGATCTGGGTGAAAGTGAAGGGCGATGCGAGCGTATTCTTTAAGTTTACGAACGGCCTGATGAAAAACATCATCTGTGATGTTGGACATTCTTAATAGGTGTTGAATCGTCGCTTGAGCATCATCTTTTTGTTGTGCTGCGTAACGCTCAACATAATATATGGCAAGTTGTTGGGCTTGAGTTAATCTCATACAATACTCTCCTTGTCTGCCGGTAAATACTTTTATTTGAGGACATTTGAGTTGGAATTTCACTCTAATGAATAGTGGTTTAGCTTTATTGAATACATTTTATAAAGGAGAGGATGATTATGAGTAATAAAAAAAAGAAAAGAATCACAGGATCCAGGAGCTTTAAAACTCCGAGTACATTTCCTCTCATCTTACTTTTAGTGATTCTGCTATTCTCTGCTTTTAGTTTATTATTTTTATCTTCGACAGCGTTTCAAGATCACCTTGTTTTGTCTGAGCTTTTCATGTTTTTATCCATGTCACTGCTATCACTTTTGATGGGCATAGTCGCGTGTTATTCAAGAATGAAGAATATATTAGAACGAATTCTTATTCCACTTGTAATCTTTGGCTCAAGTGCAGTATCAATTGCTTTTGCACACACCACGTTTCAGTTATACGAAGACATTGATGACTATGAAGCTAGAAACTTCAACGTAGTAGAAGGCATCCCTTCATCCTTAACGTATGACAGTTCTAAGAATGGTATCGATTATATTTCTTCTATAACGATACATCATAAGAAAGTTAAAGTATCTCATTTAAATATTACAGCGAAACATTACAAAGTTTACTTTAAAGAAAAATCCATACGATTAAACTATTTAACTCATAGTAAGTTCGCTGTAACTATTGGAAAAGGCGATTAAGTATTTCATTTGTGTATGATACGAAAGAAAACACAGCTCTCTTGATAGAGACGCTGTGTTTTCTCTTCATACATACTCAATTTGCTTTCTTTTGAAGATTAGGCTTTTCTTCTTTCTTCCATTTGAAGATCCTATTTAATGCACCATAAATTTTCTTTGACTCTTTTGTAAGCAACGGACCAAGTATCGCCAAGATCAAAACATATAGTGCTGAGAATGGTTTTAGTACAGATGCCAAACCACCTGCCATACCAATGTTAGCTACGATGATTGAGAATTCTCCTCTTGAAACAATCGTCAGTCCGATGTTGGACGAAGCTTTATGAGACAGTCCAGCCTTTCTCCCAGCGATCATACCTGCTACAAAGTTTCCGATGATCGTGATCAGAACAGCTCCAAGTGCTAGCCATACGGCTCCACCTAGCGTAAACGGATCTATACTTAAACCAAAGCTGAAAAAGAAAATCGCTCCAAAGAAATCTCGGAACGGTATAACCATCTTCTCAATACGTTCACTATGTTCAGTTTCAGAAAACACAAGTCCTAACAGAAGAGCACCAATCGCTTCTGCTACATGGATTGTTTCTGAAAATCCTGCGATAAAGAACAACGAGGCGAAAATCACGATAATGAAAATTTCGTTCGATGTGATATTAAGGAGTCTATTTAAATGCTTCGTACACGTTCTCGCAATAACAAAGAACAAAATCATATATCCAAATGCAATGAATATGGATTTAGTCACGCCTAGAACAGAAGTCGCATCTCCTAACACTAACCCTGAAATGATAGATAGATAAACGGCCAAGAATATATCTTCGAACATGATGATTCCGAGGATCAGTTCTGTTTCAGGATTCGCAGTACGCCGCAGATCAACGATGATCTTTGCGACGATCGCACTAGAAGAAATGGTGATAATTCCAGCTATGATCAGAACCTCTAATAGAGGAAAACCCATGATATAGGCATAAACCAATCCTAATGTGAAGTTTATGAGGATGTAGATACTTCCCCCAACAGCGATGTTTTTTCCAGAGCGAACTAACTTACCGACCGAAAACTCTAAACCAAGATAGAAAAGCAGGAACAAGACACCTATCCTACCAAAGAAGGTAATGATCTCGTTGCTGTTAATAAACGTAAAATCCAGAACGCCAATAACAGGGGCATGCGGACCTACAATCATACCAAATATGATGAGAAACGGAATGATGGAGAAGTTTAATTTATTAGCGAGTAAAGCAGCAAGCGCGATGATGATTAGAGCTGTACCAACTTCTAGTACAAGGTGATTTGTCATTCACTGCTCACCTCAGCTGAAAACATCTCCTTAATGATTCGTTTAACACCAGGTCTTTCGCCTGAAATAACTAGCATATCTCCAGAATCAATCATCGTTTCTGGACCAGGGTTCAATACTTTCTCATTTCCTTTGATGATCGCTATAACAGACACTTCGTATTTTTGACGTATATCTAACTCTCCGATCGTTTTTCCAACTGCAAACGCATTAGAATCAACACGATACCACTCAATCATGAGTTCATCAAATGCCATTTCAATCGTTTCAAGTGCTTTTGGCCGATAGATCATTCCGCCGATAATAGCAGCAAACTGTCTAGCTTCGGTATCACTTAACGTAACCGAAGATAGACTTTCTTCATAATCATGTTTGTCAAAATGATAGATCTCTCTTCTTCCATCATCATGAACAATGACGACGACTTTATCCCTATTCGCGATCTCCACTTCAAACTTTCTGCCGATTCCAGGTAATTCAGTTTCTTTAACGATCATAACTATCTCCCTTTGTTTGTTTTTTAAGCACGACAAAGAAACGTCCGGAAACATGTTTTTTCGAAACGTGCTATAAATAATATGGTTTTGCTAAATAAACCTTACTTTGAAGGCTTTTTAAAAGTTTTGGGATTGTTATGATTGTCAGAGGTAATTCGATTGAAATTGATAGGGGGTAAGACGTACAATCTTGTTGTTCACTTGGCTGTATGATGGGAATACATAATCATCATGTGATTCTTCAAACGGTATTTGGTTATCCGTATAAACAGCTTTTACGGATTTTTTTAACTTCTTACTTTTGGTTGGATATTCGCCAATGATCGTTGATTCATCGATCGACGCTGAGGATAGTTCATAAACGTCATTTTGAGGCGGCGAAAAAAGATTTTCCATATTGTAGTTAGGAAAAAGTGATGTAAACGCAAATACATACAATAAAGCCAATAAAGATATTCTCCGCAATTTCTTACTCCCCCCTTTCTTTTTTCCTACTAAAAGTATAACACGAAACAACGCGTTTCTGAAGTAAAGTGAAAAAGCCACCTTATTAAAGGCAGCTTTTCTCACTATCAATCTCTTTCTATTTCGTTGTGTTTAAGCGGCTGTGACGATAACCGTAACTAAAATAAAGAACAAGTCCGATCACAAGCCAAACGACGAAGCCTTTCCAAGTGAATGCTGAGAGTTGAAGCATAAGATAAACACAGAAAATAATGGCTAAGGCTGGAATCAATGGAACCCAAGGGGTTTTAAAGCCTCGTTCGATGTCAGGCCGAGTTTTTCTAAGAACGGCAACTCCTAAAGATACTGTTGCAAAAGCAAACAAAGTACCAATACTCGTAAGTTCTGCAAGTTTGTCTAATGGAACGAATCCAGCAAATAAGGCCACAAGCAATCCAGTTGTCCATGTACTCGGAAGTGGTACTTTCGTTCTTGGATGTACCGCGGACAGTTTACTTGGAAGAAGCCCATCACGGCTCATTGCATAAAACAATCTAGTCTGACCGAACATCATAACAATTAACACCGTTGTAATACCTACAATTGCACCCAATGAGATAAAACCTGCTGCCCAATCTTGACCGATAAATTGCAGAGCAAAAGCTACAGGATCTTTTACATTAAGCATGTTATAAGGAACAATTCCAGTGAGAATGAGTGAAACTACTATATAGATGACTGTACAGATTGCCAATGCAGAGATAATACCGATTGGTAAGTTTCGTTGTGGGTTCTTTACTTCCTCTGCAGCTGTAGATACTGCATCAAAACCAAAATATGCAAAAACAACTACTGCAGCCCCTGTCACTACACCCGAGAATCCAAAAGGAACAAACGGCTCCCAGTTAGCAGGTTCTACATACCAAACGCCTACAGCGATGAATAAGAGAATGACAGCAACTTTCACAATAACCATAATGGAATTAAATTTGGCTGATTCTTTTACACCTCTTGATAGAAGAAGTGTGACGAGCAAAATTATCATAACTGCAGGTAAATCAATATAAGTTCCTTTTGAAGGATCAAAAGCACTTGTTATAGCTGTTGGAAGATGTATTCCAAAGCCGGTTAAAAGGCTTTGAAAATACCCTGACCATCCACTCGCTACAGCTGATGAAGCGAGCCCATATTCCAGTACGAGATCCCAGCCTAGAATCCAAGCAAAAATCTCTCCGAATGCTACATAACTGTAAGTGTAAGCACTACCCGATTGTGGAATCATAGATGCGAATTCGGAATAACAAAGTGCCGCAAAAACGCAAGCAAGCCCTGCAATTATAAATGATAGAATTAGAGCTGGACCCGCATATTTTGCAGCTGCGACCCCAGTCAGTACAAAGACCCCCGTTCCAATGATGGCCCCTACTCCGAGCATCGTAAGGTCGACTGCACCAAGAACACGATTTAAAGATTGGTCACTGCTTTGATTAGTAGTTAATAATTTTTTTCTAAATAAGTTCATAAGGCCTCCAATAAATGTCGATTAAAGTCGAATAACGCTTTTGTAATTTTACAAGCATTTATTATTTTTGTAAACATTAAAATTTTCAAACATTTCTATTAAATTAAAATGAGTATCTTCTTCTTCGTTCCATCCTTTATTCATTGCCATTTTTTTGCTTTGACAACCATTCCTTTTACTCGCTAAAATGTCTTTTATGTGGCAACTCAGATTACTAACATCAAGAAGAAGGTGACTTAATGTGAAAAAAATACGAATTAGTCTTGCGTGGCAGATTTTAATAGGACTAGCATTCGGTATTCTAATCGGTGCACTGTTTTATGGAAATGAAACGGTTCAAGGATATTTACAACCGATCGGTGATATCTTTATTCGATTGATTAAAATGATCGTTGTACCTATTGTTGTTTCAAGTCTTATCGTTGGTGTAGCGAGTGTCGGTGACATCAAACAACTAGGACGTCTCGGTGGAAAAACGATTTTGTATTTTGAAATTATAACAACTTTGGCAATCGTAATTGGTCTATTCATCGCAAACATATTCCAACCTGGAGCAGGAGTGGATATGAAATCGTTAACAAAAGGTGATATTTCGAGCTATGTGGAGACAACAGAATCTGTTGAAAGTCACGGCTTTGCAGAAACTTTCTTAAACATAGTACCCACTAACCTTTTCGAATCATTAGCTGAAGGAGATATGTTGGCAATCATCTTCTTCTCCGTACTATTCGGACTTGGAATTGCAGCGATCGGTGAAAAAGGTAAACCAGTATTGGCCTTTTTCCAAGGAACAGCTGACGCTATGTTCTATATTACCAATCAAATCATGAAGCTTGCTCCATTCGGTGTATTCGCACTAATCGGTGTTACTGTTTCTAAGTTTGGTATTGAATCACTCGTACCTTTAAGTAAACTCGTTCTAGTCGTCTATGGGGCAATGTTCTTCTTTGTCATCGTCGTTTTAGGTGGCGTTGCAGCGATGGTCAAGGTAAATATATTTACGTTGATCAAAATATTGAAAGACGAACTGATCTTAGCCTACTCAACAGCTAGTTCAGAAACAGTATTACCAAAAATCATGGAAAAGATGGAAAAGTTCGGGTGTCCAAAAGCCATTACTTCTTTCGTCATTCCTACTGGTTACTCGTTCAACCTAGACGGATCCACTCTCTATCAAGCCATTGCAGCACTATTTATCGCGCAAATGTACGGGATTGAAATAACAATTGCAGAACAGATCTCGCTATTACTCGTATTGATGGTAACATCAAAAGGGATCGCAGGCGTTCCAGGTGTTTCATTCGTCGTTCTTTTAGCAACACTTGGTACAGTTGGAATTCCATTAGAAGGTCTTGCGTTCATTGCGGGTATCGATCGAATCCTCGATATGGCGCGGACAGCTGTAAACGTAGTAGGAAACTCGTTAGCTGCTGTTGTGATGTCCAAATGGGAAGGTAAATTCAATCCTATTAAAGCACAAGAGTATCAACAAGAAGTCAGCTAATTTTAATAAGAAACGAATTTTAATGAAAAACCGTGTGAGTCTTATAATGCTCACACGGTTTTTATTATGTAAAAGTAAAAAAGAACCCAGTTGGGTTCCCTCCTCATATTAAGCCCTTATACGATTAACAGCAATGAGCATTAAAAATGAGATACCGATAACACTACATACCCACATCCAAGCAAGCTCCATATTTCCTGATTCTATCGCAATATAGATAGCAGTGGATATTGTCTGCGTTTTTCCAGGTATGTTACCAGCAAACATAAGTGTTGCACCAAACTCACCTAATGCGCGAGCAAAACTTAGAATAGCACCAGATGTGATGGCCCTAACAGAAAGTGGTACAGAAATTTTCCGCAATACATCCCACTCGTTTGCCCCATCAACTCGCGCTGCGTTTTCAATATCTGCGTCGATCGATTCAAACCCCGCTTTTGCGGATTGATACATGAGTGGAAATGCGACAACCGCAGACGCAATAACGGCTGCCCACCATGTAAACATGATTGGTTGGTTAAAGAGCCACTCTACTAGCTGTCCCCCTGGACCATTTCGACCGAATAGAACGATCAACAAGAAACCTACAACCGTCGGGGGTAGTACAAGCGGAAGTAAGAAAATTGTTTCAACGAAAGTCTTCCCTTTGAACTTTTTATGAGCCATGATCCTACCAAAGAAAATCCCTGCAAGAATCACGATCAAAGAAGCTGTCACCGCTATGCCGAGTGATAATTTGACAGGTGACCAAAAATCAATTGCCATTTTCCTTTTCCACCCGCTTAATAAAATGTTGTGTAAGCTGAATTTGTCCGTCTTCATCATATCATATCGCGCTTTGATGGGTTTTGTTGAAGTCGGATTTGTCGAACAGCCTTTATTTTTGAATCTAGACTTAATTCATGTCTAGTTCGACTTAATTAATGTCCAGTACGACCTAATTTTCTTATGTAAGACTTAATTTTTCAATTTTAGACTTAATTAATAAAAAGAGACTCCCAAAACTTTCTACAAAACCCTCTATTCATAAGAAAAGCTGTCTAGATGAGCCCGATCATCTAGACAGCGTTATAACACTCACTCTTTTACAGCTAACACTGAACCTTTGTACTCTTTATCAATAAAGTCGGTAATTTCTTTTGAATGAAGTACTTCTAATAATGTCTTAATCGACTTTTTATCTTTGTCACCTTCACGAACCGTGATGATATTCGCAAATGGTGAATCAGATCCTTCCAATGCGATTGAGTCTTTCTTCGGATTCAAATCTGCATCAATTGCATAGTTTGTATTGATTACAATCGCATCGCCTTCATCGTTCTCGTACGCTTTCGTTAATAGACCTGGATCGATGTCTGCTACAAACTCTAAGTTTTTCGGATTTTCTATAATATCGCTTATCTGAGCTTCGTAGCCTTTTCCTTCTTTTAGTTTGATTAGTCCTTCTGCTTCAAAGATTGAGAGGATACGCCCGTGCTCAGCAATTGAGTTGCTTAAGATTATCTTCCCTCCATCTGGAATGTCTTTTAATGATTTATGTCTCTTCGAATAAACGCCCATCGGCTCTAAGTGAACAGCACCAGCATTCTCAAACTTGTATTTTGGGTTATCTTTTACTTGCTGAGTTAAATATGGAATATGTTGAAAATAGTTCGCATCTATTTCTTTTTCGTAAAGTGACTTGTTCGGTAAGATGTAGTCCTGGAATTTAACGATTTCTAATTCTATACCTTTATCCTCTAAAAGTGGCTTCGCTTGCTCCAAAATTTCAGCATGCGGTACGTTTGATGCTCCAACCACAAGCTTTTCTGTTTTTTCTCCACCACTTGTAGATGAGCCACAAGCTGCTAATACGAATACTGCCAAACTTGCGAATAATACTTGGATGATTCTTTTCATATTCTGATCCCCTATCCATTAGTTTCTATATATTCTTTGATAAAAGCTCTTGTAAGAGGTGGTACAAAAAAAGCCTCCTGTTCTCATAAAAGAGACAGAAGGCTTCTCGAAAAAAGTTTCCGATCATCCTCTCATCTCTCAGTGTGACCACTGTTAGATTTAGCACCGTTTTCATATTGACTATTCAACATGAATGGTTGCCGGGCTTCATAGGGCTAATTCCCTCCACCTGCTCTCAATAAGAGTATTCCTATCAAATTACTTTGTATTATTACAGGTATTCAAAGAAATGTCAAACACTTTTTTTCAAATTATTCTGAACAGAAACATGTACATTCTTCAATAACCATTCTGAAGTGGCAGAAATAAGTTTATCGAAGTGGTCAATAGAAGAATATGTGTGATTAGCACCTTCTATCAGCACTATTGAGCTCTCGCCTTTGTTTCTTTTTCTTGATTTTTCAAAGTACTGAGAGCAATAACTTGAAGATATTACCGGATCATCTGTGCCATGGACAAACAGTGCGTTTCCGCGAAACTGTTTGATGTCTTCAAAGGGAGAATATGCTTGAAGTGAAAGTAAAAATTCTTCGGTTATCGCATACCCTAAATGATCGATCACGGGGTGCTCTCCATTATAGCCAACTATTTCTTTAATATCTCCAAATGGATTTCCTACAGCAGACCAAGTAATTACATTACGAACTCGCTTATCATCTGTTACAGTGCAAACTGCTACTGCACCACCTAAACTATGTCCGATTAAGGTTATTGCATTTTGATCAACATTTGGGAGTCTGCTCCCAAAAGAAATCACTTTCTTCGTCTGATCAATAAAACAAGCAAACTCATTATCTCCATATTCCCCTTCACTCTCACCGCAGCCAGCATAATCAAACCTCAGTACAGCAAACCCAAGTTTAACAAGTGCTTGAGCTGTTTTTACAAACAGACGGTCTACTCCAATTCGTGTACTCGTAAAACCGTGGCAAATGATGATCAAAGGGAACTTCTTTTCACCTTCAACGTTCCATTTAGGAAAATGAATGGTGTAAGCCAATTTTCTCCCTTTCCACGATATACAATCCGACGTAACCATATCACCCACTCCTTTTTTCTTAATTGAAATTCACTTATCAAGCATCATAGACGAAAAAAAACCGTGTTCATTTAGAGAACACGGCTTTATACATAGTATCCGTTCGTTCTCTCATCTCTCAGCAATAACTGCTGTTAGATTTAGCACCGTTTCGGTCAAAAAAAAGTTCATCCGATGGTTGCCGGGCTTCATAGGGCTAATTCCCTCCGCCTGCTCTTAATAAGAGTTTGGTTATTAATTTAATGATAATCATAGGCTAATTGTTAATGGTTGTCAATGTTATATACCATAACGGCACATTCCGCCTAACAGAATATATTTATGTACCTAGGAAATGCTAAACAAATGTAGTAGTTCACGACGTAATAACGAACGGGTGATATCAATGATATTTTTTAAGAAGAAAAAGAAAAAACAACAAGAATCAAATAGCGTTTCTACAAAAGGTTCATTGACATTCCCAGAGCTTATGAAAAAGTTAACGGCTTCCGCTGACTTTTCTACCGTTAAGCAATCATCACTCAGCACATTTTATATCTCTTATTATAAAACCCTTGTAAATCCTGAATTTGTTCATCGTGATTTATTACCGTATATAACAGAAATCCCTCTAAAAAACTTAGACGATATTCAGAAGCATCTACCGTTAGATGGAATGGTCAAAACGAATGATGTTCATGACATCGCGAACAAAGTAACAGCAGGCTTCATTCTCATTCAAATGAACAAAGACGACCCTGAAGGTTTGCTCGTTCCGAGTCTATCAACTGAAAACAGACAGATCTCGATTCCTGAAACTGAATTTAGCGTTGTTGGCCCAAAGGAAGCATTCGTTGAATCATTAGATACCAACCTAAATTTAATTCGCAAACGACTTCCCATTCCAGAATTTACAGTAAAAGAAGTTAGGGTTGGAAAACTTTCAAAAACGAGAGTAGCAATTATCTACATCGACGGAATCGCTGATGAAGAAAATGTGAATACCGCTATTCAGCGTGTTAACGATATCGAATACGACCATGTCGTAGATAGTTCTTATATCAATCAAATGATTTCAGACAACGAGAACTCTCCTTTTCCACAGCTCATCGATACAGAACGACCAGATCGAGTGGCGAGTGTTCTATCTGAAGGAAAAGTGGCGATTATGGCTGACGGATCACCACATGCATTGACTGGTCCAACAACGATCGTAGAGTTCTTTTCGGCATTTGAAGATTATTTTCTCAATTGGACGCTCGCTTCTGTTATTCGATTGATCAGATTGATGGCGGTTATGTTCTCTGTGTTATCTTCGCCGCTTTATGTAGCTGTTTTAACGTTTCATTATGAGATGATTCCAGAAAACCTTCTAGCTACACTTGTGGCTTCACGTAACGATATTCCGTTCCCGCCTATATTAGAAGCTATCGTACTAGAGCTTTCGATTGAATTACTTCGTGAAGCTGGTGCGAGATTACCATCTAAAGTCGGCCAAACGATCGGTATCGTTGGAGGTATCGTTATCGGAACGGCAGCGGTTCAAGCTGGTTTAACAAGTAACGTTCTGTTGATTATTGTAGCTCTAGCCGCACTCGCTTCTTTTACAACACCTGTGTATCAGATGAGTAACACGATTCGTTTACTTCGCTTTCCCTTTTTATTATTTGCACAGTTCTTAGGTCTACTTGGTGTTGCGATCTGTTTTGCATTTATTGTTTCACATCTATTAAAGCTTACTTCTCTCGGAAGACCTTACATCGCACCCTTATACCCACTTCGTGCAAATGACTTAAAAGATGCACTAATACGAATGCCGTTCAGTATGCAAAATAGCCGTCCGTCATTATTAAGACCACAAGATAAGGCAAGAATGAATAAAAAACGAGCAACAGCAAAGCATGACATAGAGGACTAAAAAATGAGGGGTATGTATGTCTCAGATCAGTGTAAACAAACAGATATCACCTTACATGGCTTTTTATATGGTCACAACGATGCAGATTGGAGTAGGTATTCTGGGGTTCGAGCGTTATATCGCTAAATCAGCAGGACATGATGCATGGATTTCTGTAATCATTGGAGGTCTTTCATTTAATGTGTTGATCTGGATGATCTATCGTCTCCTTACGAAAGAGAACGCTGATATCATTGGGGTACACAGAAACTTATTCGGTAGATGGATCGGCGGTGCGTTAAGCTTTCTTCTCTTGATTTATTTTAGTTCAACGATTCTAACAGTACTTAGGACGTATATTGAAGTGATTCAAATCTGGGTGTTTCCTGAACTAGGTACACCGATAATTTCCATTATTCTGCTGGGCTTGGCATATTCCTACGTAATAGGAGGAATCAGGGTTGTTGCAGGTCTATCCGTTTTAGGCTTTTTTATCTCTCTTCCTTTATTTTTACTAAAATATTACGCGTTAAAAAACGCGCATTATACTAATCTTTTACCCATTTTAGATCATTCCTTTAGCGAACTGATGGCTGCAACAAGAGGAGTCACCCTTGATTATTTAGGGTTAGAACTCATTTTGCTATACATGCCCTTTTTAAAACAACCAGAAAAATCACAGAAGTGGGCTCATTTTGGAAATCTATTCACGATGTTTACTTACCTTATCACTGTTTTTGTGTCCTTTGTCTATTTTAATCAAGAACAGCTTCAACATACAATTTGGGCGACTTTAACATTGTGGAAAATTGTTGACCTCCCTTTCGCACAGAGATTTGAGTATGCAGGCATCGCGCTATGGCTTTTTGTGATACTGCCTAACCTCTGTATAGGTTTGTGGTCAGTTAGCCGCGGAATTCACCGTTTATATAAGATCAAGCAAAAAAGTGCGTTACGTACAATGATTCTCGTTATTTTTATATGTTGCATCTTAGTCGTTGACCGCCAACAAGTAGACATACTGAATACAAAAGTTTCTCAGATTGGATTTTATATTCTGTATGCATATATTCCGTTTTTATTTGTTATCCAGCTGATTTCAGGAAAAGTGAGGAAAACAAAAAATGGCTAAGAAAAAGTTGCTCATCATTTTCACTTTAATCCTATTATCTGGCTGCTTTCCGAGTAAAAAAATCTTAGAAGATGTTCAGCTCGTCTCAGCAGTTGGTTACGATTATAAATCAAACAACCAAGTAGAGTTGAACGGGATGGTAGCTATTCCTCAGCGAGGAGAAGATATACCTCCAATTTCACAAGTGTTTACAGCAACCACAAATACGAGCAAGATGGCAAGAGCGTTGGAACAAGCTGAATCTCCTAAACCTTTTGAAATCGGACGATTAGAAATTGCTCTTTATAATGATCGGTTAGCTGAAAAAGGAATTTATGATCTAGTCGACACACTTCAGCGTGACCCTTCCTTAGGTCGCGATCTTTATATGGCCATCGTTAATGGAAGTACGAAAACATTATTAAAGCAGCAGTATCCTCTTAGTGAAACGCCATCTAAGTATCTGCTTCAGCTTTTAGATCAAAATATGAAAGCAAACATACCAAAGTCAAACATACATGATTTTTTGTATAGATATTACGGAAAAGGGATGGATCCAAACTTGCCACTCATAGAGAAACAAGGAGATCGAATTAGAGTAGTAGGAACAGCTCTATTAAAAGACGATAAAATGGTTGGGCAGCTGAAACTTGAAGATTCATTTCTTTTAAAGCTTCTCATGGAACCCTTCGAAAAAGGTATCTATGAAGTGAAATTTAAAAATAATCAATTTTTCACCATTCAAAATCTGAAGTCTAAAGTAGAATATCGATTCAAAGACGTAAAACGATCGCCATCAGTAGACATTTTTGTTCATGTAAAAGGACGCGTAAGTGAAGCACCCAAAATCCCTGTTAGTGATCCATCTCTTATCGAGCAGCTTGAGCGCGCTACAGAAAACGCAATGAATAAACGGATCAATAAAATCGTCAAGAAGTTACAAAAAGCAAAGGTAGATACGATTGGATTAGGCGATCTGGCGAGAATCAGAACACGAGGATTTGATTTCAAACATTGGGACGATCAATATCCAGATATTCCAATCAACGTTAAAGTGAATGTGGAAATTATACAGGCAGGGATTACGGAGTAGCATGGTATCTAGGGACATATATGGCGTTAGTGAGGTGTTAGGCGGCGAATTTAGATTTGTCGAAAATCGGATATATTATTTTATCCGTGAAATTTTCTAGCTTATACGTGAATATATTGCCATTTACCGTGAAATTATTTGGAATTACCGTGGATATACGGTTTAACAATTTCACTTGTATGTTTCGTGCGCACATTCATTTGCAATTTCCATCTCAAATGGACATGACTCAATAAAAAGAAGCTTTCCCTCAACTTTCTCCTCCCATTGAGTAAAAAGCTTCTTTTATTGATTAATTTCAGCTACCAGAGCTTCCCACACCAGCACTTGCAGATGATGAGTTGCGTTTTTCGATCGCATTTACACCCATAACTACAGCAATCAGCTCTTCTGTTAATAAATGATTCGAGTTATGTTTTAACTCATAAGCAGAAGCTTGGAAAAATCCATTCACTTTTTTAAACGTCGCCACTTCCGCCTTATTCTCATCTACAAGGATATACTCTTTTGAAAAAGCAGGAGCTTCAATTTCATAATTTTGTTCATTTGTCATATAACGATATTTTTTAGAAAATAACGCAAATGAGGATTTTACCATGCCGAGTTCCTTGCCATCAGGTTGTTTAACGACCCACTTTCCTGATAAAAAAGGAAAGCTACCTTCCACGATTACCCTTCCGGATTCATCCTCTATACTTACTCCTGATGAAAATGCGCTTTTTAGATCTAGGACTCCAAGTTTCTGTTGCTCGCCATTGAATATGTCAGTTTTTCCTGATGAGAAAAAGGTATCTTTAAAATATACACAATTCTCCATGATAGCCAACCTCCTAGTCCAAGATTTGAACTTATTTCTGTTGTTCCTCTAACTGCTGAAGTCGTTTTTCAATTTTCTTTCGTTTTTCTATTTCTTGGAAAACAAAAATGAAGGCTGTCGAAGCCATACAAAACGTAACCCATTCCACGGTGTTCACCCCTTAATCTTTTGTAGTTCAGTAAATCTTGTATCAAAAGCTCTTCTTACAAACTCTGTTTTGTCGGCATAAATCTTGATAATTTCTTTAATCTCTTCTGGTCGGTAATACTCGTTTCGGTTGGTGGCAAGTGAAGGATAGCCTGACCCTCGGTGAAGATAATCTGATGAAGCAACAGAGTACCATCTTCCTTCATCAATTGTTTCACCGCCTATCTTCATTTCAACCACTTTTAATCCATCAAAAACAACTTTTGCGCCTGAAATATGCAGTCTCCCTACATACTTCCCTCTGAAACCCGGTCCTTTTCCATCTTTTAAGCAATGTTGGACATCAAGGGATTGTTGAACGGCTTCCATAATATATTTACCTTGAATCTCGAAGGAGGTTGGATTCAAAGGAGATGGGCAGATCTCTATCATTTTTTTATGAGAAAGATAAGAAAAGATTCCAGCGTTAACAATCCCACTGTTTATCAAACCTATATCGGTATTGAGCATATCCTTTAAACCATCTGCGATAAGATTTGTGATCGGATTCTCACTAATCACATCGTGCCATAACGGTTCATCAATTCTATACAAAGGTTTCCCTAAAATCTCAATGGCGGTTTCTTTACTTCGTTTAAGAATGGATAAGATCTTTTCGTCTGGTTTCGAATCTTTTGTACAATAAACCGCAGATTGTAAAAGGGTTTTATGTGTTCCGTTTATTTCAAGTTCTAATACACCAATATGTTCACCAAAGTTCCCGGCACTTACGATGAACGTATCATTAACTACTTGTGCTTCTTTATATAGAACGTGATCATGCGAAGAAACGATTACGTCGATGCCAGATATCTCTTTAGCTAATTCTGTATCCGCTAGCGTTCCAACATGGTTCAGAAGGATGCACAGATCGTATTTCCCACGGTTACGTTCCAGTTCTTCAGCTATAGCGATAATGTAGTTTTCACCATGAAATCCTAATCCCTCATTAAAAGCTCCTAAGTCAGGTGAAGCGCCAGTTACGAAAATACGAAGTCCATTTTTCGTGAGGAGCATACTCGAATGAACGCCAGGAATCGTCTTCTTGTCTTTCTTGAGAAGGTTGTTGCTGATAAATGGAACTGAACTTTGAGTGGCCATATGTTCTAACGTCTTTGCCCCATTAAACATCTCATTGTTGCCGACCGTTAATAAATCATAACCAGCGGCACCGAGAAGCTCAACCGCAGCCAACCCTCTTGTACCTTGTAGTTCGATGCTTTTGAAATCAGCAAAATCACCTGCATCCACCAGTAAAGTGTTTTCGTCTTTATGCTGATTTATCAAGGTTACTGCTTTCGCAAAGTTATCAAAATGACTGTGAAGATCGTTTGTATGTATGATTTTTATCTTCATAAATCCCCCAAAATTATATAAGATTACCTTTACAAATAATGGTATCATAAAATTAAAGTAAATGTTCAAAAAATACGGAGGAATGGAATGTCATATCACGATAAGGAATTACGTATTCGACCCATCATAGAAGGAGACCTCCCCAAGCTTTGGGAACTCATTTATAAAGAGAAGGAACCAGAATGGAAACTATGGGATGCTCCATATTTTGAACACAAACAAATTCCTTTTGATGAATTTATGTGGAACAAAGATCACTATGTGAACCATGATCAACGGTGGGCAATAGAAGTCGCTGGTGAGTTGGTTGGAACCGTGAGCTATTATTGGGAGCACGAGCCTTCTCATTGGTTAGAGATGGGAATTGGAATCTACAATCCCAAATATTGGAGCGGTGGATATGGAACTAGAGCTTTTATTCTGTGGATCAATCACTTGTTCAACACGCTTCCGCTCGTCCGAGTTGGGTATACAACATGGTCAGGAAATGAACGGATGATTAAAGTTGGTGAAAAACTCGGCATGAAAATGGAAGGAAGAATGAGAAAATGCCGCTATTACAATGGAGAATATTATGATTCCATCAGGATGGGTATTCTTCGGGAAGAGTGGAAATCATCCACATTAGGAGGATAAGAGCATGGAGATTCTATTAGCACTATCAGGTTATGTCATTTTATTCTTCGTGATATATCTAGCGGTGAGAACTGGAATTAATGACTCTAAAAACCTTACACATATAAAGAATGAACTATCTACAATAAAAAACGAGTTAGAACTGTTACGCAAGAAATCAGTAAAGCATGAGGAGGAATGATCTTTTGGCAAGATGGAGCACCATAACATCAGAATATATCTACAAAACTCCCTTCGGTCATCTAAGAAAAGACAGCTTCGAGCTGCAAAATAAAGAAGAACCCATTGACTATTATGTTCATGAATATCCTGACTGGGTGAATGCAGTCGTTCTAACAAAGGATAGCCAAATTTTACTTGTTGAACAATACCGTCATCCTGGCAACGACTTCTTTTTAGAAGTTCCGGCTGGAAAAGTTGAAGAAGGTGAATCCTATGAGGAGGGGTTCATAAGAGAGGTTCAAGAGGAAACAGGCTACACTTCTCTAAAAAAACCAATCCTACTTGGAGAATTTACGGTAAACCCTGCTACCCAAACTAACAAGGTAATAACGTTTCTAATCTTAGATGCCTTCCAGTCATCATCTCCAAACTTAGATGATAACGAAGACGTAACGGTTAAGATTTTCCCTTTTGATGCTATAGAAGAACTAATAGAAGACAAAAAAATCACACAATTGTTTACCGTAAGTGCCTACTTTTTTGCCAAGAATTATCTATCCAAAAATAAAGAAAAAAACTAGCTTAGTTGAGTTTATACCTCTAGGCTAGTTTCTCCCCTCTTTACTTAAGTTTCATTTTAACCGCGCGTGTTGCTACAAAACTTTTAATATAGGTATCAATCGCTCTGATTCCACCAAAATCATCTTCATATAATCCTGTAATCACGAAACCTGCTTCAATCTGTCCTTGTATTTGGTCCTCTAACGTATGCCCAAATTCAATCGTTTCATCAGCCTTAAGATACGCAGACTTCTCTTCTTCAGTCATAGAATCGAGAGTGGAATAAGGAATGCTGTTACTTACCACTAAATTTCCCTTTTGATCTTCTTCATCATCAAAAATAAACAGCAATGGATTCGTAAAACCAGAGATAAGTACGCCTCTATCTTTTAAAACACGAGATGCTTCTTTCCATACGGGAGAAATATCCTCCACAAACACATTCGCCACAGGATGAACGATCAAGTCGAACTCCCCATCATCAAACATGGAGAGATCAGACATATCTCCTTGTATTACTCTTAAACTCAAATTGTTTGCTTCTGCTACCAATTGATCATTTTCTAACTGTTTCTTAGATATATCGATAACAGTAACATCTGCCCCAGCAGCAGCTAACACAGGACCTTGTTGACCTCCTCCAGAAGCAAGACAAAGAATCTTCACCCCGTTTAACAACTCTGGAAACCAACCTCTAGGAACTGGTTTTTCTGTTGTAACGGTAATACGCCAATCTCCTAATTTACTTTTTTCGATTACATCATTCGAGACAGCCTTCGTATAGCTCACACCATCTTCAACCTTTTTATCCCAAGCCTTACTATTGTGTTTAACCGTACTCATCTCTAAAACTCCTAGTCATAATTTAGTCATATTTACATTCGATAACAAGGTAGGTAACCCCTTCGTCATAGATAAAAGAACAGCAAAAAAGAGCCTTAAGTAAGGCTCTATTGAACAGTAACGCTAAATCTTTTCATGTAAAACGGTATGTTCTATTTCAGAAAAATCAGCTAAAGTAGGTTCATTCGCATCAAGTTTTAGAGTTCTCGCTGTAGTAGCGTGTACTTTCTTTAATAAATCAGGGTTGTTCATCAATCGCTGACCATAAGAAGGAATCATCTCTTTAATCTTTGGTTCCCATTTTCCGATCTCTTTCGGGAAGCATTTGTTCAACACTTCAAGCATAACGTGAACAGCAGTGGACGCACCAGGTGATGCACCAAGCAAGGCAGCGATCGAACCATCAGCGGAAGTAATCACTTCTGTACCGAACTGAAGCGTTCCTTTTCCACCTGTTTCTGTATCCTTGATAACCTGAACACGTTGCCCAGCTACAACAAGATCCCAATCTTCACTCTTGGCAGTCGGGATAAACTCTCGCAGTTCTTCCATGCGCTGTTCTTTTGACAACAACACTTGTTGAATCAAGTATTTCGTTAGTGACATTTCTTTAGCACCTGCAGCTAACATCGTTAAAACGTTATTAGGTTTTACAGAAGTCACGAGATCAAGCATAGATCCTGTTTTTAAGAACTTTGGTGAGAATCCCGCAAATGGTCCAAACAATAACGATTTCTTATTGTCAATATACCGTGTATCCAAGTGAGGAACAGACATTGGTGGTGCCCCGACTTTAGCTTTTCCGTATACTTTCGCGTGCTGCTGCTCAATCACTTCTGGATTCTTACATACCATGAAGATTCCGCTTACTGGAAATCCGCCGATATGCTTTCCTTCAGGAATACCGGATTTTTGAAGAAGATGAAGACTTCCCCCTCCACCACCGATAAAAACAAACTTCGCTGTGTGTCTCTCAACAGAACCTGAGTTAAGATTTTTGACTTTCAGTTCCCAAGAGCCATCACTTGTACGCTTCAGATTTTCTACGCTATGTTTGTATTTAACATCAACGTTCTTGTTCTGCAGATGACTAAATAACATGCGAGTGAGTGAACCAAAATTCACATCTGTTCCTGTATCGATCTTCGTAGCAGCGATACTTTCGTCTAACGAACGTCCTTCCATGATTAAAGGAATCCATTCCATCAATTTCTCTGGAGAATCTGAGAATTCCATTCCTTTAAATAGGGGATTCCGTGTTAGCGCTTCCATACGTTTCTTTAAAAACTGAACGTTGTTTTCTCCTTGAACCATGCTCATGTGAGGCAATGGCATGATGAAATCTTCTGGATTACGAATCAATTTTTGATCAACAAGGTAGGACCAGAACTGCATGGAGACTTGAAACTGTTCATTAATTTCAATGGCTTTTGAAATATCGATCGATCCATCTGGTTTTTCCGATGTGTAATTTAGTTCACAAAGTGCAGCATGCCCAGTTCCCGCATTGTTCCACTCATTTGAACTTTCCTCTCCTGCTTTATCAAGTTTTTCAAACACTTTAATTTTCATTTCTGGAGCTATTTCTTTTAAGATCGTTCCTAATGTAGCACTCATGATTCCAGCGCCAATTAAAAGGACGTCTGTGTTCGTTTCTCTGTTGCTCATCATTATCAACCTTTTCACCTAAAATTTACAGAAAAAACCGTCGTCTCACATATAAGAAGAGACAACTTGGTTACAGCTTTTCCTGTTTCCATGAAAACCATATCAACTAGTATTGCTAAAATTTAAGTCTTTAATATCTTTATTATATGATAATTATAAATTATTTGAAAGCCGATAAATAGTGATAATTATATGAATAGTGTGCCCAAACTCTCTAACAATCAGTATTTATAAAGGTTTTAGGGAAGTTTCTAACAGAAGATCACTTACTAATATATGTAACTTTTACTTTTTCGCATATTAAAAACGCCTGAAATTCATCATCAGGCGCTCACGTTCAAAATTATTTACGTTAAGATCAAATTACTGTCTTTAAACCTTTTTCTCTATCCTTTTCTAGACTTCGATTTGTTCGATTTATTAGTACATTTCTGTAATGAGCTGCTCGATGGAGTTTTGCTTTAAGGGCACGAGAGGTACTTTCAATAGGTAGATCCATGCCGTTTATGAATAGCACTCTAACTTTTTTACAGTCAATGGATTCAATATCATCGATGTGTGGCTGCGAGAGCCATATACAGGAGTCTTTTCGTGGTGATTTCGTGGGAAAGAAGAATATATCAAGTTTCGTGTCAATCATGATAGGAGGAAAACACATCCTTCCTAATATAATCTGTGTTGCATCTTTCTTGCCATCGTATATACTTCCATAATAAGGACAAGAATCTTTGATGATTCGAAAAGGCTTCTTCTCTACAAGGAAGACGGCATCTTCTTCATAAATTTCTGCGCAAACCCTTCCCCATTGATTAATAAATGGATGAATAGCAATGGTCCTATTCGTAATTAAATACTTTTCCACTTTTTCGTGCACAATTCTACGCTTCATTCAATACCTCCTCATTATTTAAATCCCCATGGAAATGAAATACAGTACAAATGTCCCTAGCATCTATACGGCATAGTAATATTTTACCATTTAAATATAAAACCATCTATAGATTGAGCGGAATTTGTCAAAAAATTTAGTTTTCAAAATCAAATACGTCTTAAGACTTAATCCATTTACATCTGTAGCAACTGTCATATTAACAACATTAACATTAGTCATACTCTTTAAATTCTTGCCAACCACTACACCATTCTTCCAATGGATCAGATTAGTAATTGTATTGTCCATTGTCATAATCGACTGTGTTTTCTTAATTACAATGAACATGCAATTCTTAATAATCACTAGACGATTAATGTTTATCATTCCTGTTCTTCCTGATGAAATTATTTGTATAGGAGCGGGTTTAAGTGGAGTCAGGTTCAAGAGATTCTTACCTATTGCTACAATCTCTAAACTGTTCACAACTACGACTTTTGCTTATTCTGCAATTCTAGTAAAAGAATTCTCTTTAACAAATACCGAACTAATGGTGTATTCTTCAATTTTTGCAGGAGTTGCGTTTCTATTCATGGCGTTTGTTAAAAAAAAGAGAACTTCGCAAAAGGAAGCTCCCTACTAAAGATTGATATTATTAAATCTTAAATTACTTACCTTCTGCTTCAATTGATAAATCGAATTAAGTCAATACAGGAAAGATCAAAAGTGATAAACCTTCTAATTGTTCCTTCTTGTACCTCTGCCTCATAAGAAAATGTAGCACAATTATTGTTTGAATCTATACTTTCTAAAGTAAATAGTGTTGGTGATGTTAAGCTGTCTAAAATTAACGGTTTGCCTCCTATTAATATTAAGAACTGAGCTTCACCAAACGGTGGTATCGGATCCGGAGTAATGGAAGTAAGTGAAATTGGAATGAGTAACTCTTCCCCTTCTATCACATTTACAGCCACTGAAAATGATTCAAACCCCGTTGCGAAAACACGAAGTTCATATGATCCTGAAGGAATGCCTGTTAGTGAAAACACCCCAGCATCATTAGAGGTTACTTCCCTAACTAAAAATCCTCTTAGATCAACCAACTGTATGACCGCCTCACTAATTGGCCTGCCCGTTCGACGATCGGATACTTGACCCGTAATATCTCCATCTGCTCCAGGACTTAAAGCAAAGTCAACACCTGTTCGACTTTCCCCCTCTGCAAGGGAAATAGTGAGTGTTTCTTCCTGAAACCCTTGGGCATCCACTGTTACTAAATAACTTCCTGAATCAAGATTACTAATAGAATATGTTCCGTCATTACCCGTTCTCGCACTTCCTGCAAAAGCTCCATTTTCATCAAATACATTTATTTCAGCATTTGGTAATGGTCCATTTCCTAAAATGATGACTGTACCCGATATGGAAGAAGCTTGACGTTGACCTGGTAATGCAAAGTTCTGCTCTAGAGTTGTATTCACAGGCAGTACTGATAGTCTGCTATCTGTGCCATATCCTATTGCAGAAGCTCGTAACGTATAAGATCCATTACTTAATCCAGGTATCGTGTAAAAACCGTCGATGTTTGTTAAGGCTACCGCTACTGGGCGTCCATTGACTGCTAAAACATTAACTTCAGCATTTAGTAAACTCGCTTCAACTGGACCGCTTATTTGATCAAAGGTTTCTACAATCGCCCCTACAATCGGAAGTCCTGTATCTGCATCCGTAACAAAGCCGGTAAACAAACTTGGGACTGCAACTAAATTAAAGTTAACAACGCTTTGAACATTGGGAACAGCCGTAAAATCCAGTAAGCTGCTTCTATAATCAGCATTGATGGCAGCAAGGCTAAAATCACCTGGTAGAAGACCTTCTATTAAATAATTTCCATCATTGTCTGTCTGCACCTCTGCAATCACAACACCGTTATTGTCCGCTAAACGAAGGAGGGTATTAAAGAGAGGCTGTGAACCGTCAGCATTTCGAACCGTCCCTCTAACAGTTGAAGTAACGATTGCCAATTGAAGATCTGCGAATGTCGTTTCTCCTGGAACAACTGTGATTTGAGCTGAGTCATTTCCAAAGCCTTGTTTAGTAGAAATAATCGTGTAGTTTCCGTTTCTCACTTGGCTAAAACGATATCTACCTTGTTCGTCAGTAAGCGTTGAGGCAACGACTGGGCCAGACGGACTTATTAAACGAAGTTCAACATTAGCTCGAGCAATAAATGAACCTGACCCTTCATTTGTAACGAAACCTTCCACACTGCCCGGTTCAAAAGCTAATGGTAAATTCGTAATCGCAGTCTCATTCGCTACAATAAAAACACTTAGTGAGCGCTGTTCAAAACCGCGTGCACTCACGATCATTGTATAAATTCCAGACAGTAAGTCCAAGACTCTATAAGCACCATCTGACTGAGTTAAAACAGTAGTAACAACTGCTCGAGTGGCATCCAGAATCTGCACCACTGCCCCAGCAATTGGAACACCATTCGAATCGGAGATCGTTCCTAATAGATTACCTGTTTCTAAGGTAAGAGCAAGAATAATCTCTGTTGTGACACCGTTTTCAATAATTCCGCCTAGGGATAGATTGCCATAGTCCGCTTTAACAGTGGAAATAACTATTGCACCCTCTTCAAGCTTCTGCTGAATATATACACCGTTTTGGTCAGTTATACCAGAAGTAATTGGTATACCTGTTTCGTTAAAGATGTTCGTTACAACTCCTGATATCGGATTGTTTGTTGCAGCATCAATGACCCTAATTGTAAGCGTACCTCCAAGAGCAATAAGTTGGAGATCAAGAGAAACCTCTTCTCCTCCGTTAACTGTTACAGCAAAAGTATCAGCATTATAACCTTCAGTTGTTACAGTCACAAAATAATTTCCTTCAGGGACTTCTGGAATAACATAGGTTCCGTTTGATTGAGCTAGAACGGTAGTTATTAAACTGTTATTGAGATCAAAAAGATTAATTTGAATACTTTGTTGAGTGATGAGATTTCCATCCGCATCTGTAACCGTTCCAAAAATACTGCCAAATAGGCTAGTTAATAGAAGATTAGTAGTTGTTATTATGTTACTGTTCACAACTGCTCCAATCGACGATACAGCGTACCCTGAGAGATTTGCAGTCACTTGGTAAGAGTTTGGCTTCAGACTTCTAAATGTAAAGCTACCATTCTGTTCAGTAACGGTAGATGCGATAATAATATTGTTTAACAGAACGTTCATTACAACACCTGGTAAAGCAACTCCGTTTTCTTCAGTAACGATTCCTGTTATAGCTCCGGGTTCAGGGATCAGATTAATTGAAACATTTACTGTCTCCCCTGGTGTAATCGTTATCCCTTCTGTTTCACTTTGGAAATCAAGTGCCACAATTGTTAAGGCATATGTTCCAACAGGTAGATTTCCAATAAAGAACGTCCCATCATCATTTGAGACAGCAGATCCGATAACGGTCCCATTTACATCGATAACCTTTATACTTGCGCCACTTATTACATTATTCGGACCATTAACTATTCCTGTTAGTACACCTGGGTTAGACAATAAGAAGCCATCAACTGTTGTTGTTGCATTCGCTTGAATCGTCGCTCCAGCCGAAAACGTATTATAGTTTGGTGTTGTCATGGATACGGTATATTGTCCTGGAGAAAGTCCGTTAATCACATACACACCTGCATTATTTGTCACAGCTCTGCCAGCAGGCTGAACACTCGTTCCAAAAAATAACTGAATGATCGCTCCAGCGTTCAATATACCTGTTTCTTGATCAATTATTGTTCCAGTTAGAATTCCTGGAAGTGCGGTGAGCTCAATGTCAACAGTTTGTGTTTGACCTGGTTCCACCGAAAAGCCAACTGTATTTGTTTCATAATCTGGATTTGACGTTCCTAACGAATAGATGCCTGATGTAAAGTTCTCGATTAAATACATTCCTTGATCATCCGTTTGAACTTCTGCTAGTTCTGCACCCGTTTCATCAATTAATCTAATGACCGTATTGATGATTGGAATGACAACGACTTGAGCCGATATAGTAGTTGTCAAACTCTCATTTTGAATGATCCTTGCAGAAATCGTGCCACGAACATTCGAGAGACTCGGTGTAAGAGCAAAGTTCTGGAATGTTGTTACGCCATTTTCAATAAGAACAGAGCCTGTCGCGGTTCCAAAGTTCTCTTTTGTAATGGTTAAAGTGAAAGTTCCTGCTGATATCAATCCAGAGTTATAATTACCATTACTATCTGTTAAAACCGTATTGATTACGGGACCGAATGGTGAAATGGCCCTAATCTCAATTGAAGCTCCAATTAATGGTTCCCCTGTTGCTGAATTTGTAACGTTACCTGAGAGGACGCCACCTTCTGGAATAAGAATAATGTCTACGACAGTTTCTTGGTCAGGTAAAACAATACCACTGCCAATTCCTGTACCCGTTCCATTTCCTTTGGCAGTCACGGTATACTGGCCTTCAACCAGATTATCAACCTCATAAGATCCGTTTCCATTCGTAATAATCGTTGAAATTGGTGTGTTTTTTCGGTCTAATATCTGAACTGTGGTATTGCTAAGCGGTGTACCATTTGGATTTTTTATTGTTCCAATGATTGTGCCAGGATCCGGCTGTAGGTTAAGGGTTACAGTTGAAAGAGACAAAGAGTTGATAATTACACCTACGGATGCTGCACCATACCCATTTGCTATCGCACGAATGTTTAGTGGACCAGTTTGAAGGTTAACCAGTCTGAAAATACCGTTCTGGTCTGTTGTAATCGTTGCAACAAGAATGCCACTTACATCAGATACCTCAACAAAACTTCCTGATATTGGTAATCCTGTTACAACGTCTTGAACAATTCCCTCCAGTGCACCACGATCTTCTGTAAGCGGGACTAAAAGAATTGTTGTCTCCCCGTTCACTACGATTGCACCTACTGTTGCTGTTTGATATCCGTCTGCTATTACGTTCACTTGATACGTTCCTGCTGATAGGTTCTGGAACGCAAAGTTTCCATCTGAGAGAGCGATCAGCGTTTGCAGCAATACACCACCATCATTGAGAAGTCGAATAGAGATTGTTCTATCTGAAATTGGATTTCCCGATTGATCTGTAACAGTTCCAGCAATCGAACCTCCTACTTCCGACAATTCAAAAGATATCGCAGAAGTTTGATTCGGTAGTACAATAACACCGATTTGATCCTGTACATAATAAGGTGAACTTGCAATAACGGTATACGTTCCAGGTGACAGAAGGATGGATGTAAAGCTACCCGCAGTGTCTGAATTAGTTGATATAATTGGAATTCCTTCCGGGGTAAGAATAGAAATGAGGATACCTGGTAATCCTTCTCCCGTTTCTGCACTTACAACTGTCCCAAAGATCAATCCTCCTAACGGGTTTAAAATCACGTCTAGACCCGTTAGCTGCTCTCCAGGCTGCAACGAAACTCCGGCAGTCGATGATGAATAATTTTCTACTCCAGCAATTACTGTATAAGACCCTTCTGGCAAGTTTCCGACGACATAGTTTCCTTCAAAATCTGTGATTCCGTTTCCGATTTCACTATCATTTTCATCATCCACTCTTACACTAGCATTTGATAAAGGTATTCCATTACCATCAGTTACGGTTCCTGATATCGATGCTGGATCAGGCACTAAAGCGATCTGTACATTAGTTGTAGCATTCGAAGTTACGATTACACCTGTAGAGCGAATACTATAGTTTAGCTGAAAGGCGTTTAACGTATATGATCTTGGTGCCACACCTTCTATTAAGAAATCTCCTCCTGCACCTGTCGTTCTTCTTGCAATTGGTGTTACACCACTTGGTGCATACACTTCTACCTGAGCACCCACCAGTGGAGCAAGAGTTTGTTCATCGAGAATCACACCTGAAATTTGACCCGGTTCTGGAACTAAGCTGATATTGGCTGTTACCGTCTCACCTGGTCCGGCATTGATTGAAACTTGCCGTCTCTGGTAATCAGGAATAATAGCCGTAACAAGATATTGTCCTTCGGTAAAACCTAGTATTCTATAAAATCCGTTAGAGTCGGTGTTAACAACTCGAACAGTAAAACCGTACACATCTAAAAGCCTTACTGAAACATTAACTAACGGGTCACCAGACTCTGAAGTGATCGTCCCTTCCACTGTAGCTGGGAACGGTTCAAGTGCAAAATCGACGACTCTCGTATCGTTTGGAGGTACAAAAACGGAAGCACTCGATGAACCGTAGCCATCGTCAGTAAATGCAACTATTGTATAAGGACCAGAATACACACCTTGAGTTACATAATTGCCTTGCTGATCCGTTACAGTGCTCGCAATTACGGGGCCAGTTGGTGATAAATAACGGACTTGAACCATGACTTGAGAAATCGGAAGCCCTGTTACGGCGTCTGTGATGGTTCCTGAAACCGTTCCAGGTTCTGGAGTTAAAATAAAGCTTAAGGAAGTTGTTTCATCTGGTAAAACGGTAAATGTTGCACTCTGACTGGAATAACCGTCAGCACTAACGATCGCACGATACGTGTCCGGCGACAGATTGGCAAATATGAATTGACCGAAACTATCCGAGACTCCTTTTCGTTCTAGTGGCTTTCCTGAAGATGAAACGATAATGATTGCATTAGATAATGGATCTCCCGTTAACTGGTTTGTGACATACCCTGTAACCGCTCCTGGATTTTGAGTTAATGATACCGCAATGTTAAACCCAGTGACAGGCACAGTAACCGTAATAATCTCATTTCCATAGTTCACTGCGTTAACATTTAACAGATAAATTCCCGGTGCAATCGAGTCGAACGTGAAAGTGCCATCAATACCTGGATACTGCTTTGCCACATACATGCCCGTATTATTTGTTAAAGTAACAGAAACGGCAGTACCACTGATCGGATTTCCAGTTGTAGAATCTGCTATGGTTCCTGTTAGCGTTGTAAGAATTTGCGATAACGGTATTGTAATACTGCTTACCGCACTGCTGTTAACAATAACAGCTGTAATATTTGGAGAATAACCGTCTAATTCAGCACTCACAAAATATGTGCCAATTGACAGTTCCGGAATTTGAAATGTACCATCAGTGTGTGCAATTAAAGCTTGCAGAAATTCTCCGTTAGCACCGAATATTTTTAATTGTATATTGTCTCCGGAAAGGGGATTTCCATCTCCTTCTGTGACTTGCCCTGATATACTACCTACTGTACTCGTTAATAGAATATCAGCTCCGGCAGTCTCATCACTTTGTACGATCACACCTGTAATTTCTGTAGAGTAGTTTTGTGCAGATGAAGTAACAGCATAGGAACCTGGAACAAAATTCCGAAGCAAAAAGTTGCCGAATTGATCAGTTGTTGAGAAGCGAACCAAAATTCCAAGACTATCACGAACAAGTATGGCTGCACCTGGAATTGGTGCACCTGTTATAAAATCTGAAACCGTTCCAGAGATAGAACCACGAATCGTCACTAACTCAAAATTAAGTTCAGTGATGTCCTGACCTGGGTCGACCGCAACGTTTCCAGTCGTGTTTGCATAGCCCCCTGCTCGAATTACGACTGCATAAGAACCAGCAGGAATATTGCTGAGCGTGTAATTTCCATCAGCATCTGTTGTTCCATTTCCGATAGGTGTTTCATTTACATCGAGAAGAGATACGGTACCGTTGGCTACCGGCGCACCAAGATCAGAAATCAAGGTACCTGAGACAGTCCCAGGATTCGGTTGTATCGATAGAGAGATGTTCGTTGTTTGACCAGAAACAACAAAGGCTCCCGTACTTCCAACAGAGTAATTCACTGCCACAGCTTTTACGATATAGTTACCAGGAGCCAAACTCTGAAACAAAAAGGTTCCTTCAGGAGTGGCTGCAACTGTGTTTACGAACTGGTTATCCATTGTGTACAGCTGAAGCACAAGTCCGTCAGCGGCAGGAGCTACCGTTCCTGTAATGGTCCCAGGATTCGGTTGGAGGTCAAAGTTAACAAACTTAGTTAATCCAGCGGGAACAACAACACCTAAGATCTTGGTTTCATATCCTTCTGCAACTGCAGTAAGTGAATAAACTCCTCCAGGCAACCCAAGCGAAATGAACGTTCCATCCGCACTCGTAATGGCTGAATCGACAAATGCTCCTAGTGTGTTGCTGATATTAATGGTTGCACCAACAACTGGCTGACCTGAAAAAGAATCTATTAATCTGCCTGTAACAAAACCAGGAGACGGAACAAGGCTAATCGTGATAGCAGAAACGTTTCCAGGCGTTAACGTTACTGAGGCAGACGAAGTTTGGAAATTTTCTGCCGCAACTATGACTGTATATGTGCTCGGCATTAAATCTTCAACAATGAACACACCATCATTGTCTGAAAAAGTTGTATTTATGATAAGACCGTTAGAATCAAGTAGTTGCACGACTACCGATGCACCTGCAAGAGGATCTCCGGTCTCACTGTTAACAATTGTTCCTGAGATAGAAGAAGGGTTTGGCATTAATGAGAAATTAACAACGGAAGTCACACCAGCTGTAATTATTGCTCCACTTAAATTTGTTTGATAATCAACAACATTTGCTGTAACAACATAGCTTCCAGGGAGCAATTCACCAATTACATAATTTCCATTTGTATCTGTTACAGCTCTAGAGATAAGCACATCAGAATCTGCATTTTTAACAAGTATGACTGCACCCGGAAGAATGTTTCCTTCGTTATCCAGTACACTACCTGAAAGTAAACCAAAAATAGGCTGAAGTTCTGTGCTGATCGTTGTTGTTTCATTATCTCGAATAACAGCACCAAGCGTAACCGGTGAAAACCCGTCTGCCCCAACAATAACGGTATATCGATCTGGTGCTAACCCACTTATCGTATAATTTCCATTGCTGTCAGTAATGGTCTTTGCTACCACGATGTTATTTAGTACGACATCCACTGAAGCACCACTAATTAAATTTCCTTCTGAAGAAACATCGCCTGTAAGAACACCTGCTAGTCTTCTAAGTGTGACATCTAGCGTTGTAGTTTGATCGGACTGAACATACGTACCGATTGTTTTTGTTCCGTGACCATCAGAAGAAAAGGTGATTACATACGTACCAGGAGCTAAAGAATCGACTGAGAATTGTCCGTTTACATCAGTAGTTACAGAGGCATCCGTAATCCCAGAGCTGTTTACAACTTTTAGACTTGCTCCTGGAAGTGGAACACCGCTATCTTCATCAATTACTGTTCCGATGATTGAACCTGGATTTGCTAATAGATTCACATCTACTACCACAGTTTGACCGGCACTCACCGAGAAACCGACAACAAATGTTTGAAAAGCAGGTGCACTCACACGTAATCTGTAAGAACCTGGTGAGAGACGATTTATTGTGTACTGTCCTGACCCATCCGTCGTTGCGGTTGCCACCGCTATCCCCGTACCGCTCAGAGTTTCGACTATTGCACCAGCTATAGGTCCTCCACTTCCTGTTATCGTTCCACTTACCGTTCCAGGATTCGGCTGCAGTACAAAGTTTGCTATCGTAGTCTGATTGGTTGGCACATTTTGCCCAATTGTTGCAGATTGAAAATTATTTGCAGAAACCGTGAGCGTATAATGCCCAGGGATTACAGCTCCAAAAGTATAAGTTCCTGTTGGAGAAGTGGTTACACTTGCAATAACTGTACCAAGATTATCTGATAACAAAACGGATGCTCCACTAACAGCAGAACCTGCATTTGAGGTAACCGTTCCTTGAAGAATTCCTGGAATCGCAACAATGACAGGATTGATGACCGTTATCGTGCCAGATTGAATAACCACCGATTGCACAAATGTCGTGTAATTTACTTTTGAAAATTCAATCGTATAAGTACCTGGTGCTATATTCGTAAGACTATACTTACCGAATGCATCCGTCTGCGTAACGGCAACCTGTGTTTGACCCGATAAAAGTCTTACAGTTGCAGCATTTACCGGCTGAGCGTTTGAACTATCCAGTAACGTACCTGCAGCTCCTCCTGTTGCTTGAACATTCACAGAAATAGAAGCAGAAGCTGGTGGCAGATCTCCTCCAGTAAAGCTATCAATACCTGTTGCACGAACAGTATTTAATGCTTTCGTTCCCGCTGTATAAAAGATTCCACTCTCTGCAAACTGAAGAGTTGCACTTGCACCAGAAGCAATATTACCTACTGACCACGTAAGTGTTTTCGTTGAAGAGTTGTATGCCGTTGTCCCTTGCGAAACACTTAGGACCGAAAAGAGTGACACTACATCTAATGAAACAATATCAGTTACATTAATGATATTTGCAGCACTTTTTCCTGTATTCGTTAAAGTAATTCTTCCCGTCCACTCCCCAACCTGACCGGCTAAAGGTGATTGTGGTCCTGAAAGCAGTACTTTTGAAACCTGCAGGTTAGCTCGGACATTACCGGAATTTATTGTAACTGGATTGGAAAGTGCATTTTGAAACTGAAATTCCTCTGATTCACGTAAAGAGTCTTTATTGTAGTTGTTGTTATTTGAAGCAGTAAAAGCGACCATCCGTACAGAACTTTGAGCAGTAATACCGAGCAAGGAGAAAAATGTAGAAGCTGGAACTAGAAAATCGATAAAATAGTTTTGTGTATTATCCAATGTAGAGTCAGCCTGAACAACACGAGCGACGTCAAAATTAATAATAGAACGAGAATAGTTTGGATTCCCTTTACCATCCGTACCTTCTGCAGGATCGCTCCATGAGTTCACTTGTTTAATTGTGTTCTGCACCAAGTTCACTCTTTTGTTTAAACCATTGACTGCAAGCAGCCAGTCATAAGTCCCCGATACACCGGTAGTATTTAACAAAACACCCCACGCAAAATTTGCAAAAGCTGTTTTGGCACTATTTCTTGGATCTGATCGTACTCGCATTCTAAAGTACACATTGATTTCATCATAAGCGAAGTAAAAGGAAGGAAAACTGTCACTCCCTACGATATCTGTTCCTGCAGGAGAGATATCACGTATCACATCTGCATATGGAACACCACCTACCGTAATCGCTGTAAACTGACTATTTGTGGGAAAAGACATCCCAACACCTCCGGCAAAAAAATAACATCGATTTAATATACGCGGAGTAACCTTGTACCGATTACGATTTTCTTCAAAAGCGTTTCATCACACGAAAAAAGAAGCCATTCAAAAGAAACAGCTTCACTGTAAAGATTGAGCTCATATCTCATTATTTAACTAATTTAAACATCAACACATCATCAACATATTCATCGTTGCCAAACTTAAATTCTCTTATTTTTCTGCCTTCCTCTACGAATCCTAGTTTTCTATATAATTCTATTGCTCTAGTATTAGTAGAGAACGTTCCTAACGTAACTTTTTCAATCACTGGATGTTTTTCGGCCCAAGTTAATAACTTCTGAATCATTAATTTTCCAATCCCTTTATTTCTGCATTCTTTTTTTAACATAATGGCAAATGATCCAATATGGTGCATCCTCATTCTGTCTTGTGAACGGAAAACGATCCATCCCACCACATTGTTTTCATATTCTGCTACAAGCATGGTTTCTCGTTCATGCTTTAGAATGTTGCGTATCCATTCTTGATGATCTTCGATTGTCTTGTTAAATTCATTTGGTAGTGCAATAAAATAATCGTGTTCAGAGATCACCTCACGATGAATTTGAAGAATGGCTTCAGCATCCTCAACACAAACGGTACGTATTCTTGCTTTGTTTTCTTTATTGATTAACATTAGCTGCTTACCTCTTTTTCTAAATAATTATGTATGGATGACATGATTCTCTTTGATGATAGAACGAACAATATGAATAGAATCCCATTCGCCACTAGAGAATTTGACGATGGGAAATTTCTTCGGAAACAGCTTCTGACAGATAGCTTCAGGGGTGTCGCCTTGACTCTGTAAGGACAATACTTCTTGTTGAATTCCTAACAGATAATTTAGTTTTCGTTCAAGTGCCTTCCTTCCATCTCGAACAAATCCTGCGTGATTGCAAAACACTTCCTGAAAGTCATAAGTTAAAACCCGTTTTAAAGATTGTATAATCGCAGGGATGCTCTCTTCCTCTAAAATTACTTTCGTCCTTTCCATTACATATAGATCTCCGGTGAACAGCTGACCCGTTTCTCGATTCAGAAATGCATGGTGATCCAGTGCATGCCCTGGCGTCGGTATGGCGTTCCAACGGGCATTTCTTGATTGTAATTCCTTTTTCATTTTTTGTGCATGAAACGGTTTCCTTCTTCCCCAAAAAAATTGTCGATACAATGGATAATGCGCTCGTTCCGTGCAATAATCAATTGTTTTGTCATCTAGATAAATGGGGACTTTCTTTGTTTTTTCGATATAGCTAGCACAACCTGTATGATCTTCATGAAAATGTGTAATGAATACTTGGTCAAAATCTGCTGAATCAATAAAAGGTTTGAAATGCTTATATAATGACTGGGCACCGGTATCGATCAATACACCGTCTACGAGATAACTATAAACATTCAGGGAGACACCTTGAAAAGTGATCTTCCCATTTAAGTAAGTTACATTATCCTTTTCTCCAAAGTGAGATGTTTTCTTCAATAACACTGTTTCCCAACTCCCCATTCTCTTTCTCTACTATTTGACTCTATAACTTTAATTCCATATACCGCGTTATACTCCTTCTACCCTCATAATCTCGTTTTCAGTGAGCGAAACAATAAGATATCTCCTTCAGTGTCAGATTATTGGGAAAATTGAAGAGAATAATGTCACTTTATGCTACCCCTTAGCTTTAAATTTTCCCAAGTTTTATTTTTCCATTTTATGTTAGATTTAAATTACAAGTCTTATAGAAAGGAGTTTTCCATGAACGTCGGAACTAGAGAGCCCATCACACAGTCACTCGAGCGATGGCATATTGCCATCCGGACAAATCACATTCAGCAATCAGAGAGTATACATAACGAAATCAAGAGTGAGATCACACAGATTAAAGACCCCTCTACACAATTATATTATCAATTATTAAACAGCCGATATTTGATTTTGAAAAAAGAGCTTGCTTCTGCTCACGCAATACTAGATACCTTAAATGATGTTCATCTGAATCGAACAGATATTTTTGGGTACTATATGAACTTAATTACCGGAATGCTATTAACAGCCGAAGGAAATTATGAAGTAGCAGAATTACGTTTTATCCGGGCGTTTAACTTATTAAACGTATTGAACAGCATAACGGATGATATTGTGCGTGCAGATTTCTATCATAAAGCTGCCGTTCTGTATTACCATATCCGTCAGCCACTCACAGCACTGGATTATGCAAACGAAGCTTTGAAATCATTATCTGAAGCGGAAGATTATGAACTGCTTCAATCCGGTTGTGAAAATATACTGGGACTCGCTTCTCTATCATTGAAACAATACGGAAAAGCGGAAGAACATTTTCTGTGTGCTCTTGATCTCGCTAAGCGAATTGATCAGTCATATACTTCTCTCATTAAATACAACATTGGTTATCTGTATGCTGAACAAAACATGTCCGAACTGGCAGTACGCTATTTGTTAGAGGTATTTGAAGAAGAAGAAGCCTTTTATAAGACCCACTTCTTATTGTCTCGAGAATTCTATCGATTGAATAATGAAGAAAAAGCAATGCCTTTCTACAAAAAAGGAATCGAGCTCGCGAATGAAGAATACCTTCATCACTTCAAAATACTGAACGCCTTAAATCAGGCAACAGATATTAACGAGCTTGAACGTATTGTTAAAGAAGGAAACGACTATTTTAAACAACACGAACTCTTTGGTTTCGTAGAAGATTATGCTGGAGAACTTGCACAGGTCTTCTTCACCAAAGAGAACCACAATAAAGCTAGTTATTATTTTAAAGAGTCTTACGAAGCAAAACGCGCTTTACAAAAAAAGGAGGCACTAAAATGAAAAAATTCGCTGCAGGTATCATCATCACTTCACTAGCACTAACGGCTGTATTTGTTGGAGTTTCCACAAAATCAGTTGAACAAGCCGAGCATGGCAGAACGTTCTCCCTTTCTCAAAAATTATAAGAGAATGTATTAGCACAAAAAACGATCAGAAATTTTTCTGATCGTTTTTTGTGCTTTAATTTATAAATGACTTTATGTTTCTCCAATATTCATCGCTAGCAGCAAAAAGAAAAAGAATACAAATGTGATGCTGTTTAACGTTAAAAGTTTACTGCATAACCATCACTTAAAAGGCAGTTTAATCGTAAATGTTGTTCCTTTTTTCAACTCGCTCTTAATCGTAATTTTTCCACCCATCTGTTTTACAATTTGGTGGCATACGGTTAAACCCAGTCCTGTTCCTTTTTCTTTCGTAGAGTAATACGGGCTGCCTAGTTTTTTTAATTGTTCCTTAGACATGCCTACACCGTTATCTTTGATCTCGATACAAACGAAATCGTTCATGTCTTTAAAGGCAAGTATCCTGATTTCCCCTTTTGACTTAATTGATTCAATAGCATTCTTGATGATGTTGATCAATACTTGCTGAATTTCCAGTTTTAGTCCCTCAATTTTTAAAGAAGATTCCACGTGTTGAGATATATGTATAGAGTTTAAAATAGCATACGAGTGCATCACATCGATTGATTGTTGGATAGTAGATGTTAGATCGATGATTTCATATTGATCCGTTTGTGGTTTAGCTAACGCTAAATACTGATTAATGATTTCCTGTGCCCGATCCAGTTCTTCAATTGAGATACTTATGTACATTTGCTGTTCTTTCGTTAATTCTTCTTTCTGCATAAGCTGCATAAATCCTCGTACGGAAGTCATGGGATTTCGAATTTCATGTGCTACAGATGCAGCAAGCTGACTGACAACATTCATTTTTTCCGTACGAACGAGCTCTTGTCTCATTTCAATCTGCTCTTTCATATTTTCAATCAAGTGCACGACTGCGATTAACGTTGCCAATACAATAAGAGAAGAACTTAATTCAAAAAACAGTTCTTGCTCGTCACCTTTTATTAAAAGTGAAATTCCTCGTGTGATAGGAATCAGTGAGTAGAACAAACTGATTACAGTAACTTTTCCTTTAATACCATAGCGATGAAAGAGCCTAGTGATCGGCAGTAACAATAAACAGAGCATCATGTAGTTTCCTAGTAAAACAGCTAAGTTTTGATCCGTGAAATAACCTATTATTAGAAGCACGAATAAGCTTGAAAAACCGACCCTCTTTCCACCGTACAAAAAGGACAAGATAATGGCAACTGATTTAAAATCATATTTATAGATCTGAGAATAAACGACTGGTTGACTCATCGTGAAAACTAGAATAATCAGCATAAGCAGAAAGTATTTCGAAGTTACTTTCTTCCTCTCGTCATCTCTTTCATTAAAGAATACTTGATAAATAAGGATGGTAAAAAGTATAAAGACCACATGTAAGCACATGCTTTGTATAGACTCTAACATTCTGTTCCCTACTTCCTAGATTTACCTGTCTTACATGTTTTTCGACAACTTTTATGCATCTCCTTGTTAAAAAGACGAATTTTCTAGGTAATAGTATCTATTACTTTCAAATTAAAAAAGCACTTCTCCCGCTAGGAAGAAATGCTCTATTGATAAATCATTACCATTAGAATGTTCTACTGTAGACATGCCCCTTAAAACGTATTGCATCCTCCGCTCGAATTCGTTGACTTTCACTTAATTCAGCTAGATCGAACCATCTTAGTGCAGAGTGTTCGGAGCTAAGAACAATCTTGTCAACATCTGAAATCGTGCATCGGAATATCACTGCTTGTGTGTTAATTTTACTATGATAATAAATTCCGGTTAATACAGGATCAATTACATCAATTCCAAGCTCTTCTCTACATTCGCGAAACAATGCTTGATGAATCGTTTCCCCCGGATCGACAGCACCACCAGGTAAACTCCAACCTTTGTTTCCATAAGTTCGTTTTAACAAAAGCACCTTATTCTCTGCATTAAAAATCATGGCATGAGAACCAAATCGAAACGTATCATGAATTCCCAAGGAGATCCCTCTTCTACTTAAAATGTATAGCGAGTTATATTCTACTTAACAACATAGAGATCCTTCTTAGCTAATGAGTTTAAGTCCAACTGCGGCACTGAGTACCATTGCCATAAAAAGAATTCTTAGTCCATTTTTTGATTCACCATAAAATAAGATTCCAACTAGTCCAGAACCTACTGTACCGATTCCGGTCCAAATTGCATACGCTGTCCCCATAGGCAAAGATTGCATAGCGAGACTCAACAAAAGAAAACTGCTGCTGAACCCTATCACGAGGACGAGGAATGAAATAACATTCCTCTTCTTTGCAACAAGATTCATACCTGTAACACCCACTACTTCAAAGAGACCTGCAAACACCAGAAAGATCCAGCCCATTATTGAACCCCTCCTTCTGATTTTGGTTTTGCTGTTACTAATTTAAGTCCCATTACTCCAGCAAGAAGAACAAGAATGAGTATGATTTTCAGCATTTTAAACGGTTCACCGAATACTAGCATCTCCATCAAAACAGTTCCACTTGCACCTAATCCAGTGAATACAGCGTATACTGTACCTACAGGGAGATGTTTGGTTGCTAAGATAAGTAGCGTAAAGGAAAAAATAATAGCAACCGTTGTTCCCATCCACGTCAAGAAATCATAAGAATGCTTTAAACCGATTACCCAACATACTTCAAACACTGAACCTAAAAGGACATAGCCCCATGAACGATTCATTATGATTCACCACTTTCATTACTAATACCCCGCCAGAAAACAATCCACGACTGTGTAGACCTTTTTTGAAGTCGCTCTGGAATTCCATAGATCAACTCAACGAGAAGTCCATCTAAAATGGTTAAAAACGCAAGAGCCGCTGTTTCAGGTGTAATATTCTCTCTTAACAGATCCGAATTCTGTTCAAAAAGTGCTGTAAACAAACTCTCCAAACGATCTACAAATTCGTTGCTTCCCATTTTAATGACTTCTTCATGCTTAACTGGCGGATAAAAAGACGTTCGCATAAAAAATTTCATATTATTGTTGTTCTCAAACCTCTCTAAATACTCCGTTAAGAATTTGGACAAAACGTCTCTTAATTGAAGAGATTTCTGATCTTCTATAAATTGTTTAACAAAATCGATTTCACAGTCAGTAGCTTCTTGAAAAGTTTGTATATAGAGATCGTCCTTACTCTTAAAGTGAGTGTAGATTGATTGTTTTTTTATTCCAACTTCGTTTGCAATTACAGACAAAGAAGCACCCTCATACCCTAGTTGGGCAAACTGGATGAGTGCTGTTTGTTTCAATTGATCATACGTCATTGTTTAGCCACCTTCCGAACGGTCGTAAGGTAATTTTATCACACTATTTTTTGAAGTCAACATATCGTAATGGCTTATACTTGTATGAACCCATCCAAAATGTGTTATCATTATTTTTGGTAAAATAATGAAAACAGGAAGAAGTGCGGTACATGGAGACTCCAAATAGTAAATCATTTATAGATAAATTAGATTATGGGATTCTATTTATACTCTTCTTATTGTCAATAATTAGCTTGATGTTCATATATAGTGGCCAACAATCAGGTCAATACAACGATAATTTTGTTCCTAAACAAATATTTTGGTACACCTTAAGTACAATTTTAATGCTAGCCATAGCGCGTTTAGATTTTGAGCAGCTTAAAAGAATGTCATGGTATTTTTATGGCATCGTTTTATTTTTTATTGTGATGTTGATTTTCGCACCTGAAAGTATTGCAAAACCGATCAACGGCTCAAAAGCGTGGTATCAATTGCCTTTCCTTGGCTCTTTTCAGCCATCAGAATTCATGAAGATCGCTTTGATCTTAGTTCTGAGTAACATTGTTGAATCACACAATTACCAATATATTCAACGGACAATACGTTCAGATTTATATCTAATCTATAAGATGGGACTAGCTAGCTTAGCGCCTGTTATCTTTGTCGCCATCCAGCCAGATTCAGGAATGATCATGCTCTACCTTTCCATCATTCTGTCCATCATATTCATATCAGGTGTAAGCTGGAAGATCATTTTGGCGGTTATCTCATTGCCATCTATCGTCTTGACAGCATTAATCGTCATCTATTTTAAATTTAATGACTTTTTTCAGACGAAACTGCTCGTCTTACTTCTTCCTCACCAACGAAGTAGGATAAACGGCTGGTTAAATCCGTTTGAATACACAGACCAAGGTTATCAGACGAAACAAGCCATTACTGCGATCGGTTCAGGTTGGTATTCTGGTAAGGGATGGATGGAAGGGATCATGTATGTACCTGAAGCTCACACTGATTTTATCTTTTCCATTATTGGTGAAGACACAGGTTTTCTCGGTACATCCATCGTAGTGAGTCTATTCTTCTTATTAATCTATAAAATCGTGATACTAGGTGTGAAATCAAACTACTCATTCGGCGGATATATGTGTTCAGGAATTATTGGACTTCTTTCGTTCCAGATCTTTCAGAATGTTGGCATGAATATTGGATTATTACCGGTAACAGGGGTCACACTTCCGTTCTTAAGCTACGGAGGAAGCTCTCTTTTGTCCAATATGATGTTAATGGGGATCGTGCTCGGAGTTAGTGTGCAGACGAATCGTTATATGTTTGAAATAGATCAGTAAAAACATAACGCTGACCAGAATCAATCTGGTCGGCGTTGGTTTTGGTTTATTCATCATAATATTTAGTCGTTACCTATAAACCAGGTAGCGGATAAAAGTTTCAAATGGTCCATTCAGCTTAAATTTTTCCAATACTGTGGCCATGATTATACCCGTTACCCATATCAAAAAGGCAATCCCAGTCACACTAATGATACTCAACTCTCCTCCTAATCCAAAAGCTACAGGTGAAAGTAAAATCACTAATATCATTTCGTTCAAGATATAAAATGTTAGGGAGCGTTTTCCTAGGGCAATGAGTGATCTTGCAATAGGACCTGGCCGTTTGAGGAAACACCCAATCAGTCCAAAAAAGGCTGCATATCCAATACCACCAGCAATGCCTGTAAGAATTTGAACTCCGTAAATGTTTCCTGCTGTAAATAAACTAGGTGCCCATACTTCACCCAATAACACTAATGGAATCGATCCTACTAACGAAATGGTAATGCCTGCAGTTGCAAGGTTTTTTAATTCACGCATGTATTTATGTGACTCTGTTAGAAGTTTCTTTCTTCCCATCCATATTCCTAAAAGGACAGAAGGAAGGATTGGAAATAGAAAATGTATAAAGACTGGAATTGTCGGAAAATAGATCATGGTTTCCATAAACAACTGACTATACGACTGATCTGAAGAAAATTCAGTGCCAAATCCGTAACCACCTATTTCCTTTAGGAAAAAGCCCCAAATGACTGGTATAAAAAGCATATAGACTATGGTCAAAGAAACGGTAACCTTTTTTAAGACCTTGTTATTATACAAAAGTAGTTTACTAACGAGTAGACCTGCAATTCCATAAGCCATCAAAATATCTTGACCACCTACAACTACAGCTAATACGATTCCGAACAAAATTAAATAAAACGAGCGTCTATTAATCGTCTTCCTTGCTACGTTTGGTGAAATCCCCTTCGATAATTGACTTTCGAACATCATGGCCATCCCGTAACCAAATAACACGGCAAATAGTGGCCGTGCACGATTATCAATAAAAAGCTCACCCATTGAATTAAAAATTCTCTCAAGAGTACTAAGACTTTCTGGACGACTCATGACTCCTGGATTCGATTCATATAAAAATAAAGGTGCATGAGCCAACACGATTAATAAAAGCATAATTCCTCTTGCTACATCCAAGGAGACTGCTCTCTTTTTTTCCGTTTTAGGTTGGGTATGTGGATTCATTTTTCCTAATCCTACTTTCTAATGTTTATTCCACCTTATATCTTTCTTTAACGATTCCCGCTCCAATTCCCCCACCAACCATGAATAGTAAAGGCCCAAAGTTCCATAGAAATTTTCCTCCAGGCAATGAAAGATCGGTATTTACAAATTTATTAAGCCCTAGTAATCCTAGTTTAATGATCAGCAAAGTCACTCCGAGTAAGAACACAACATCAAACAAAAACTTTAACTTAGGATGAGCGAGTTGTTTACTATCTTTTATTACTTTATCTTTTAACTCTTCATCTGTTCTGAGTAACTCGTCAATCGTCACTTCAAACAGATCACTTAGCTTAATGATTACTTCGATGCTCGGATAATTTTGTCCGTTCTCCCACTTTGAAACAGATTGTCTGCTAACAAAAAGTTTTTCAGCCAATTCTTCCTGAGACCAACCTCTCGTCTTTCTAACGCTTTTTAATTTCTCACCAAAAACCATCTATTGTAGCCACCTTTTTTTATGTATAAGCTCATTATTGTGAATGAAAGGGCAAAAAGTAAAGATAACTTTAGTTGCAGAGAGCCGCAACTCCTAGTTGCATTCCTGAAATTACGTGACTAGAACTAGAAAGCGGTGCAAATTGAACTTTAAGTTATACCATACAGGGTATTAATGCGTTTAATTCTAGAAGTTTTAGAAATAATTCTAGAAATTTCGGATATATTCCGGCGAGTTTTAGCAATAATCCCGCGAGTTTTTAACATATATCGGCGAGTCGACATATTCTGACAACAACATACCTCTAAAATACCCCCACACTATTATGAGCGAACAAACAAAATAAAAAGCACTCCTCACCATAGAAGAAGTGCTTTACACAACCTATTCACTTGTTTGAAGAATCTCAGTAACTTTAACTGATTCTTTCACTTTAGGACTACCTGCGTTATCGGCGAATCCGAAAATACTAAACAATACAATCGTCACACCAAGTAAGAATTTCTTGTTCATCTTCATCATGTTACTGCTTCCAGTTCAATCGTCGCTTTAAACAGATCTCCGTCAACGTCGATGTCCATAGTGCCTTCATGAAGATCTACGATAGATTTCGCAATGGCGAGACCAAGGCCAGAACCATCAGTATGACGTGATGTGTCTCCGCGTTTAAACCGTTCAAATAGTTCTTCAAAGTTTCCACCTAGTTCATACTTCGAGACATTTTTAAAAGAAACGATGACCTTTCGATTTTCTTCTGTAACCGACACATATACTCTAGTATTCTCCATAGAATACTTTAATGCATTGCCGATTAAGTTATCAAAGACGCGCCACATCTTTTGTCCGTCCACATTAGCAAGGATTGGAGCATTAGGCGTTGCTAGCCTGAAAGTAAGTGAAGATTCTTTGATAGTTTCGTTGTATTCAGCCATGGCTTGTTGAAGCAACTGGACGATATCGACTTTATGTTTAATCAGCTCCAGATTCCCGCTTGCCATCTTAGATACTTCGAACAGATCATCAATCAGAACCTTTAGACGCTTCGACTTGCGATCTATAATTTCTAAATAAGCATTCTGATCCTCTTTTGTTACTTCTTGTGACTTTAAGAGCTCCGTATACGTAATGATCGATGTCAAAGGAGTTCGTAAATCATGACTGACATTGGTGATCAACTCCGTTTTAAGCCTCTCACTTTTTGCTTCAGCACGCTTAGACGTTTTCACACCATGTTTTAATACGTTCAGATTTCCAGCTAACATGGCTAGTGCCGATTTTCCTTTGTGAGGAAGATCTTGTTCCATTTGTCCCGCCGCAAGTTCGTTCGTGTGCTGGATAATTCTATTAAAGTACCCTATTCTTTTAAAAAGGTAGAGGAATACCGGTACAGTAAAGAATAAAAACAGAATGAAATAAACGACGAAAGCCATGGGATGAAAGAATACGACTGCAGCCCCGAAACCTGATAAGAAAATAACGATAAGGAGCAGCATGATTTGTATAGCAACACTTCTATTGTAGAATGCATCAGAAACTAACCGGTAAAACCATTGGGCTGACTTAGAGATAAACGCATCTCGATATAACTGTTTGTTTCTAACATCCCGGTAGATCCAAGTGGTTTGGATAAGAGTGATACTCACCATAAGCGTTGTGATCAGAAATTCGAATAGACCGTCACTATACGTGAATGAAAATACCAAGTTATCGTAGTTTTGTGCGTTCATAACAATTGCCATGATTGCAAAAAACAAACTGATCAATAAGAATCCCAATCGAATATCAATAGGTATTCTACGATAGATCTTTACTTTGTCTGAAGAAGAGATCATCTGTAGTGGATGAAGTCTTCTGCCCCATAAAAAGACAAGGATTAGAATCACAATACTGCAAATCGAAATAATGTAAAACACCGTTTGTCTTTTTTCAAAATCATCTACTTGTTTTTGTAGCCAACTTCCTTGTTCAGGTAGAGTAATTTTGCCCTGAAGTGTTTTTGACTTTTGAGGAAAATATTCGTAATGATATTCTATGAAAGGATTTGGTCCACTAATACGTAAGTTGCCGTTTTCAGATGACGATGAATACTCTCTAGAGAACAAATTTGTTTTATTCTTAAGATCTTCAGGGCTTTCTGCTGAAGAAAGATTTGTATATACCTCTTTTGAGTTCATATCCACCAAATAGTAGTTGAAACCCAAAAGGTTAGGATCATAATCTGAAATATAACTTTGTCTTTCTTTAACAAGTGCCTCTACTTCTTTTTCTTTTTCCTTCACGATCTTAGCTTTGATATGCTCATCGCTTTTGAAATTATCCATGATATCTTTAACTTTTGCATCTCTTTGTTCTTCATAAAGCTTAACCACATCGTCGTTCTTAGCAGCCTTTGCTTCATCAATCTGGTATTCATACTGGTTTTTGATATCGGCTATTTGCTCTGATAGACTTCCATAGCGCGTACGATGTTCTTCAATCTCTTCTTTTGAAACTTTTATATTGTCCTTAAGCTCATCTTCAGAAAAATAATTGATTTCAGAAATACTTATATAATTGATAAATTCCTCAAATTGTGAGTTGAATTCTTCTGTTTGAAAATAATCATTTTTAAAATACCAATGACCATTTTCTAAGATCGAAACAATTCCACTTAACCCAAAAGTCAACAACATGACCCAAACAATCCACTTGCTTCTATTTTTCCATTTTGTATCCAATTCCCCATACCACCTTTAAATATCTAGGATTTTTCGGATCAATCTCAATCTTCTCTCTAATCTTTCGGATATGAACAGCCACTGTGTTTTCAGCATTGTAACTGGGTTCTTTCCAAACTCGCTCATATATATCATTAATGGAAAAAACTCTTCCAGGGTAAGACATGAGCAACTCCACGATCTTGTATTCGATAGGTGTTAATTTTACAGAGTCCCCGTTTATCGCGACTTCCTTTGCTTCCTTATCAAGTGTCAGACCGTTCAGATCGATTAGATTTGTCTTTCCCTCATATGTACCCAGAGTCACGTAACGCCTTAGCTGAGATTTAACCCGTGCAATCAACTCCAAAGGATTGAATGGCTTCGTCACATAATCATCCGCACCGATCTGCAATCCTAGAACTTTATCGGTATCTTCACTCTTCGCGCTTAAGATAATAATCGGTATGTTTTTTTGTTCTCGAATTTTAAATGTGGTCGAGATGCCATCTAACTTTGGCATCATAATATCCATGACAATAAGATGTATTGGCTGTTCATCTAATTTCTCTATCGCTTCAATGCCATCTCTAGCCTGAACAACGGTTATTCCTTCATTCTTTAAATAGATCTCTATCGCATCGCGAATTTCTTTTTCATCATCTACAACAAGCACGTTAAAATCATTCATATTCTCACACTCCCTTCTGCATTATAGCATGGCATATATTTGAAATTATCTTTATTCTACACAGCAATCCTTTACTTTTAGTTAGCAAAAATCTTAAGACTTTCTTAAGTTTCGTAGCTGAAAATATAGGCAAACAAAAAAGTGCATTTCTATTTAAAGAAATGCACTCTCTTTTAAAACAGTATTAGTTTTGAGATTCACAGTACTTTTTAAAATTATCCATGAACGCTTGCCATCCCGCTTCTTGCATTTCAACTGGATTCGACGCTTCTGCTTCAAACGTTTCTACAATTCTCGTTTCATTTTCTAAGCTGACGAAAGTAATCGTTACTTTTCTTCCATCATCTAACGTATAAGCGATGTATTCATTTGTTTTGACTTCATCATATGTCCCGCTAAAATCAAATCCAAAGCTGCCATCTTTCGCTTCCATCCTTGTAAGAAACCTTCCGCCATCTCTCAAATCATTTTCCGCTTTCGGTGCGTGCCACTCGTCAGAAGCAAAGCTCCACCCTGTAATATGCTGTGGTTCCGTCCAACATTTCCAAACTTCTTCAATCGGTTTGTTTACGGTTGTTTCCACCGTGATGATTACATTATTACTTGTTTCCATAAAATAAACCACCTTTCCGTTGATCACCATTTGATTACTTTTTGCTCAGCTATATTTTCAACAAAACAGATGCATTTCCCTGCTACATGAAATGCATCAAAGCAAGAATAAAAGTATTCTTCCTTATTCAATGGCTTTCTTAGCTTCTTGATACTTTGCATTAGCGAGGTTATTAATCTGTGAAATATAATCTTCTAACTTAATTTCACCTTTAATCGATGCTTCAAGAAGACTATGAATATTTGCGTTTGGTTGCTCAGAAATACTTATTCCTGTTGGAGCTTCCCACCGTGACTATTCATTTCAAATATCCTTCTATGACAAACGACATCCAAAAGAAACATATATCCTTCTTTTGGATGTTCCGTTCAGGTTTACGAAGGTTAAAGATGTAATTCAGAATGTTTTTTCTACATCATGCTTACGATCGTTACTCACGCCAAAATTTCGTGTATTCTGCTTTATCCTGTATATTAAATTCAATTATATTCTCAAGCAGTTCATAATTCACTTCATCTTTCCAACGAATACGGAACAAGCCTTTTGTTGAGCTATAACCAGCCTCTTCAATACTTTCAGCAAACCGTACCATTGCAATTTCTTCAGGAGCAATGCTCATGTGTTGCTTAGCTATTGAAATACCGATGATAAATGTACCGTGATCAGTATACATCGGTGTGTTCCACTTGAATTGCGGTTCTAGATTAGGATATTTTTGTGCGATCCATTCCAAAACTTCCTCCATTCGATGTCTGTGATCGGGGTTATCAATGCCAGCTAGGTATTGCGAAAAGATTTCCATATTGTATCTCCTTATCACTGATAAAATTTACAGAGTCTCATTACTTATCAGTTTATATGAAGATTCCATTCTAGTAAATCACACTGTTGGTTAACTGTTTTCTATAGTTAGTATCACTAATATTAGATATTTTTAAGAAGAACAAGAAATGCAGCCTACTCCCTTCACACGATCCTTCACCCTAGCGGTGTATTCTTCTCCGCAATTTCTACACAGCCACCAAACATTATTGTATGAAGTAACGGAAACATCTTTAGGTGTTTTATGAATCCCGAACAATGTACCATTGCGATCGGGATGCCATTCTGCTGCAATTTCTGGATACATACTGAATAGGGATTGCTCAAATTTTATACACTCGGGACAACGAGACTTGTTCTTAATCCTTTTTCGAATTCTTTCCCGCCATACATGTCCTTTTTCACACACCCATGCCACTTCTTCATTAGAGTTGTAAACCACATCATGTGGACTTTTATCATTATTAACGGTAGACCATTCATTTACTAGTTCGGGATAAACTGCAGCCAAACTGTTCTTTTCGTATGCTTTTTTGTCCGAGCAATATACACATACACTTTTAAGGTTATGTACGCGATCTTTCACGGTTTCTTCCCACTCATGTCCCCTTTGACACATCCACCATCTTTGTGGCCAATCCTCCTTACTGTTTACATCAGCAGGGGCAAGATTTTTGTTACGCGAGGGATGCCATTGCAGACATAGTTCAGGATCTGCCTCCGCTAACGTTTCACTTTTTACCTCTTCAAATTGATACGATCGTTTTAACGCTCTTTCTTCTCTTACACAATCCGAACATTCCAGGTTCTTCTTATAGCGCTCCCGAATAGTCGCTCCCCATTCATGCCCTTTTGAACAGACCCACCATATGTATTCATAACTGCCAAAACTAATCTGGCACGGTTCAATACCCTGATTTTTTGTAGGATGCCATTGTGATAATAGCTTATCCGGTAATAACAAATGCTTCAAACTCTTCAACCCTTTCTCTGTAAATACAAATAAATTAATAAAAAAGGACTATACAAATCACCCTTATATGGTTAATTATACCTATAATTTTTGATTATGAACTTGGGAAAATTGTAGTTAAAAAGGCCTTGTAAAGATAGGTGTCACTTGTTGTTTTTCCCAACCTAGAAAGAGTTTTTCACTTGGCAGCATTTTGAGATATTCACCTATACATGAAAAATTCCCCTTCATATACTAAAATGCTAATAAATTCGAAAGGAATATTCTGATGACAAACAAAGGACATTGCATTTGTGCGTGTTTAAAAGAGATTCCTAGTGGACGAAACATAATTGTTGTTACAGATCGAGGAGGTCTTTTAAATTTAACTTTTATAGAAGTTATTGATCATTGCGTTAGAGGAATTGATCCGTTAGGAAGACCCATAATAATAGATTGTGATTGTATAGCAGGTATTGATCTTAGACCAAGTGCAGGCGGGAACTTAACTCTTCAATCTGAAGCAGTTATTGTTTGTAATGGTTTTATTAATGGAACGGTAACATGCAATGGCATCCCTGTAGCCGGAGCTCCAGTTACTTTTACCGATGATGTCGCTGCTGGCTTAACATATACCCCAAATCCAGCAATTACAGACTCATCTGGAAGAATCCTTGTAGAAGTTAATATTCCAGAAGGTACACCTGAAATTCCCGCCAATATTATTGGTACAACTGTTATAAATGGTGAGACCGTTTCAGCTGTCAATAATTGCATGGTCATGTGTCCTTCTTCACAATGTTCGATCGAATTAACTTCATCTGGTGAAAGCATTGATTGTACTGGAAACGTCTTTGCAGTAGTTACATGTGGTGGTGTACCTGTCGAAGGTGTAACGGTTGACTTTAATAGTGATAATCCAAACTTTACTCTCAACCCAACATCTGACGTTACTGATTCACAAGGTGATGTGGCAGCCGGCTTAAATATCGCACCTAATACTCCTACCCAAGATGCAAATATTACAGCTTCAGCAACTATAGGCACTCAAACATTAAGTACAACATTATTAGTTAGCGGCCAATGTGCGAATACTTGTTCTCTAACTTTATCAGCTGCATCTGAGATTGATTGTTCTGGTGTACTATCTGGTAGAATAGTATGCGGCGGTCAGCCTCAGTCTGGTGTAACTGTTACCTTTACGCAATTCCCTGAAGCTGTTGCCACAATTCCAGCGGCAACTACAGACGCTACCGGCAATTTCACGACCAACATTACCGTTCCAGCTGGTACTGCTTTAACATCAACTGTAGTCAGCGGAACAGCAATTGTTGGTGGCCAAACCGTTTCATCATCAATTGACATTGACTTCAGCTGCCGGGCAACAACTTGTCCATGTAAATTTAGACTTGGTGTACGAGGATCTAGCGCTCCGGCCACTGCAAATGTAGTGAATCAAGGCGTTCCTTCTACAGTGTCCGGTAACATAAATGTAACAGCGAACCAATGTTATGGCAGAGGTGAGAGATGTAATCCGACGGTTGACAACTTTAGTATCTCATTCTCAGGCGCAACGTTTACCTTCAATTTAGCTCAGGGCAGAAGAATTCGTTTCTCTTGTATCGGTGAAAGAGGTGCTACATTGGAAGGAACAGCTATTGCTACAGGTTCGTCTACCATTCAAGGTCTCTTTGACGTGTTCATTGGTTTTACTCGCTCTGGCAGCACAGCAACGTGGAATATTCTTGCTACCAATCAAGCAGGTGATTCCTTCAGTACTACCTTTACATCCGGTATTTCATCAGAAACAGAGATTGAAGATTGTGATGATTAAATTCACTCTTTAATAAAGTCGAAAGCTCTTCTTCATTAGTGAAGAAGAGCTTTCTTAATTTTAGACAGTCTTATTATCAGAGTTTATTAACGCTAACTCTTCCAGAAAAGAAGGTTGCGCCCCCACCCATGTCGGCTATGCGATCTGGGGTAAGAGAATTGACTAGATGTTTCGTATCATCATCTGCTCCCCAAAGACCTTGAGTGACGGCTACCCCACGTAGAACATTCTCACCAACGCTCGCTTTTAGTACACATTCTCCTTGCTCATTCCACACCCGTACCTTTTCACCATCTTCCACTCCGGCTAGATCAGCGTCAAACTGATTCAAAACAATTACCGGTTCTTTTTCAAGTTCAACATGTTTGTTTTGATTCGCAAACGTTGAGTTTAGAAAGTTATGGTTCGGTCCTGCGATAAATCTAAGAGGATGGTCAGAATCATTAATCAAAGGGATGTATATAGGCAGTGCTGGATAGCCATCCTGCTTCATCTTCTCAGAATACAATTCTATTTTTCCGCTCGGTGTTGGGAGCTTAGTTGGAAATTCCACCTCAGCCTTTACATATTGTTTTTTACTCAATACGTCAAAATTAATCTCATGAATATATGGATTTGTTGGAGTTTCTAGTGCCTGATCAATTAATTCTGCTTCTGTATCATCAAATGCCGTCTCTGAAAAATTCATACCTTTAGCAAGTAATCGAAACACCTCTACATTAGACTTCGATTCTCCGAAAGATTCAATCACGGGCTGTTGAATCTGAATGTAATGATGCCAGTACGACGTATAAAAATCTGTGTTCTCAAAAGAAGACGTAGCTGGTAATACAATGTCTGCATACAATGCCGTCTCTGTTAAAAACAAATCATGTACGACTGTAAAGAGGTCTTCTCGCTCCAAGCCTTTACGAACCTTATTCCCTGCAGGTGCTACAACAGCTGGATTCGTCCCATATACAAAAAGAGATTTGATGGGAGGATCTAAAGTAAGCAACGCTTCTCCAAGTAGATTCATGTTTATCACACGTGTATTCTTATTTTGCTGCAGATCAGGCCGTTGTAGGTTAGCAGTATTAAACGCAAGATAAGCGGAATTCCCTTTGATCGCTCCTCCACCTTTTACAGCCCATTGTCCGGTTAATGCTGGCAAACAAGAAACCGTTCTCACAAACATACCACCATTATCGTGATGCTGTGGACCGTTCCCAATCCGGAGAAACGCAGGAGACGTTTGGCCATACATCCGAGCAAGCTTCAGTATATCCTCTACCGGAATACCAGTAATGCTTGAAACCGTAATAGGGTCATATTGTTCAACATGTTCACGGAGCTGTTCAAATCCAACGGTGTACTGTTCCAAAAATGAATGATCCACCATGTTTTCAGCAAATAAAATATGCATCAATCCTAAAGCTAGAGCCGTATCTGTTCCTGGTAAGATAGGAATGAACCAGTCTGCAAATTTAGCAGTCTGATTTTTATGAACGTCAATAACGACGATCTTCGCTCCATTTTGTTTACGTGCTTGTTGTGCAAGTGATACTTGATGCATATTCGTACTAACTGCATTGATCCCCCAGAAAATGAACAGTTTGGAGTGAATCGTATCTTCAGGATCGATTCCGAAACTCGCACCCATCGTATATTTGTAGCCCGCTGCACCTGCAGAGTTACAGATGCTTCGATCCAGCTTGGAAGCTCCTAGTCTATGAAAAAAACGGCGATCCATTCCTTCAGCAGCAAGATTCCCCATATTTCCATAAAAGCTATAAGGTAGAATGCTCTCTGCGCCGTCGTTTTGAAGCAAATCCTTCCAATTCGCAGTGATGGTCTTAATTGCTTCATCCCAGCTTATTTGTTCAAAATGCCCTTCACCTTTCGCACCAACACGCTTCATCGGATATTTTAAACGCTTTTCATCATATAGGCGTTCAGTCATGTTTCGAACTTTATTACAAATAAAGCCCTTCGTGACCGGATGATCCGGATCACCTTCCACTTTTACAATTTTTCCGTTTTCTTTTTTGATAAGTAATCCACATTGATCCGGACAGTCTAAAGAACAAACCGATGGAAAAACACCGTTGGGGATATCTACAAAACTAGTCATATGCGTTCTCCTTTCCAAGATGTAAATTCGTTTTAATTCTTCATTGAACATTTACTTTTTAATTTAAATTTCCCAATCAGGGTTCCAAACATTTGCAACATATAATCTGTCATCTCTAGTAAATTCTTGAGGTTTCCAACTACTCATTATTGAACTCCTTTGAATCGTTTTTTACTTTTTTGATGCTTTTATAATAAATGTGGCTGGAACAAAGTTTGCTTTTTGAGTGGAATACCATCTCGCGGGATTCTCCGATTGTTCATCCGGTAGGCAAACATCATCTATTACTTTTTCTATCACAAAACCTTCTTCGATTAAAGCGTTTATGTAAGTGCTTAATTTTCTATGATGAATGACGGCTAAATTCTGCCAACCTTCGTTATATTCCGGACCTTCATTCACATAAGACTTGTTAAAAATGAACCTAGACTGTTCTTGTTCGTATTTCAACCGATCATGAAGAGGATGCTCCCAGCTGAAAATAAAAACGCCGCCTGGTTTGAGATAACTATATATATTTGAGAACGTAAGATTTAAATTTGTTGTCCAACCCAAAGCATAAATTGAATAAACAATATCAAAATAACTGCTTGGTAATCCTGGGTTCTCCTCCATAGGTGATTCAACTAATGTAACCTCTACTTGTTGATCTTGTAAAACGTTTCTCGCAGTCTCAATCTGCTTCGTGCAGAGATCTAATCCCCATAATTCTTTAGCACCTTCTCTACCCATATACTGCAATGAATGACCACTGCCACACCCGATATCCAAAACCTTATTACCTCTTATTGAACCAAATAACTTTAGTTGCTCTTCATTAAAAGCAAAAGGTCCGTATTCAGGAAGTGCCGTTCTACCAAAAAAGCGTTCGGCTGATACCTCCCACCTTTGTTTATTCATTTTTAAAATTTCAGTTGCTTCCACAAGTTCCACGTCCTTATGACCATATTTTTCACAGTTGGCAGACAGTAATTAATTTTGAGTAAGAGCCATATTTCCATATTCAATCACGTTAATCCTTCTTGACTCTTAAGAATCAATGTGAATAAAAGAAATTATTAAGTGTGACTTTCTTTAACTTTCATTGATAAATTTAACATATAATGGAATTAAGATTAAGAAATTAAACGTATATTTGAGAGGAGTTTTTATATGCATTCAATAAATAGAGGAGCTATATGGAGCTATGCAATCCTATCACTAATAACCATTGCTTTTACGTTTATAGAATTAAATCAACCGTATGAGACACCGGAAGATGCGCAATCTCGATTTGAACTACATGTTCAACCCATTTTCACTTTCCTAATGATTAGTGCATCTTTTTTAGCTTTCAAATTACACAAAAGATTACAGGTATTCGCTGGACCTATTTTCATTCTATTGGGGGGCTTTTGGTACCTTTGGATTTTCATGTCTTTTACAATTGGATGGGTAAGGATGCAGGGATTTCTCGGACTTGGATTTGGATTAATTATTTGTTTCATACTTACTATATATCATTTGTATACCAATTTAAAAAATCGGAATAAACCTTCTATGTAATTAAAGTAAAAAAGCAACAAAAAAGTCAGCAGATCATTTTCTGCTGACTCCATTTTGTTTATTTTATAAAGATGTTTCATTTTTCTTCGATTTAGCCGGTGCAAACCATCCGATTACCGCAATACCAACTAACACACCATAGAAAATGATTGTCCAAACCGTACTATGTGGAAAATCGTGATCTAACACTCCAATATCATTATGAGCAAGTGTAATGACCGCGAGCTTCACACCTACCCAAGCAACGATTGCATAAGCAGTTGTTTCTAATGCAGGTCGTTGATCTAACAACTGAACAAACCAAGTTGCTGCAAACTTGATCAAGATCAGACCCGCAACCCCTCCAAGAACAACAACGATGAATTGCCCACCGTCCATGCCTCCAAAGTCACCAAGTGGTGAATCTGGAAGACCTAGAGCAAGAGCAACTGCAGCTAGAATCGAATCGATTGCAAACGCTAAGTCTGCGATAGCAATCTTACCAACTGTCGGCCAAAATCCTTTTCCTTTTGCTTCTTCTTCAACTTCTTCTTGAATCTTCTCATTTTCTTTACCGAATTTTGCTTGAATCACATGTTTCAATCCAAGGTATAACAGATACGCTGCTCCGATCGCCTGAATCTGCCAAACATTCGCAATAAATGAAATGGCAAAAAGTGCACCGAAGCGGAAAACGAATGCCATTATTATTCCATAGCTGATCGCTCGTTTTTTCTGATCCTCAGGTAAATGTTTTGCGATAACCGCTAGTACTAGTGCATTGTCAGCGGATAACAAACCTTCAAGACCAATTAGAATTAATAATGCCCACCCGTACTCTAACCAAATTGAATCCATCCATGAATCTCCTTTCAAATCTCATAAAAATAATATGTAATATCCATAGAATGACCATTTTAGCCGCAAGATACTCTTCAAAAAGTTACTTGCACTATGATGAACGACTCTATACTTACAAGATTATATATTATTTTTTAGATTTTTACCTTATTTAATATCATTTAAAACTTAACAAAGTTAGATATTTAAAGGGTTTATATACTCTTTCTAAGTGAAGGTTCAAATCAATTTTAATGGAGTATTACACTAGAAAATACATTTAAGGAGAAGTCTACCTTATACAAAAATCAGCTAATGATTTGCTCTTCTGCATTGACTTACGTACTTGCACTTTCAGATTGAAGAAGTAAAAAAACCTCCAAAAGATGCTCCGAAAGAAAACAATTCCAATCAAGCGGAGTCAAAAGATGGTGAAGTTACGAAACAGATTATTGATAAATTTAACTTAGATGAAGACTTTACAGCATTTGATTTGGAAGTTCAATTTGAGGACGGTAGTGAAAAGGAATATAAAATAAATCCTTAATTAAAAAGAAACGAGGCTCCATCGTTTGGAGACCTCATTTCTTATTGTTTAAGACTGATTAGTCGTTATCATTCTGATCAACGATCACCTCACCTGTCACTGCATCTACGTTAACATCAATATCTTTTCCGTTTTTTTGAATTTCGAATTCATACACATAATCATCATCTAGACTCATCTCTTTTACTGTTCCTGAAACCTTTTTTAGTGCGATAGACTGAGCTTGTTCAGCCGTGATCTTAATCTTTGAAGGATCTATCTGATCATCGCGCTCTGAACTTTCTTTTTCGTCAACACCATTATCATTGTCATCGTCGGTGTTATTATCATCTTGATCTTTCATACCTTCTTCCACTTTGGAAACCTTACCAGTTTCTGCAACGATATCAAGATCATATTCTTTATCTCCGTTAAGAACCTCAATTTCATATTTGTCCTTTAGACCATCGCGATCTAGTTCCATTTCAGTAACAGTTCCGCCTTTTGTTTTTTCCAATGCAATGTCTTTTGCTTGTTTTTCTGAAATTACATTCTTAGCTGCAAACGCGCTAGGTATGTTTTCTACATAAGTATATGTTCCTACTCCAATACCACCGACTAATACTGTACCTGCAATAATTTTTGTTAGTTTTTTCATTTGTTGTTTCCTCCTTGTTTTTAACTATATTCTTATAATAGACAGGTAAAATGAGAACAAAGGGAAGAGAAGATTAGAAAACGATGAGAAGCTTTGGTGATTTTTCTCAAAAAAATAAGAACGCTCTAAATTAGAGCATTCTTAGTCACTATCTTTTGTCTCCATCGTTACGGAGTTTACTTCGCCAGAAAACGCATTTATGATCACTTGTGCTTCTTTCGTTTTCGTTTCAATCTCAACTTCATAAACGATCACACCGTCTTCATCATCTAACTCAATATCCGTAACGGTACCTTTTACTTCATTTAGTGCGATTTGTTTGGCTTCATCTTGTGTAATTTTTGTGTTTGGCTGAGCAGGTTCATCTACAGATTCAACCTCGTTTTTACTATTGATGTCCCCAGTGGCACTGTTAATTTCTAAACGATATGTTTTACCTTCGCTACTGACATGAACAAGATAGACTTTTTTCTCTTCATTAAATTCGGCAGATTTTACTTTTCCGTGTTTGGCAGCTATTTTTTCTGCTTCATCTTTTGTAATACCTTCCTCTTGAACTTGTTCATTTTCTGTTCGATTCATGTCGAGAATTTCTCCAGAAACCGCATCAGACCATATTACATAAACACCTTGTTCACTTTTCAACACTGTTTTGTATTGTTGTTTATCTTCTCTATTCGTTAATTCTGTAGATAGAATCTCTCCTGGATATTTTGCGCTTACGATTCTGTTCATTTTCTCTTTTTCTAATGTACGGCCTTGGTTTCCGTTCACCCACTCTCTTGATCCGAAGACAAGAAGGAGAATAACGACTATTATTCCAGAAATCACAGCTGTTTTTTTGTTCATACGTATTCCCCCTTTACATGGATTTTCTCATATTAGAATGAAAGCTCCATAAGAATCAGATGAGAAAATGATGAGAATTAACTCTGTTTCACAGGAATCTCCATTGTAACCGTTGTTCCCTTTCCTTCTTCACTCACCAGATGAAGCTTCCCTTGGTGAGCAGAAACGATTTGTTTTGCGATGGACAGTCCTAAACCTGCTCCTCCCGTATCACGGCTCCTAGCTTGGTCTACACGAAAGAATCGATCATAGACTTTATCTAGATTTTCCTTTGGAATTCCGATTCCATAGTCTGTTACGGAAAATCTGACAAAGTTTCCTTGTTTAGTTAAATCCACATTAATAGCTGCCGAACTATACTTAATGGCGTTATCTAAAATGATGATTAGAACTTGCTTTATTTTTAATAAATCACACTCAACATGAATTTTGTCTAAGTTGGAATGAACTTGAATGTCACGGTCGTATGCCTTGTTCATATTCTTAGCGGCATTTTTAGCCATTTCAACCAAATCGGATTGTTCAAGTTGAAGATCTACTTGCGATTCATCCCTTGCCAATATAAGCATTTGTTGAGTCAGTTCTTTCATACGGAGTGATTCTGAGTGGATCGCTTCTACAGCTTCTTCTAAAATTTCTGGTCGATTACCTCCCCACCGTTTAAGCATTTTTGCATAGCTTTCAATAACAGTAAGCGGTGTTCTCAGTTCATGAGAAGCATCAGATACGAACTGTTCTTGCTTTTTGTAGTTGTTTTCAAGCAAGTCCATCATATGGTTAAACGTTCTTGCCATCTTATTCAGTTCATCATTCGATTTCTTATTAATCGTAATCCGCTTATACGTCCCACGTCTCTGGTTTTCTTCCATTGTTTTCGTTAAGTTGCTGATGGGTACTAAGATCAACCGGCTCAAGAATCGCCCTCCCATGTATGAAGGAATTAAAATGAGTAAGGTTGCTATAATTAAGACGATTCTTAAAATCTGCAACGTGTTTGGAATAGAAGATTCTTTTTCAATCAACTGTAAAGACACAACCTCCCCATCCGTCCAAATGACCGGGTGTTGAGAAACAGTGTAAACCATTCCGTCTAGCTTCTTAATCTCACTGTATTGATTGGTTCTAAAGATCGGTTTGATTTCATGGAGCATATCATCCTCTGTAATTCTCGACGAGGTAGCAGCTACACGGTTATCAACAGTGATAATTCGAATCATTGAATCTCCAGGAAGGTAGGCGCGCAAAAGTTGTGTCATATTCATTTTTGTCTCAGTAGATGTTTTTACAGCTTCGGTCAAACTTTCCATCCTTGTCTCTGTACCTTCAAGAGCATTATCATGTAGATTCTTTTGAAACAGAAGATAAATGCCACTATTCGTGACAAGTAAAATGATTAGAAGCCATACCGTTGAAAACAAAGTTATCCGATTTTTTATGTTCATGGGTTACTCCTTCATCGTGTAGCCTACTCCACGAATCGTATGAATATAGGGGTGCGAAAAAGTGAAATCTATCTTTTTACGCAGATAACGTATGTAGACATCTACAACATTGGTATCGCCATAATAATCGTAACCCCATACCTTTGATAATATTTGATCACGGTTCAATACCTGGTTTTTATTTCGTATCAAGTAAACAAGAAGATCAAATTCCCTCGGTGTTAATTCAATTAGAGTAGAGTCACGCTTAACATCCCTCGTTTTTAAATTAACTGTCAGATCACCTAGTTCATAAATTTCGCTATCTTGATCTTCTGTGAAGTGTTGATTCATGCGAAGAAATGCCCGAATTCTAGCTAACAGTTCTTCAATTTCAAACGGTTTAGTCACATAATCGTTTGCCCCAAGATCAAGCCCGCTCACTTTATCTGGCAAAGCATCTCTGGCCGTTAATAAAATGATTGGAATATGACTACCTGTCGCTCTGATTCGTCTTAACACCTCTAGCCCGCTTAATTCAGGCAGCATCACATCTAGCAGAATGAGATCCCACTTTCCAGATTTAAACTTTTCTAATCCATCCGTACCCGTAGTAGCTGTCTCCGTTTCGTATCCTTCATGTTCTAGTTCCAGTTGGATGATTCTTGCTATCTTTTTCTCATCTTCAACAATTAGAATTTTTTCAGCGCTCATCGTTGTTCCTCCTAAAAGAAGCTTGTTAGCATCATTATAATGGAAGTTTGTAGTAAGTCCACGAATGATCCCCTTTTGTAAGGAAAGGAACGTAATGAAACGACGAGTGCCAATTAAAAAAGAGACCAGATGAATAAATTTATCGGATCTCTTTCATAAACTTCTCTATAGACTTATTTTCCAAGTTCGCAAAAAAATTGAGCGATTTCTTTAACGCGATCCATCGTAATCCCTTGTGCTTGCTCAATAGATAATGGATGATCTGTAGGCTCGAGCTCAATAAAAGGTCGCAAATTTTGTGAGCGGGTATGTACATTCGTTTTTAAATTTACGGTTTCAGGATACATGGGAAGATGTGTAGATAACCACCCAAACATCGGATTTAATTGTTCACTATTTAGGTCATCCCATTGCTCTAAAGTCAGTTCGAAGTTTTCTTTACTAAGTGATACCCATACACCCCATACAAACGGTTCATTCGATCCAATAATGGGAATTTCAATACAACCTCTTATGAAGAAATGTTCACCGTCCATTACACAAAAATCATCAGTAAGTTCAAAATGCTTTTTTCTCTCTTTTCTTGTAGCCTCTTCATAATATACAGGTGCTTCAATTCCATAATTCAAAGGAAGTTCATCATGATATTTGCCACAACATGTGCATTGGTATCCGCTAACTAAATCTGTCATCAGATTGCTCCTTAATTAAGATAACTTAAGATCTTACTTTTTAAGAACAACAGGAGATTCCCACCCGTCATATTCGCCATTATATTTCTGAGATATTTCGATAATCAGATTTGTAACACAATCGATCAAGTCGTAATCTACACCGTCCTCTCGAGAGATTGTGATGGAAAATGTTCCTTCTTCATTCTTTTCCTGTTCGAAATCCTCCGTTTTAAATCCTTCTTTAATAATGTCTTGTTCAAATGCTTTTAAATCTTTTAATGTTTGAAACTCTATCCAATGCTGAATCTCTCTGAGTTTTTCTAGATCATCATTTTCTTGTTCAAGCAATTCCACTAAATCACGGTTACTCATCTGTTGAAGATGATATTCATTTGGATAAAGGAATTCGTAATAAAATGACCACAGTTCCTCTTCTTCTATACTCGAGATTTCCGTTTCGTATTTATTATTATCAAAAATAGCGAGTGCCTGTTTATCTATAATTTTGACCAGGTTTTCTTTTTTAGCATAATAGAAGAATTCTCGTGTTCCATTCGTAGTTAATCGACCAACTTGAATGATATCTTCATCATACAATTTTTCCATTAGACTGTATTCAAGCTCACCAAGTAATTCATCTTCTATTTCTTCAGGGAAACCTAACTCAGTAGGCGACTTAACAGTAAGTTTGACTGTAAACAACCAATTGTATTTTTTTATATTAATTTCTTCAGCTACATCCAAATCAACAACAAATGAAGCAAGATTCCCATCCAATTCATCGATATAAAAATTCCAGTTATCAGACATGTGATGATTCCCCCTTTTCTTAAGTATACGAAGGGCTAATATTCCTATCTATAGTTCTATTTTCCTGATGATTTTTTGATAAATAGAACCAGTGTATTTACTTACAAATAATCCAAACTATTAAAAATCAGTATGATTCCAACGATACACATGATCCATGAAAGAGCTGAACCTGAATTCTTAACCATTCTTTCACGTAGATTTATTAAAGGTTTATCCATCCATCTACCTAATAAAAGATAAATGAAATACAACAAGACCGGTGGCAATACCATGATTAAATTGTATGCAGCTAATATAGAAACCCATTCCATGCTTGAAAGATCACTAGTAGATAAAATACCGATCGCTGTAAAGTAAGGAAAAGCGGTTCCTACTTCAATAAGAGATGTTGACAATCCAAGGATTATGATTGAAATTAAACTTTTAGACTTTGGAGAAGGCAAATCCGCATTTTTCTTTGTAGGAACATAGAAACTAGCAATAAACAAAATGGCCCCAATGATAAAAATGATCCAGCTTATGGTTTGATTTTGAAAAATGTTAGATACACTTTCAAGCAAAGTTGATATTCCTAACATAAGTGAAACACCCACTATAAAATAAAAACCAGCAACGGTTAATAAGTAGAAGAAAATACGGGATGTTCGTTTCTCTTTCTCGTTTAACAGGAGATAAACCGTAACCCCTATTGTCGCAGGACTTAGCATATCTAATACAGCCAATCCGCCAATTAAAAGAAGTAGATCTACAGTCACCAAATTCCCCCTCTATTCAGAATGAGCTTAACCCTTTTTCCCTATAAAGATCTCATAAGCAGCGTTCATATATTCCAGTACATCTTGATCAATGGGGTATAAGCCTAATTGTTCTGACTGTTTTTCAGACATACGCACGTCCCACAGCTTATCTAGAAACTCTGTTTCACCACCAAATGTTTCTGCTCTTTTTTCATCCATTCTTCTAATGATATTTTGAACATTTGAACAGCCTGGATCCTCATGAATAAACCGCTTCAACTGTCCAATAAGAGCAATCCATTCTAAAGTATCTGGTTGGTCGCTAGTCATGTTCGGGACCTTCTTCCAAAGCTTTAATTCTCTTTCTTCAAACATAGATTTTCTATATCTTTCTTGTAGTTCTTTATCATTATTAGCTAATTGCATGACTTTTTGGATGGCGATTTCATTACTCTCATCTTCCATCGCCATTCCGTGAATCAATTCTCTTAGAGTACTCTCTATCTTACTTAAACTTTCTTGTTCTTTTTTTACATAAGAGAGTTGCTTCTTTAAACTATCTGACCAATCCCAGTCACTAGAATTCAACATATTCTTAATCTCGTTCAAACGAAAACCGATTTTCTTCATGAATTGAATTTGCTGTAGCTTCTTCAAGTCAGTATGGTTATATAAACGGTGACCACCTTCTGTTTTGGATGATGATTGTAATAAGCCGATGTGATCATAGTGACGAAGTGTTCTTACAGTAACACCAGTCATTTCACTTACCTTATGAATATGAAGCAATGAATCTCCCTCCTTTCAAGATACATATCTACAACTAACATTTTCTATTTATTGGAAAATAAACTCAGCAAGTATCCAGTTCCTAGACCGATAAGCACACCTATCAACGCTTGATCCATCATCAAACCAACACCTGCTCCGATGATAACACACCCATAGATCACAACATCCTCACGTTTCATCTCATCATCCTCTACGTATAAGTCATTAATTAAAAGTATACAAAATAACGTAACGTCAGTTTCAAGTGTTTATTAGAAAAATAAAAAAAGATCTACCCTGTATGGATAGATCTACACTATTAACTGTTCATTCTTTCTCTAGCCCTTTGAGTGTTTTTCGTTACGGTGGCCAACGAATAAGCTTTTCCAAGTCCAATTCTTGGCATATTGTTATAAATGGCTTCTGCACTCCTTTTTTCAATTTTGTAGCTTTCATGAAAGATACCAACACTTCCATCGTCACCTATATTCTTGTTGAAAGCTTTCCAAGCTACCAAGTGAGTTCTACCGTGTGCATATGCTTCGAGTTGATCAAAGCTTTTCCAATATTGAATCAGTTTTACTCTTCTCCAACTAAAATGAAATTCTGTATGTAAAAAACCAAGCTCAGGGTTTTGATAAAGTTCTCTTATCATAGGACCCATGGCTTTAAAAACAGGTATCCACTTAGAAAATGAAAGCAGCTTATTCACTCGCATACCAATTACAAAAACAACAAAGTCTCCCTCAACCGCTGCCACATGTCTTCCCTTATGAATATTCTTCAAATTTTACCTCTCCTATTATGTGTTGAAAGTTTTTGTGGATCCTTCTCTAAATTAACATTAATTGGTATTCAGTGGTAAAATAAATGTACTACTATTAAGAAAAGTATTCATTTACTGAGAGGATGGTTTAGTGAACAACTTACAACGGTGTATAACAGGAGAAACGTTTGGTGCTAAATTCTTAAAAGGAGAATTTCAAGCGATTTATAATCACACTGCGAGTAATTTTAAAGATATGATTACGATCGAACAATTTATGGAGTTATCTTCTTCCTTTAATTCTGGCGTTCAGCATTATTCGTTGGAATCGGAAACACGGCTTACAGATCATTTAAGACATTATTTATGGCTAGATAACGAAGGAATAAAAGCAATCAGTGTAACTTTCGATTCAGAAGATATTATTCAAAGCCTCTTACTTGCCCCATTTGAAACCTATCCTGAAACAGACAATCAGCTTTCGAAGAATACTTACATGATGCCAATACAAGATGAATGGTTTGTATTTTGGGGAGGTGCCAATCATTTCATCAATTATCACTATGAGATCGAAGAGCAGCGATATGCTTATGATCTTGTAATTGTAAAGGATGGACAATCCTATAGAGGCACTCCAACATTAAATGAAGATTTTTACGCGTTTAATAAAGAAGTAGTAGCTCCATGTGACGGAAGAGTCGTAAAAGTTGTAAATTCTATCGTGGATAACGAATTTGGATCAACGAATGTTTCTAATCCAGAAGGTAACTATATAATCATTCAACATGCAAACGACGAGTATAGCCTCATTGCTCACTTCAAGCAAAATTCAATTGTTGTAAAGGAAGGCCAAATGATCAAACAAAGTCAGTTAGTAGGATACTGTGGAAATTCAGGAAATTCATCTGAGCCACATATTCATTTTCAAGTCATGAATTCACCCTACCACTACAACGGAAAATCTATTCGTATTCTTTTTCATGGTGATTATGAACCGATACAAGGTGATGTTGTAACTTCTTTAAAAGATATTTAAATATTTAGGATTTTTATTATTTCTACCCTATTCTAGGAAAGTGGATGGACATCATAATCATCCACTTTTTGCATATTAAAATACTCCCTGCTATCTCTCTACACCCCTCCCTAAACATATTCTGTTAAATCAAAAAATATTGAAGATTACAGAGATATTATGGTAATATTTATAAAAATAAACAAGTTAGTATAAGTATACATAATTTGGAATTTATTATTGGGGTGACATGATGTCAGTTGTACTAAATAAATTTTATGACAACAAGAAAGGATATTTTCACATCCCTGTTGTATGGCGAGAAGAATTTCAGTTTCAGGTTGGAGAAAAAGTAGGCGTTGATGTTAAAGATGGAATAATCATCATTGATAAGATGCGCGAAAGACAATTTACTCCCATTATAGGTGTAAAAGGAAGACTAACTATTCCCATTGAAATCAGACAAGAATTGAAAAGCCATATCTATCAATTAATCGCAATCCAAGAAACCGAACAATTTATTTTAACTCCTGCTTAGAAATAAATATTTAACCAGCAAAAAGACTTCCCGCTTGAAGTCTTTTTGTATACACACATTGTTGATTTCATAATTTCCTTGTTTGACCTTTCTCCCCTAACCTTTTAAAATCCATTGGATATTATAAAATAAATTTGCTTATTTTTCGTATTCTATTGGTATAGTAAGAGTGGGAGTTGAAAGAATGTTTAACTTAGAATTATTTAACAAATTACCTGTAAAAATTTTAATCGTAGCTTTATTAATTGTAGTCACCGTGTATTTTATTAGAAAATCTGTTCAGCTTTTCTTTGATAAGACAAGTTTTCTAGATGAAAATCGTGAAGAGACGTTGATGCATTTTACAGATCAAGTTCTCAAGGTGCTCGGTTTGGTGTTCTTCTTCATTTACGTATTAAGTCATTTCTTCGATCTAACAAGACTTGTTACAGGTTCAGTTGTTGTAGCCGGTGCGCTCGCATTGATCTTCCAACATATCATTCGTGATTATATTATGGGACTAGCCTACTTGTTTGAACGGCAGATCAACCTCGGTGATTATGTAATTATCAACGGTAACAAGCAGGGGAAAATTGAGGAAATAAGTGTGCGTCACCTGAAGATTCGTCAATACGACGGTTATCTATACACTGTTTCTTATGGAAGCATCAACGAGCTTCAAAACGGAAACCGTGGGATGCGGCGAGTGAACGAAAGTCTTATCCTTAACTACAGACAAAACCCCGACGAGGCGTTTAAAGTTATGGAGGAAGTGGCGAAAACGTGCAACGAGAAATATAGTGAGTACCTCTTAACAGATCTAGACGGTAAGCCTGTGGAAAGTTTTAAATTTAATCAAATTACCGAATTAAACGTCGATTACAAAGGACACAGGTATTCTGTCTCAGGAATCGTAAGAGAAGCTCATTTTGTGGATGCAAGCAAACGAGTAAGATATGAACTAGCGCACGCCGCATATGTAAATAAGTTAATGATGGCCGAAAACGGCGAAATTGAAATGAATAAACGTAACGATTCTCAACCATTTCATTAAGAAGTATGACGCAGGCTGTAACGAACGACGTTTACAGCCTGCTCTTCTTACATATTAAATATCTTTATCCTCTTCATTAAGAATGGCAAGAACCTGGTGATCTTCCCACCTGCCATTGATCTTCACATTTTTCTTTGAAATTCCTTCTTTATGAAATCCAGCTTTTATTAATAATTTGATAGATCTGATATTATGAGGCATTACTTCTGCTTCGATTCGATGAAGTTTAAGCTCATTGAACGCAAACTCTATTATTAGGGGAAGAGCTTCGGTCATATATCCTTTGCCGTTATAGTCTTTGTCTAGAGAATAACCAACCATCCCTTTTTGTGCCGGTCCTCTTTCGATCTTGAACAGACCAATCTGTCCGATTAATTCATGTGTGTCATGAAGATAAATACCAAAAGAGTATCCTAACCCTTTTTCTTTTCGCTCTTCTATCTCTTTCAATCTTCTTGCTTGACCATCTAAAGAATAAAAATCCGAATCTCTCTCAGGTGCATATTGCTGAAAAAACGCCTTGTTTCTTATTTCAATATCAAATAATGCTTGCAGATCACGTCTCTCTAGAAGTTTAATATAAATATTCTTCATCGTTACTTGTCCTCCACACTCGGTAAATTCCTTATTAGAAATTCAACTTAATACGTTTAAAACCTCTCTAGACAGAGTTAAATATCAATTGTTTAACTTGTGTACAAAATATGTAGAAGTTTAATTAAAGGAATGGTATATTATAAACAGAAAGATTCTATGGGAGAGAAAATGATGAACACAAAATTAAATACGTGGATTCAAAAACACAATTTAGATTTACAATGGCTGCAAGAAGCCAGTAAGTTTCCTTCCTACCAAGTTCAGAAACTGCTAGATGATCCTTCCTATAAACCTGATGGCACAACAATGAGAATTGTATTAAGTATCGTAAAAAAGAAAGAAGACACAGCGAAATTAAGTGATTTTTGGGATGTTTAAAAATAGGACTTTACCTTATAATTTATAAAAATAGTGACTTGTCTAGATCATTTTACCCTCTATCTGCATCTACTAAAGTATGAAATGTAGGAGGTGCTATCTTGGGTAAAGACAAGCATTGTAAGAAAAAGAAGAAAAAAGTAATCTGTTGTGATCCTGTATATATCATTGAGGATAAATACACAGAGAAAGAAGTCACATTCGTTCATCCGATCATTCGTGTAAAACGTGAACACATTAAATATGTTCGCCGTGACGTGTATGAGGAGAAAGTAATCAAAGAAGTGATTGATCCTGGTGCTCCAACTAAATGTGATTGCAATAAAAAGCACAAGAAATCTAAGAAAAAAAGCAAAAAGAAGTAATTTCAAAGGATAATTACTCTTTTTATATGAACCCCCGACCATCGTGATCGGGGGTTTTGCTATTGTTTTAAGACTTGATATCTTTATTCACGGTACGTGTTTTTATATTTCTTACACGTTCGCCGCTAAATAAGTGATTTCCACCTGTAAAGATATGTTTACCACCTATGTTTAATGAATTTCCACCGATAAATGAAGTTGCACCACCTAAAATTTGAAAATAACTACCGCTAATCGTACATTTTACTTAAAATGAGCATAAATATGGCTAACAGTATGATTAGACTGTCTAACCCAATCTCCTTTTTCACAAAACGTATCTAATCAACCACTTGATTTATCCATTTGATATACTGTTTACATACATAAACGTTCTCTTTTATCAAACCTAATCGAGGAGTTGAGGATACAAATGAAAGATCATTACGAGGTGTTAATTGGTGAAGGAAATGCCGAGTTAGATCAGCGACTTTCTGATGAATTAGACAAAGTGAACCATGCAGCGACGATTGGCACTCCAGCTGCCCGAGAATTGACAGTGCAAATTTTAGATAAACATGGTGAACTCGCAGCCGGTATGAGTGGTTGGACTTGGGGCGTAGCTGCTGGTATTGCAATGACATGGGTTCGTGAAGATGTTAGAAAAGACGGACTAGGTTCACAACTACTCCAAGATTTCGAAGATGAAGCTCTGACACGAGGTTGCACGCACGTCTTCACTACGTCTTTCACCTTTCAAGCACCAGGCTTCTATGAACGTCACGGATACCAAGAACTGTTCCGTTGGGAAGGATTACCTACTCCTGATGCTGCTGACATTCATTTTCGTAAAGAGCTAGTCCCGCTATCAAAATAGATGATACAAAAAAGGGTGTACACTAATGTACACTCTTTACAACTATGCATCTAATAATTTTCTATCTTAAATAATCTTCTAAAGCTTGCTGAAGTGTAGCTTTTGTCTGAGCTTTGCTTTCGAAAGATAATCCGATATTTGTTATTTTGCGTACAACTTCTGGACGTAGACCAGTAATTACAGATTCACACCCCATCATGTTCGCACCTTCCATAACTTTCATGATCCGTTCAATCGCATCCGTCTCCATTTGAGCAATACCAGATAAATCTATAATTAACGTTCCAATACGAAGTCTGCTGATTTCCGAAAGAACTTTCTCTTCAATCGTATCTGATCGATATGTATCAATATTTCCTATTAGCGGAAGCACACATACCTTAGATGTGATCGGAATAATTGGAACAGAAAGATTATCAACGAGTGTTTTCTGAGACTCGATCAGCTTATCTTTGTACTCTGAATAACTTAAGAATAGTTCATTTAAAAATTTATCAATGCGGTCATTAATTTGTCTTTCCGTATTAAAAAAACTTTCAGCCTCTAAATCAATTTGGTTCAATTTATTAAATTCTTGCAAGTACTTCCAGACCGTTCTTCGAATCGCTTGAACCCATTCTAGTTTAAATGCAAGCGTCAGGCTATGGGATGCCCACGATACACCTTCAAATTTTGCAAATTCTTCTAATTCACGGTCTTTACCTTGGATGGTGTACATCACAAGTTTATGAGCATTTGACAATAAATCGATATTACCTACCAACAATATTTCTTCGATTTTCCCACGAACATTTCGGGCTTCAGCTAATAAAGATTCTTGGAACTCTTCTCTGTTATTAGTAAAGTATTCTATATAATCCTTTTCCAAGACTAAACCCATCGTGTTCACTCCTTTTTGAAATTTTTACCTACTTTTGTACTATTGTACCACTTAAAAAATAGATGGTATAAAAAATTTTGTATTTAAAACTGTTTTATAACTTAAGTAAATAATCTCGTTTTTTAAAAAAAGAAAAAAACCGCAACAAATTTCGTTACGATTTTTTTAAAGTTATAGCAGAAATACTTCTTTACCAAAGTAAATCCTTCTCATATCCTAACTCAATAAGCAATTGTCCAGCTGTCTCTTTAAAAACTGTGGTAATCTCATCGTCGAACTCTTCTTTCCAGTTGCCGATCGTACCTTTTCTGAAAGTAGCTGAGCCTTTAGTCGAAATGTTTTCTTTCGCACGTTCGATTACATTTTGATCGAGGTTTTCGGATTCCTCTTCTGTAATAAACTTTACAATCTTCTGAACCGATTGGTCTAGAGATTCTTCACTTCTTAATAAATCTTCAAATTTAACCGAAAGCACGTTAGGTGCCGTTAACCACCCTTTAAATTCCGAAAACCAATCATGAATATCTTGATGACCTAATTCAGGAATCCCTCTTATGATTGATAACATTCGTTCTTTTTTAGACAGTTGCTTTTTTTGATAATATTGATGAAGTGGTGCATCTACTTTCTCAATATAGTAGTTATAAGAAACTACCACATCACGCAAATCCCGGTAGAGGAAGATTTGCTTCATATCGAGATCTTGAAGAAGCTTCTCCCATGATGTGGAATAATAAATATGTCCAGACAAAAATTCGCTCTCTTTTAGCTTCTCTAACTCACGCTGATGTTCTGCTAACTGTGTTGAGACACCTTCATAAAGATGCAGATTTTGATCAAATGTGATGGAATGAATACCTGTTAATATTTGAAACATTAAATGTGTTCCGCTCTTAGGAAACGAATTAAAGAAAAAAGGACTTATTGCTTTACTCATTTTTAACGATCACCTTTTCTATTTACATGACATACCTTTCATATCTTATTCGTTCGCTCCCAATCCGCTTGTACAACCGCCTGCTCATACTTACTTCTAACTAAAAAAAAAGAATGCAGAGATACACACACTTTTATCATTCAACGCGCGAAACTTATAATGCAAGACCTTAACCCCTAATTGTTAGCAAGATGAAAACGTGAAAAAGGCAGGGATATACTCCCTGCCTTTTTTCTGTGCTCATTTTACTAAGAATCTTTAAATATCCATTTTTGGCACTACTTTTATATAGATTAATTCACCGATCAATTCAACTATCGTCTGCGTTACGATTACCGCTGCAGCTAATGTTCGCCAAGACTCTGGTAATGCAAGGGCTAGTGGGAGAACGACTAGTGAATTTCTTGTTCCCATACTAAAAATCAATGCTCTTCCTGCACGATTATCTAAAGAAAATGCCCGTGCGATCAAGCGAGAAACAATTGGCATAACGATTAAGAATAAGACGTAGATCGGAACAACGTTAATGATGATATCAAAATCACTGTAGACCTTTCCAATTTGCGAAGCAACGACTACAATCAAGACGAAAGCCATGAACGGAACAGGTAACCAAGCTGTAAGTTCTAATGTTTGAACACCTAGCGGATGTTTTTTCGCCCACAATTGTGTTAGGACTGCTAGTAGTAAGGGAATTACAATCAAAAGAAAGAATGCTTCTAAAAATGGTTGTATATGCACGACCGTTATCATCTCTTCCCCAATGAATAACCACAAATATAGAGGAAGCAAGACCAATTGAACTACAAATAAAAGTGGCGTTGCCGCAAGCATCAATTTTTCATTTCCTTTTCCCAACTGAGTAAAAACAATTACATAATCAATACACGGAGTGAGAAGAACTAAGCATATTCCTAATAGTATTGGTGGGGACTGAGGAAAAATAGAAGTAAGGATCCATACAACGATGGGTACACATACAAAATTACCGATTAATAAAGCGAGCATGAATCTTATATTTGAAGCAGCTTCTCTGAGCTTTAAAAAAGGAATTTGTGCAAACATTCCATACAGAAGGATAGCGATTAGCGGAGAAATCGTAAATTGGAGTCTAGGTCCGAAACTTCCAAACGTGAGGCCGATAAAGCCACCTAATAGCAAAGAGATACCGTAAATCCATATTTGTTGATTTTCAAGACCCTCTCTCGTGACCATCTCTAACCTCCCTCTATTAAATCTTTAAGTACGTCATATTACTTTTCAAAATATTAATATACCATTCTCGCTTTCAATAAAAAAGAACCGCCTGTTTTCAGACGGTCCACTGTTGTCTATTAAAAGTGTTAAGTGCGTTCCAATACTTTGGCCAGCATATGGTGAATAACATCGTGATCGCGTGGATCGTGCAATCGATATTCTTCACCAGGAAGCGTATACCACTCTGCCGCTCCCGCATAAGTGATAGCAAGCTTCAAAATACCTTCTTCATTACAACTTGTCTTAAGCTCGAGCTCCCCGCTGATCACGCCGACCTCTGTAGTCATTACACCATGAGTTGCCGTAAAGACCGTTGATTTCTCTTCCATTGGAGTAGCTCCCTTCTTTAAAACAAGTTCATACAATGTTTATACTCTAATTCTATTAATACGTGCAAGTATTAAGCATGCTTTGAAGTTGTGTTTTTTCCGCTGATTGAAGATTTAAACCCCAGTTGTACTTTGTTTGAATCCACCATTTTGCATATCCACAATTAGCTGCAGTACGAGTAGGCTTCCAAGTTGATGGATCTTGGTCCCCCTTTGATCGATTCGAACTTGCCGTTACGGCAATAAGTTGTGGTCCTGTAAGGTCGTTTGCAAAAGCCTCACGCTTTGTAGTCGTCCAACTGCTTGCTCCAGAACGCCAAGCTTCAGCTAATGGCACGACATGATCAATATCAAGATCAGATGGATTTGTAATCGTTACACCGTCATAATAGCTGTACCAACTACCTGATGTCACAGGACAATTTCCGCTAAACGAATCTGCATCACGCTTAAGAACAACTTGACGTGTATCACATCCTCCGCCTTGACTCGACCAGTGTGGAAATAAATCGCGAGAATAGCCTGTCATTGAACCTTCTGTCTTAACCACTAATGCGTTCAACTGAGATTGTGCAGCAGATTTAGTAGGTGTTCCTGGCGGTAGCGCCCATGCCTTTTGGTTATCACCAGATGAAACAACGACAAAAGACATTACCAGAGTAAAAACAAACGAACACAACATCGATTTCTTCAACATGCTTAAATCCTCCAATATGTAGTTTTTTGAATCGTTATAATTTTATAACATGTCTTTACGGATTGGCATTACCAATTTAGTAATTAAACATAATCTAGACCATCGATATAGGTGGATAGTCTAGTTTTTTAAGGCTAAAATTCTTATCGCAAACCATTATAGTACAATATAATTATTTGTTTTTGTGACTCTACTATTGCTTCACAGGCTGTTTTTCTCCTGGGAGAGGAACAGGATCCATGCTTTGATCGTTTGGCGATAGATCGATGCCATAATCTTTCGCAAACACCATATGTGTTTCTTTTAAAACATTTTCGTGGTTTAGGTCCAAGTTAAAAACACGAGCTCCACGAAGTCGATTCTTCTCGTCACCAGGAAGTCCGTACGCTCCAAATCCAGCACTTCCGCCATATCCGAGCATAATGCCATAATAGTTTCCTGCATACGTGTTAATGTGGTCATGTCCACAGAAGACTCCTTTTACATCGCCTCGATGCTGCATGGCTGAGAATAAGCCAGAATTGATCGGACCCGGACATTCATCTTCGTTTCTCTCACCTGTAATCTGATGTTTGTTTTTAGCACGTGCATGATCAGCTTCTGTTCGACCATCTACACTCGAATACCACATATAACGGTGCTCCCATAACGGGATATGTATGAACATGAGAGAAGGCACCTTAAATCCAAAACGGTTTTCGATCTTTTGAGACGTTTCATTGTACCAGCTGACTTGATCAAAACGAACCCAGTCCCATGTTGGATAACCCTCAAAATTTTGACCTGCAATCTCTTTTGGTGCGTATCTTCCACTATCCATCAACCAGAAATTAAAAGCGGGCTTCTTCCCTTTCGTGTCCCAAACAAGAAGGTTCATGTTCCCAGTTCCTGTAATGTGTTTCGCTCCCTTATCGTTCACATTGTGTTTGTAAGATTGGTAGAAAGCTAGCATCTTACTCTCATCCACACCGCTTTTTGGGGTAGAATCTTCATCATGATTTCCGAATGTAATGGCCCACTTAATGCCTCTCTTTTCCATCGGCCCAGCAACATTGTTCATCGCCTGTTTCATTTCGAGTTCCGAATCACATCCACCCGTAATTACGTCTCCGTTCAGTACCACAAAGTCAGGCTTCTCAGCATCTAGCACTTTTTCCATTAACTCAATCGTACGACGGTCAATGCGCTCATCGTCTTGCGTATCATTAAACTGCACGACCTTGAAAGTGCCATCGGAATGAAACTTTAACACCTTCTCTTCCTTTCGATCTGCATGCACTTTTTCGGTGAATAAGTTGGATGTATCACCGAGCGAACCTAGTGTTAATGCCAACGTGCTCGCTCCTCCAATCTTAATAAAATCGCGACGATTTACTTGTTTAGAGCTCATTTTGCTACCCCTCCGTTATTTCTGTATGTTGAATTGTTACAAGATTAAGAGTAGCAAGAGAATTTTTAGGTAGTGTGATTGAGTTGTAAATGTTATGTGAGAGTAATGATTGAGAGATTTTACAAATCATGGCCCCCACAAAATTGAAGAAATGAATATATAATAGGCTTAACCATAAAATGTGTTTAATTAGGAGGTTTGTATGTTTAAATCTAATAAAAATATTCCGATGACTGTTGGCAATGTGTATGCCGTCAAGTTGCCTGATAGCCGCTATGGAGCAATCAGAATTATTGATAAACAGAATCCATCTACAACTCTCGTAACCACTCCTTATATTAGTGATAGACTTCCTAACATTGATGATGAAAAATTAAAACAAACGCTAGTCCAAAATCGATTTTTCTTTGATGGGCAAAAGGCGGGATCTATTGTTGATGGTAAACCACCTAAAGAGTTAATTTTAATTGGTAATATTCAGATGAAAGAAGAACGCCGCTTTCCCAGTTATAGTGGCGTTTGGGATAAAGAAACTGGAATAGAAGCTTATTATGAATGGCGCTGGGAACATGATCGAGAAAACTTTGAAAAAGAGATGCAGGAAGATGAAGAACGAATGGCGAGAGAATCACTCGCTAAAGTTCAAGTACCTAAGAAAATGATGAGTGAAGAAATGTTTTGGTCTATCATCTCTTTAGTAGATGATGAAGATATAGAAGCTGCCATTCAGAAGTTAGCAGGACTAGGTGTACGGAATATTAAGCAGTTTGAAGAAACCTTGTCTTATAAACTCTTTCAATTAGATACAGAAGAACACGCACGAAACATTGGAGTTTATTCCTATAAGGACGAAAATAAGCATTTTTCGGTTGATTTATTTTTATACTTTCGATGCGCTGTCATTACTAATGGTAGAGACTTTTATGAATTGGTATTACAGAACCCTATTCATATGCCTGGGAACGATACATGTGAACCCATATTGGATCTAGCTTCTGAAGCGTATGAGCTTCGCACTGGTAAAGAGTTCGAATATGAAACTGGTTGTGATTATGAAACTTTCTCCAATCGCAAAGGTTGGGAATAGAGTGACTAAGTGGTTTAGCTAAGGGGTATATCCCATGCAGAATTTGTCGAGATATAGCAACTCGTCGATAAACGATAGAAATTTGTGGAATTATTATTCAAACTCGTGGAATTATTGACGAAATTTATGGATTCACGCTATAAATTTTTTGAATAAAGTGGTTGAATACCCTATATGGTATGTATTGTTGATAAGAACAAGCCACTAAAATGGAGCATAATTACACATTTTCTACTAGTTACAACTCACTGTTCTCTTTCAAACGCAAAAAATGACTTTCTGCAACTCTTTTTCTCAAAAATAGTCGTTCACCATCACATTATAATCATATATCTTCGCTCTCAGCTTGTGTTTAACCTCAAACACAGGCTGTTTCTATTTCCAGCACCCAATCCTGTAACGGCGGACAAACTGTATCCATATTTTATTATGAGGAATTTGAGCAGAGACTCTCTACTCGTTCTAGATCTGACAAAAAACAAGGAGGTGTTTGTATTGGACAATAAACACCAATGGAATTTGGATGGATTAAGTACTGGAGACTTTCAAGTTAGTGGCGGTCAGCCACATCATCCCCAAGAACAGCAAGCACAAGACCCTCGCCTTATCGTTCCAGGCTGTGTAATCGGAATTTGTTTTAACTTTTGTGGAGGTTGCGCAGGTTGTGGCGGATGCGGTGGTTGTGCTGGTCGTTGCGGAGGCTGTGGCGGTTGTGGAGGCTGCGCTGGACGTTGTGGCGGTTGCGGCGGTTGCGCTGGACGTTGCGGTGGATGCGGCGGACGTTGCGGAGGCAGATAATCAGATAAATGCATTGTTCGAAGAAATTTCAGGGGGCTTTGCTCAAGTTTTTGAGCATCAGTCCTCTATTTTGTTGTTTCTGCTAGCAGTTGGAAATACGAACGTCTCTCCCTAACGTACAACTATAGCAATATATATTTTCAATAAATACATATCGAATTATATTCACGGTAACTGCAATTAATTTCACGGTAAACCGAAATATATTCACGGTAATTTGTTTTATATTCACGGTAAATCCATTTTTATTTACATTAAATCAATCCTCTATTGATGAATTGACATAATGGACAAGCAAAATCCATAGACATAGATGATGAGCATTAGGTTAAGGAGGGGTATCATGCCAGGCGTCACTCTCTCAATGTGTTTGAAAATGAACAGAGACACGTTCGTGTATCCGCAAAATAATGGAGGCGTATATCTCCGTAATAACATCACTTCTATTCAAATGGAAGGTAATACGATAGAGCAATGGCTTGAAAAATTAATTCCCATGCTAGATGGCAACCGATCTCTGGAGGAAATTACGGACGGCCTGCCAGATCCTTATAAAGAACAAGTCTTTAAGATTGCTGAGGTGTTATACACGAATGGTTTTGTTCGCGATACGAGCCAGGACCTTCCACACCAGCTTTCTACTGCAGTCTTAGAAAAATATGCTTCACAGATTGAGTTTATTGACCATCTCAGTCATTCGGGTGCACACCGATTTCAAAACTATCGGGAGTCCAAGATCGCTGTAATTGGTTGCGGTCCACTTCTTTATTCACTCACACAATCACTCATACAATCAGGGGTTCCTGCGTTCACCATACTTCACACGAACTTGAAACAAAGTGAAATCAAGAAACTTCAGGATTTTATAAAAACCGCAACAACTAGAAATCCGGAAACTAACATTACTCTCGCACCGTTAAAACCTGACACATTTATAAATGATCTGAAGAACTTTGATTACGTATTGTACGGCCATGAAAATGAAGATTCAGAACAGCTTTCCATGATACAAAACATCTGCAGCAGCCAATCAAAATCGTTTTTACCCGTAACGTTACGTAACAATCAAGCTTTTGTCGGTCCTTTCATCATATCTGATTCTGCAGCCTGCTGGAGATCCGCTTTCTTACGGTTAAGGAATAGAGATAACAGTGAGAATTCTGCGTCATCATCTTCAAGTACAGTTTCTATGTTGCTCGCGAACGTCGCTGTTTTCGAGCTATTTAAGAAGATAACCGGTGTGGAGGAAAATCACGAAAACGCCATCTATCATCTGAACGTGAAGACGTTGGAAGGAAGCTGGCATCACGTTTCTCCTCATCCTCTAGTGAACAAAAAAATGAAGGTTGAGCATATGGATAACCCTCTTTCGTTTTTAAAAGAGTCAGCAAACCGAGAGCTTGACCTTCATTCGTTGTTCTATCAAATTACCTCTAGTGAGACTGGGATTTTTCACATATTTGAAGAACAAGACTTAATCCAACTACCATTGTCACAATGCAAAGTAAAAGTGGCCGATCCTTTCGGGGAAAGCACGCCAACAATCATCACATGCTCTGGCAGAACACACGAAGATGCTCGTCTAGAAGCGGGTCTATCTGGAATCGAAACATATGTGAAAAGATTATTTCAAGAAACACCAGAAGCTATGAATGTTGGAACAGGACGTACTGCAGCAGAAGGAATGAGTAGAGCACTTCAAAACAGGCTGCAAGAAATTTTCATGCAATCTCAAAATAATTATCAAGTTACTGCGAAAATTGATCTTTCTTCGATAAAAGACTCGTATTCCTTGTTTATGATTCAATCTCTCTCAACACTAGGTGATGAAGTAACACTCTATCTTGGAGGAAAAGTTCGCGGTTTTCCTGTTGTTTGGGTGCAGCAAAATGAAAAGTTCTACGGAAGTGTCGCTCTTAATGAGAAACTAGCATTACAATACGCACTCCAAGGAGCTCTTATGCACCGGCAAAATAAAGAAAACGTTTCTAGCATGAACTGCGTAATCGCATCTACTATCCTCCCGCACAGCAGACTAAAAGCGATTAATCTTCCAGAACCAGAAGAAGTACCACCAATAGAAACTCTAATATCAGCACTAGAAACATTAAAAAACAACAAGACCAACGTAAAATTCTATACCCTTAGTGCAGAATCAATTTTAAACGACAACACCTCTGGCCTATTCGGAATCACACTCTCTTCGGAGGTCCAATCATGACTCAAAAAATTATTCTTATAGGAAATGGTAGTCTTGCAAACGATGTCTACCAACAACTAAATGAAACGTATACTATCTCTCGGTACAAAACAGTAGAAGATGTGGTTGCAAATCACGAAAAGCTAGCGTTAGTTCTTCATGATAGCTGGAATCCAGATCAACATGTGAAGGCAGAATATTTTTTTCGTGCCAGCAACATTCCATGGCTGCGTGGTTTTGTTTTTTTCGGTGAAGCACATGTTGGACCTTTCGTTCGTCCAGATCAACCGGGGTGCACGCAATGTGCAGACCTTCGCTTTTTCATAACCGGCCAAGATCGTAGAGAGCATTTTCATATGAAAGAATATCAGAAGTCACAGCAAGAATTATCACGAGATCCTTGGGCAACAAATCTAGCACTCTGTCAAACAGCTACTCTAGTTTGTGATGTGGTAGAGCGTTTCATGAACCATGGCACAGCACTTGCAATTGAACACGTCTTTATGATGCATCTACGAACATTTAAAGTTACAAAGCACTTCTTTTTACCAGATCCGTATTGTGAAACATGCGGCGACATAACGCTTGATACCGATGATCATGCCAAGATTTCGCTCCAACCCAGTCCGAAAATTTCAAGGGATAACTATCGTTGCCGTTCGATAGACGAACTACAAAACGTGTTAAGCCGTGATTATTTAGATAACCGCACAGGTCTTCTTAATTTTAAAAGATATGATTTAATCTCTCCTTTCGCAGACACGGTCGTCAATCTTCCACTGCTCTCTGGTAACGAACTGAATGCAGGAAGGACACATTCATACCTGCATAGCGAGCAATCAGGCATTTTAGAAGGTCTTGAGCGTTATTGCGGTTACGCGCCACGAGGCAAACGAACGATCGTCTACGAACCTTACAACAAAGTGAAAAATGTAGCGATCAATCCTCTATCGATTGGAACTCATTCACATGAACAATATCACCAGCCACATTATCCTTTTCAACCGTTTGATCCAGACCGACCGATCCATTGGGTGTGGGGCTATTCCTTATCTGAGGACCGGCCGATCTTAGTTCCTGAAACGTTCGCCTATTACAGCATGGGTGGCGGAGAGGGATTCGTTTATGAAACCTCAAACGGATGTGCGGTAGGTGGAAGTTTAGAAGAAGCCATTCTATACGGGATTTTTGAGATTGTAGAACGCGACGCTTTCCTCATGACTTGGTATGGTGAACTGCCTATCCCCCGGATTGACATGAAATCGATAGATGATTCGGAGCTTCAGCTAATGGTTCAGCGCATCCAGCATGTGACAGGTTTTGAGATTCATTTATTCAATGCAACAACGGAAAACGGAATTCCAAGTATTTGGGCGATGGCAAAGAATACAAAAGAAGATGGTTTGAATCTGCTTTCTGCAGCAGGTGCACATCTTGATCCACTTAAGGCAGCTAAAGGTGCGGTACAGGAGCTATCTGGCATGCTTCTTAATATGGAAGAAAGTTTTGTTAAAGACCGCAAAAAATACGAAAAAATGTATAGAGATTCTAACCTGGTGCGTCATATGGAAGATCACTCAATGGTTTACGGCTTAAAAGATGCAGAGAAACGGTTGTACTTTTTGTTAGATAAACGAAAAGTTAGAGACTTTGAAGAAGAATTCAAGCCTATTCACCATACTGCCGATTTGTTAGAGGACCTAAATGGTGTGCTAGATATCTTTAAGAAACTAAATCTTGAAGTGATCGTTGTTGATCAAACCGGACCAGAATTAAAACGGAACGGTCTACATTGTGTAAAAGTAATCATACCTGGCATGCTGCCAATGACGTTCGGGCATCACCTGACCCGCTTGCAAGGATTGAATCGGGTGTTCACTGTTCCGATGAAGCTCGGATATGTCAAACAACCTTTATCACCGGAAGACCTGAACCCACATCCTCACCCGTTTCCTTAAAAAAGAAGTATGAAAGGGGCATTGTTGATGAACCTCGATGAGTTTTTATATAAACTTCATTACGAGACCGACCAGATTACGCCACTCGACTGGCAGGTGAACTGGGAAGATGCCCCGCTTCCCTATAAATTGTACGAAGGATTGCCTGTGATTCATTTAGATTCTGGGCTGCCAGTCTCATTTTCACAAAAAAATAAACCGACACTAACCGATCTTAGCCATTTTCTTTCGTATTCCTATCGAATTACACAAGTCAGCCAGACGTTTCCTTCGATAGAAACTTCGGAATCATGGACAACATATCGTCGGTTTGTTCCGTCAGGCGGTGCCCTTTATCCTAACGAACTATATCTGTATGTAAGGTTGGAGGATTTCCCCACAGGCATTTATCATTATGACGCTGCTCATCATCGTCTTGTTTGTTTACGAGAGGGGAATTTTGATTCTTACTTGGAGCGCTCTTTAGGTGAACGTTGCGACATCACTTCTTGTTTTGCTGCTGTCTTTGTTTCTACCTTCTTTTGGAAGAACTTCTTTAAGTACAATAACTTTTCTTATCGGTTGCAGAGCCTTGACGCAGGCTTTTTAATCGGTCAGATGTTGGAAGTAGGCAAGCGTAAAGGTTTTGAAACGTGCGTCTACTATCACTTTTTAGATTCTGCCATTAATCATCTGCTAGGTTTAAATGAGAGCGAAGAAAGTGTTTATGCAATTATGCCACTAGCAAAAGATCAAAACATGAAGTGGTTCGATACTATAGCTGATCAATCCCTGACAACGGAACAATTAAGTAGTGAGCTCAAACCTCTTCATCACAAGCATTACGTTCGCTCTAAGGAAATACGTCCCTATGATATGCTTCTGAATTTAAACTCCGCATGTAAATTACGATCTTTTTCTTCAATAAACGTCTACAATGAAGATGTTCAAAAAGATGTTGATGGGCCTGTACTAACGTTACCATTAGTGGAACCACTAACTTATCCTTTCAATACTGCCTGCGAGATGCGTTATTCCCCAGGACTAGATTTTGCCTTGAAACCATTAACGACTGAACCGCTTGCTTACCTACTGAACGAAACAGCTGCAACTAGTTTCTATCGAAATGATCTCGATCAAAATAAGAAGAGTTTAACTTCTCGTATTTCAATCCGATTCGCCACTAATTCTGTAGTAGGATTACAGAATGGTATGTATGAAATGGACAGTTCCTGCTTTCAATTAAAACAAATACAACTAGGTAATTTTCGCACTGCTCTTCAAGATGGACTGTTATCTGATTTTGTTAACATGCCACAGATTCCACTTTCCTTTAACATCAGCGGAAGTAAGGACCACTATAGGAAAATGTTTGGTTATAGAGGTCATCGCATACAGCACATGGAGGTCGGCATACTGTCTCACAAACTTTTATTAGCTGCATCAGCACTGCATATGAACGGTCACCCAATTTTAGGCTTTGATGTCCCTTATTATGATGAACTATTCAACCTGCAACAAATGGGTAGAACCAGCTTACTCCAAATACCGATCGGATACTATCGGCCACACCCGAGACTGCAGGTACATCTGCATAGTTAAAGCCTGAGTAGTTATCTCAGGCTTTCTTTTAAAGTTGATTTGGACATACCGTACCAATTGCAATGCCAAATGGTTCTAATCCTACTGTTACGTTACCAATCACTGTATTTGTCGTAATATCAATAATAGAAACAGTGTTACTTCCAGCTTGGTTATTCGTCACGTAACCAAACCTTCCGTCCGGAGTAATCGCGATATTTGCAGAAACATCCAATAGTGGACTAGTGATAATAGTTGTTTCAATTTTCAGAGCTGTATCAATAACTGAAACGGATGGATCACTTAAATTAACAACATAAGCACTGGTTCCATCAGGGGTAATCGCTACTCCAAAAGGAAAACTAGTACCTGGCACTAATCCAACCGGGATGATGATTTCATTAAGTGTGGTTGTGTTAACTGCCGAAACAGTACCCTCAAAACTATTCGTAACATAGACTTCTGTACCATCTGGAGTCACTGCTACACCAAAAGCACCCGCAGGCGGTGTATTACCAAGAGTAAGTACTGTCTGTGTGGTAGTCACAAGGTCAACGATAGAGAGTGTTCCTTGAGTTTGATCTGTTACATAAGCCGTTAAGCCATCTGGAGATATAGCGATGTTAACAGGTGTGCTAGCGAGGTTTCCAACTGGAAAGACATTAGTTATCGTGTTCGTTAAGGTATTGATTGCGGTTAGTGTTCCATCATTTACATTCGTTACATATGCCGTAGTACCATCCGGAGTAACGGCGACTCCTGATGGACTTGGTACATTTATCGTTTGGATCACATTATTCGTGAGTGTATCAATAACTGAAACCGTGTTACTATTTAAATTCGTTACATAAGCTCTTCTCCCATTAGGTGTCAATGCAACAAAGACAGGAAATTCCCCCACTGAAATTGTGTCAATTGTTGTATTTGTTGCTGTATCTACAACAGAAACGGTATTGTCCCCGGTATTGGTTACATAAGCTAGCACACGGCAAGCAAGTGGCGGAACAGGACTTAGGAAAACACCAGCTACACAATCACAGCTGACGACGAATACTCTTCCATCTCGTAAAAATCCAGAGATACATTCTGAATTTTTATCAAACGTTTGAAAAGTTAACTGAATTGGTACCGCTGTATTTTTCAGAAGGATGGAAATCACCTTACCAGCCTTTAGTTGTTCGAATATACCGCATGTACAATCATCTTGATTTTCATGGTAATCCATCTTTCTTCTCCTTTTATGACGATTATAAATCCGTACATATATTGGTATAGTCTATGCATGTACCTCTTGGCTTGTTTGGGTGACAAAAAAGGACACCTACGTGAGGTGTCCGATCAAAATTTTTAGTTGTTATCTACATTCTTATACCGATTGAAAAAAACATAAGAAGCAATGGTTGCGATGAGAACCGTTGATAGAACCACAACGAGCATGCCCGTAAATTTATAAATGCCTGGCAAGAATGATATTGCAACAAGCAAAATTCCTGCCATTACAAAGAGCTTCCCGCTAAGCTGATGTGTCTTTCTCCAAGTCTTTTCGTTCGCAAGCGTCCACGGTGTGCGCACTCCGATAAAGTAGTTGTGTTTGATTCGCGGCAAGTAGTTTCCGAGTACGATAAAAAGTAAACCTATTCCTAAATTAACGACTAGTGAGATGTCTATATTAACACCTAAACCATAGCTAATAGTCATGGATTGTAGAAGTAAGAAGAAAACGTTCATAATCGTAATAAAAATCGTATAACTGCCAGAAAATTTCTTGTAGTTCTCTTTCTTTGGATCAATTCTTGGCATGAAGATAAACAACACCATCAAAACAATCATTAACATTGGTGGAAAGAAAGCAGCATATTGTTTATCCCAATACCCATCCACTTCACCGTGGATGTTCCAATGCATCGGCATTTGATCAGGCAGGTAAGGATAAGCAAATACACCGATCAGTACACTAAGTGCAATAAGAAGATAACTCCATCCATACTTTTTCATCATTTTTCCTCCTTCGTTGTAAATGTAAAATACCAGCTCATTAGTTCATGAAACACCGTTGTGTTCAAAGAATAATAAATATGCTGTCCTCTTCTCTCATCATCGATTAGCGAAGCATGCTTTAAAATTTTCAGATGATGAGACACACTCGGTTTTTGCATGTCAAAATGTGAAGCGATCTCTCCTGCTGTTAGTTCATCTTCTTTTAACAGCGTTAAGATTTGTCTTCGAGTCGGATCAGATAATGCTTTAAACGCTTCATTAAGAGACATTTTGTCACCTCAGGATGATTTCCATTATTAGATATTTAGATAAGTGTCTAACTATCTAATTACATAATATGTTTATTTTCCATTTGTGTCAATCATTTTAGTAAAATGTGTTCAATAAAATTAAGCACATTTATTAGTTAAATAAATGTGCTTGCTTTAAGGAATATTCTTCTGATTTAACGATGAGATGGCCAAGATCCCTGTATTTTTCTTAACATAATAATCTGACCGGTATGATAGGCATCATGAAGAAAGATATCAATGAGATCACTTTCTAATCCGCTCTCATTTATTTCTTCAGAACTCATCTCACTTAGTAATCCTTTTAGTTTGTTGTGTACGTTTTCTGCGCGATCGATGGTAAGATACCAGTCATCGTCGTCTTCTGTTTGTTTGGTGATAAAGAAGGTATCGTTTCCATCAATTCGCGTCCACTCTTGTCCTTCTAAAGTGGCAACAAGTCGTTCTTTGTAATAAGTGAGATGATTGACGTTCTCCCAGATGGATTTCGTTGCTTCGCCCGGTGGTCTAAAGCTTGCTTGCTTAGCCGTTAATCCTTCTATAGCTGGTTTGAGCGGCGCGTACCAGCTCTCTTTATCAAACGTGGAGTCTAACACTTTTAGTAAGAATTCGGCTCGGCTCATGTTACTAACCCTCCTAATGGTTTGTCGGATTCTTTATCATCGGCTCTATGAGATCTGTATCTGGCGGAGCATATCCTAATTGCCTGCCGATCTTCACAATCTGTCCTTTGTGATGAAATTCATGAGTCATCGTGTGTGTAAATAACCACAATGCCGTAAAGTCTGCTTGACTTCCATTTCTAAACGTCACTTCTACCGTGTGATCCCAATTGTTTTCAAATTTATCGAGAAATTCATAAACCAACTCATCTGTTTTTCTGAAAAGCTCACGCATCTCTTGAACGTTATGTATGGACCCAGGAGTAATATCAGGAAGTGACTTTCCAAGAGCACGATTACCGAGCCATCCTTGGTAACAACCCGCTACATGAGCATGTAGGCTTAGAATAGATTCACCACTGAAACCTTCAAGTTTCTTTGCATAGTCGGTTGGGGATAATGTCTCGCAATATTGAAAAAGAGTCTCTCTCGTTAGACGTACCCAATCATACTGAGTTCTGAACAAATTCATACTCTCATCTCCTTTTTGAACTCACGAATACTTCCCCATCTTTAAGAAGATTTCCTTCTTGTATGGTATAAAAATATTCATCATTAAACTATTAAAAAAAAAGATGCATTCCTTGTGCTAGGAATGCATCTTCAATAAAGAAATGCTTATAACGTTTGTAAAAACCGGTCAATCCGGCGCATCGCCTCTTCCAGCTTCTGAACAGAGGTTGCATACGAGCAACGGACATGTCCCTCTCCACTCTCACCAAAAACACTACCCGGTACAACCGCAACCTGTTCTTTCATCAGAAGCTTTTCTGCAAACTCTTCAGATGACAATCCAGTCTTTTCGATTGAAGGAAATACATAAAAAGCGCCGCCTGGAACATGGCACGATAAACCCATCTCCTCAAGAGCATGAATGACTAAACTACGGCGCTGCCGATAGCTTTCCTTCATTTTCACTACATCCTTCTGCCCGTTAACGAGCGCTTCCAGGGCAGCGTGCTGAGCCATTGTAGGAGCGCACATCATCGTATATTGATGTATTTTTAGCATGGCTTGCAAAATGGCTTTTGGTCCACAAGCAAAGCCTAATCGCCAGCCTGTCATGGCAAATGCTTTTGAAAATCCAGAAATCAAAATCGTGCGGTCACGCATATTCTTCACTGCAGGAAAACTCGTATACGGTTCATCGTATGTTAGTTCAGCATAAATTTCATCTGAAATGACGAGCAAGTCATGCTTCTCTACTACCTCCGCTATACGTTCCAAATCGCCTTTTGACAGCACAGTGCCTGTTGGATTATTTGGACTGCATAACATAAGCACTTTCGTTTTGTCAGTGATCGCCGCTTCTATTTGTTCAGGCTGAAGCTTGAAATCATCCTCGCTATACGTATTTACCGGAACAGGAACTCCGCCAGCCAGTGTTACTGTTGGTGCGTAGGAAACAAAGCTTGGCTCAACAACAATAACTTCTTCCCCAGGATTAAGGACCGCACGCAAAGCAATATCAATCGCCTGTGAAGCACCAACTGTAACCACCATTTCATCTTCAGCACTATACGTAACACCGAACCGTCGTTTCATATAGCGAGAGATCTCTTTTCGGAGCTCAAATAAACCGGCATTGGCTGTATAAGCCGTATAGCCTTGTTCCAATGAATGATAACTCGCTTCGATCACATTCCAAGGTGTAACAAAATCCGGCTCGCCGACTCCTAGAGAAATGACGTTTTCCATCGAGGAAGCGAGGTCAAAGAAACGACGGATACCAGACGGCTGAATCGATTGCACGGTATTAGATAAATATTTTGAAGTCGGTTCAGTAATCATGGTGACACCACAATTCGTTTATCTTCATCATTATCACTAAACACAAGACCGTCATGCTTGTATTTTTTTAAGATAAAATGAGTTGTTGTTGAGATGACTGAATCGATAGTTGAGAGCTTCTCCGATACAAAACGTCCCACTTCTGCCATCGTTTTACCTTCGATCGATACCGACAAATCGTAAACGCCAGACATGAGATATACTGCTTTAACTTCTGGGAACCGGTAAATGCGCTCTGCAACCTTATCAAAGCCAACACCTCGTTTTGGTGTGACCTTTACATCGATCATAGCTGTTACAGCACCGTCTTCGGTACCTTTTGTCCAGTCAATTATGGCTGAATAGCCTAGAATCACTTTTTCTTTTTCAAGCTTTTCTAGTATTTGTTTAGTTTCATCCTCTGTTATTCCCATTAACTTTGCGATCGTACCTGTTTCAAGACGTCCGTTTTTTTCAATGAGTTGCAATAATTCGCGTTCTGTAGAATTCAAATCAATCACTCGCTTTTAGTAGATTATGCTGACCATTATAACAAACCCTCTAAGTTAATCCACTTGGAATTTTTACTGAATACACGGATATTTTTTAATATACTAGCGATATAGCCCTCACAAACGGAATGCTGCACCTGTATGAGCATGGGGTTCTCTAATTATTTTACCTGGATGTTAGCAACGAACTCTGTATCTCCTTGATCAGAATCGAAGTCTATCTCTAGAACATAATTTCCTTTTTCTTTTGGAAAAAAGAAAGTTTTGTCAGCTTCACTTAGCATGTTAAGATCGTCCCCTTTTCGAGCTACCACACCAATGCGAACTCCCGAATATGGATTCATTCCTTCGATCTCATCTTGTTCAATAATTAAAAAACCGCTACTTCCAGGTTTAACGGTAATTTGCTTTTCCTTAGCAGCAAGTTCTTTTAGATCAATATATTCTTTATCATAATCTTCGTCAGTAAAGTTCCACTTTCGGTTTCCTTCTTTAAGTTTGTATAACTCATCGCCCACCTGAAGAAACGCTTCTGGTGGGCTTTCGTAATATTCTTCGCCTATACAGCCTGTTAATAAAAAAGGTGCAAGAAACAGTGTTGCTAGAAAGATTAAGCTTTTTGTCATGTTCATCGTTCAAATCCTTCACTTTTACTATTTTAATTTAAAAGGATATCAATCCGTTTTTGATTGGAAATGATTCCGAATGAAAATGAAAGGAAGATTATTAATATGAAGTAGAATTTTTTTATTTTAGTTTTCTTCCATATATATTTGTTTGTTAAAACGATTATTGAGAAGTAAACTACACTTGCAGCTATAGTAATAAATAGCACAGGAATTAATAATCCTTCATCTAATGTAGGATCTAAAGTCCTCCCAAGTGCTTCTCCAACATACAGATAAAGTAACATAAACAAAACGAACAAATAGTGAAATAAATATCCAAAAATGATGTTGAAAACAAACATTACAAAAAATAATAAAATGTAGTTCACCTACTTTAAATGTAATGTCAAATGAACCTAATTACAGCTACAGCCTTCATTTATGATGTTTGGTAAAAAAAATTCTCTCCATATATTTCATTTGTCTTTAAATATATACATCTAGCAAGAATAAAATTTGAGAGTCCCTCGTCCGACAAAAGCCTGTAATTCTTATTTAACTATATACTACATAAGTTTGATTCATTTAATGTTCGTTGTTGGTATATTAGGTATCATAGATTTGTTATTTGTAAGAAAATACATCAAAGAAAGAGGTTGAATTATAATGAGATCGTTGAGCAACATTTTTCGTTCATCTGCTTTTAGAAAAATTGTGCCTGTGCTTTTTCTGTCTAGTGCAACTCTTGTAGGTTCAATCAGTCATGTTGATGCTAAAGTAACAAGACCCAATGAACAAGGAACTGCGAATCATCATGTTTTTTCCAAACTTGAGGAGAAATATGATGCTAAACTCGGAATCTATGCTTTGGATACTGGTACAAACCAAACAGTAAACTATCAATCAGATGAGCGTTTTGCTTATACATCTACTCATAAGGCTCTAGCTGTAGGAGCGCTTTTACAACAAATTTTAATAGAAGACCTTAATCAAACAATTACCTATACACGCGACGATCTTGTCACTTATAGTCCGATTACAGAAAAGCATGTTGATACGGGGATGACTCTTAGTGAGATAGCGGATGCTTCTCTTCGTTACAGTGACAATACTGCTGGAAACCTTATTCTTAAACAACTGGGAGGACCGGTCGGATTTAAAGAATCACTGGAGGAAATTGGTGATTATGTTACCACTCCAGAGCGATATGAGCCAGATTTAAATGAAGTTAATCCAGGTGAAATTCATGATACTAGCACACCAAGAGCACTTGCTACCAGTCTTCGAGCCTTCACACTAGGAGAGATACTCCCGGTTGAAAAACGCGAACTATTAATTGATTGGATGAAGAGAAATACTACTGGAGATGCCTTAATTCGTGCAGGAGTGCCAAAAGGTTGGGAAGTAGCTGATAAGACTGGGGCAGGATCGTATGGTACGCGAAATGACATTGCGATCATTTGGCCGCCAAAAAGAGACCCTATTGTTCTTGCTGTACTTTCCAGTCGTGATCAAAAAGATGCTGATTATAACGACAAGCTTATTGCTGAAGCAACTAAACAAGTAATAAAGATTCTCAAAGTCAATAAATAATAAAGGTTACGTCCAATAGATGAAGTAGATAAGCGCTATAAAAAATGCAGGATAACTTTTATCTTGCATTTTTCTTTGACTTTTAAACTGTGTTGTACGAATAGAAGAGTTCATTTGACTTTCAAATTTTATCTGGTATACTCCACTTTCTGCTTTGTCATATTCTTCTTTAATCAGTTAAGTATGGTTTTAAAATAGCTGTGAGATTCGCATCAATTTTACTCTTAAACATAACGCTAAAGCCTATTGAGTGAATAAATAATAGTCCCAGGCAACCGCTGAAGATTCTTATTAAATGATTTGCTTTGCTATTCATGCTTTTGCCATAAACACTCCGATATTTTTATATTAGAAAATTCAGCTGTAAAGCTAGATTGTTCAGGACTACATGCATAAATACCAATATTTACTGTGTGATCTGCAGAGAATAGATGAAAGATTCGCATTTGCTTATAGTGTATACCGTCATAGGAACACTCGATGCAAAAGTCACTCTTACGACGACTTAATCTATAATACATGTGTTTTTGTTTTGCAGGAATATCAGTGGTTGCCCAATCGGAATATCCATTGTTTGTTACGACACTACCAAGACGTTGAAAGTCTTCATTTTCATATTCTATAGAAGCTTTGAACCAGTTATCACTCGATTGATATATAATAACGCCACATTGGTCAAAACGCCTTTTAGTATCAAATTCAGTACGCACTGTGAATGTAAAATACCTATCTTGAACGGGTAATAGTAAAGCAGGAGCATTATCATTTTGAAAACCATAATAAGTCCGTTGCCATAAATCCGTATGAGGTTCTGTTGTAATGGTTATATCGTTATCTTGAATCTCAAATTTATTAGGTTTAGAGATCCATTTATTATTTTCTCCAATAAAATTCATTAGGTACCTCCTTGGAGTAATGATTGTCTCGTCTAACTCTTCGGTTTAAGAACATAAGACTGTGTTGTATTCTGATGAGCTACTTGATCTAAGACGGTAGGAGCTGCGCAATCATTTGTACGCTCTTGGTTACTATTCTCAGTTATTTATCTTAGGTTAAAGATACCTTTTCCCGTATTCATATCTATTGGCAACGATGAATGTTCGTGTGTTATGACCCAAGACTCATTTACTTTTTTTAAGCCGAATGTAAAACGGTTTGTCATTTGACGTAGTTTCTCACCAGATTGTTCGCTGTAGGCGACGAACGAAACGGCACAATGAACAAATGCAACACTCGTATTTTCCTCAAGGGTTACATCATTAAAACCTACTTTTAGTAAGTTTCTGTCTTCACTCAAACTATTAAACCACATCACCACATTCTCTCTCCATGAAGAAATACCTTTACACTCCCAGTTTCCCCAGCAATCATAGATATGTACATCAGTAGCATAGGTAGATAAAAATTGATCAACATCTTTTTCATATACAGCAGATTTGTAATTTTCAAGAACGTCTTGAACTTTACTAATTGCAGTCATCATATTAACATCTCCTTTATAAAAGTCGTTTATTTTAAAACCACTAACTCTCCCTTAAATTCCATGTTAAAAAGTATCTACGCTCTTACTTCCTACTATATTAAATTATACGAATAGAAACTAAAAAAACTCAAGTTTACTCTTTAGCTCATTTGTCATTTAAAATTTATCATTCTTAAAGAAATTAACAGGACGGGGATCTCGATACTCATCCAATCTCTTCTGCTCTACTTATTTGTGTTGTAGGATGAAGAGAAGCTACTCATAAAAAGACAGAGCAAAAACGTAAGACATACCCGCCGATGATTGATATATTCTGACCGAATACCAATATTTTAAAATCTTGGTAAAAGCCTCTCATGGTTAATTCACCAGTACACTTTTAAGGGTAACAAATAAGATTTTTAATTTCTTTTGAATCATATTTAATAGTTCTTGCTTCGATTCATTTTCGATACTCACCTGATTCGTGATACCGGACATATAAGTTTCAATGAACATGATGATATCTGCCGTTGGTAGAGTAGGATTAAAATTTTTAAGATTGATCTGCTCTTCTAGAAATGAACAGAATTTTTCATGAAGGTATTGAAGATTCGAGACGTCATTAACAATACTTTGTACCTTCGCATACCGTTCAGGGTCTCTAGAGTAGAGTGCCATTAAGTTGTAGTAGACTGGCCCTTTGTCTACTACAGATTTTTGCATATATTCAGAAATATACATAAGAATCATTTCAAGCTTGTTAAGTGATTCATCACTGCCACTAAATATGGCGTTGATTTCCTCTTTTACTTCTCCCTTTACGCTTTCTTCGTTAATTAATGCTCCAAACACTTCATCAATATTAGAGAAATATTTATACACTCCACCCTGACTCATACCTGCTTCTAAAACAATATCTCTCATCGAAACTTCAAAGATTGGTTTTCGGATGCAGACTCTTTTAGCTGCATCTAATATTTCTTGCCTTTTCAATAGAGCGTGATTTTCACTTACTTTTGGCATACTTATCAATTCCTCTCTTTTCTATAGAAGCTTTCAATTGTTTTATGAATAAGTTCTGCACTCTTCTGAGCACCCTTTTCTGCTCTTACCTTCACACCTAATTCCTTCGCCTTCTCTCTAACTGCACTAGATCGCGTTAAATTAATAGCATCTGCCAGCTTATCAGTCGTCAATTCTTTACGTGGAATCGAACCTCCACTAACACCAAGCTCTACCATCCTTCTCCCCCAAGCGAATTGGTCGTTTCCATACGGAATAACAACCTGAGGTACACCTGATCGGAGTGCAGCAGCGGTAGTTCCTGCTCCTCCATGATGGACAACGGCAGCCAACTGAGGAAAAAGCCATTCGTGTGGAACACTTTTTATAAAAAGTACGTCTTCCGTATTCTCTCTTTCCTGCATGCCTGAACCTGCGTTAATGATTCCGCGTTTTCCGCTCTTTTTCAATGCTTGTAATACCATTTCTGTGGATTCAGCAGCATTTGCTTTATCTCCCACACTTCCAAAACCAATATATACAGGTGGTTCTCCCGCTGATAGGAACGCTTCCACCTCTGTTGAAGGTTTATAATCTGATTGATCTTCAATAAACCAATAACCAAAAGCGTAAACATTTTGTGGCCAATCTTCAGGAACAGGAAATACGCTCGGACTGAGTGATGTTATTGTAGGGTGACTGACTGTACGTTGTTTCGGGTAGGGATTCGCAAAACCTTTTGGGAGCATGCCATACCGCTGAACATAAAATTTCTTAACACCCAAGTTTGCCATCTTCCAAAACCCTTTTTCAAAGATGTGATGAGTTAGTTTATTAACAGTCTTACCGAGTCGAATTCGGTCATAAAAAATGATTGCAGGGTATTCTTTTGTTGGTGTCATAGGAAAAGGTGAAGCAAGGATGCTTGGAATACGCATTTCTTTTGCTACAAAATAGCCCAGGGTTGCACCTGGATGGTAAACAATTGCATCCGCACCCTCACAGGCTTTATGCATATCATGTTGACCACCAATCATCAACTCAGTGAGATCGTCATTTTTAAAGTTTAAGCTCGTAAAAAATTTCAAAGGGCTGTCAGCATCCCTTACAAGCCCACTCTCTAAAATCTTGGTGACATCACCTCGCATTGGTGCAAACTCAAACCCATACTCTTCGACAAGTTGTCGATATGATTGAGAAGCTGCAATTCGCACTCGATACCCTTTCTTTTTTAATTCTATACCTAAAGGAATAAATGGTTGAGTATCTCCTCGTGTACCTGTTGATAGCATGGTTATTAACATTTATGGTCCCTCCAAATAATTAAAATATAAACAACAACCTTGTCGTTATTAATGTAAACCATAAATTTTTCGTAGTCAATAAAAAGACAATGTTGTCGTTTTATCACCTTACGACTTTTAAGTATAATTTTACAAAGTAAGATAACAAACTAAACCAAACAAAGCTTAAACAACCTTAACTATCGTAAATGTCATGAGGAATAATAATCTACCAATGATTTGTACTTGATTATCCGGAGAATTTACTAAGGGTTTTTAGAACGACATAAAAAAAGAGCTTATTGTTGTTACAACAAGCTCTTTTCTTTGGACCCTAACGAAAACAGAATTAAAGCCGCAAACTTTATAAGTAATGAGTTAAAGTTTAACTCTTTTTTTTGAATAAACTATAATTTATCGATTCCTATCAAAAGATTGCAGTCTTTTATTCAAAAGTTCTGCGACATAAATTGTTCCCTTGTTATCGACAGCGATGTCATGTGGAATTTTCAATTGTCCCTCACCGTTCCCCCATGAACCGAAGCGTTCTAAGATCTCACCCTTCTTATTCAAAACTAAAACCTGACTTGTAAGTTTTTCCCTATTACCGTTTAAATAATCACCACCATCTACGACATATATCTTTTGATCAATCCCTACTTCAATGCCGTATGGTCTTCCGATATCTTTGTGATTCCAAACCGTAATCGGTTTTCCACGATGATCAAATATTTGAATCCTAGCATTATTTCGGTCTGCAACATAAATATTCTCTTTACTATCACTACTGATTCCATGCGGAAGGTTAAATTCTCCTAAGTCGTTTCCTAACTTATTGACTTGCCACTCTAACTTTCCGTCTGGATTAAACTTTGCTATCCGATGATTTCTATAACCATCAGCAACCACAAAAGAACCATCCTTTAAGACTGTAAGATCTGTAGGTCGAGCAAACGTATTCTCATTGATAAAGGTCGGGAAATTCGGTAGCACGTTTCGAATGCGTAAACGCCACTCTAAACCCTTAGGATAATCCTCACCGTACGTTTTAAGAAGAGTTCCATCCTGATTAAACTTAAAAATCTTATTCATTGAGATATCTGTGATCCAGATTTTATCTTCATGGTCGATTTCAAGTCCATGGGGAGATTTGAACAGCTCTGCTCCCCACGTTTTTTTAACTGTTCTCGTTTTACCGTCCAATACAACGATCGTCGACTCTTTGATTATGTTGTCCCCGCTATATTTCCCACTTGCTCGGTGGAGATAGTAGATGTCCCCTTCTGAACTAACAGCTATTCCACTTCCTTCTCCAGCTTCTACTGACTCTTTTTTGTTCGGCCAAAGCACTTTAGGTTGATAGAACGTTAACTCATTTATTTTTGAGGGTTCTTTAAATACCACATTAGGTTTTCCATAATTCAAATAAACACCAATCCCTATTATTGTACAAAGAACAACCCACCATCGTTTCTTTATCACTTATAACGCCGCCTTCTTGTTTTGTACTCTCAGCATACCGTTTATGTTGTTAAATGAACTCTGGCCTCAGCGCTAATTGTTCTAAGTCTAAAGGCGTATTTCTTTTAATAAACACATTTCATAAAGGCTTTAAACAAGATGGTTTTTGAGAATCCCTAGTTGGGTGTTCAAACAACCAGGCTAAGGTAGGATACTCTGGTAAGGGATGGGTATCAAGTCGAACGGATAATAGAGCTGAATAGAGGTTATTAGTTTGATATCCTAGCGATACACTTTAATTCCGTTTTCAAATGCACGAGTGTCGTTATTTATTAAACCATGCAATGCTGCTTGTAAAGCAAATGTGCTTTTATAAAATGTAACACGCTTAGCTATTTCTGAACCATTTGGATAAAGATCAATACATTTGTTAAAGAAATCCTCACTGTAACTCGATAGTATTCCTGCAAAATCATAGGCCGGATCACCAATACGAGTACCACCAAAGTCTATAATTCCTGAAATATCACATTTTTGGGGGTTCCATAAGATATTCGAAGCTCCAAAATCTCCATGTATGAGGGTTGTTTTTAAATGTTCATCATTATTAAGGAAACTCTCAAATGAATAAATAATATCCTTTTGAGCTGTCTCATTGATAAATGGAAAGAGCTTGTCCTGTATATTATTAAATAGTTCTTTCATTTCTTTATAAGGGTTACGATCTTTTAATTCTAGATACTTATCCAACTGCTCTTTTGATATGGAATGAATTTCGATTAAAAATGTTACGAGTTGTTTTGCAAGTTTTATGGAATCCTCTTTATTAACTTTAATTAAATGTTCATTCCAAAAAGGTTTGCCTTCAATTCTTTTATAACCGGTAAATACTTTACCAGGTTCTAACCGTTCAAATGACTTATATGTTGGACATGGAATTGGGATGGATATTGTGCCCCTAATATGTTCTAAGATTTTAGTTTCTTCTATTAAACTTACAATTCCTTTGTTGTACTTTGGAAATCTGAATACAAGAGAATTGTTTATTATTAAAACATCGTTATTTTGACCATTATCATTAGGATAAACATCTTCAATCATAAGTTCAGGATAGACTGCTTTGATACGTTTAATATAATCATTCATTGGTATACTCCTTGTTAAGTTAAACATATTCTTCCTTTAAGCCACTCAATTGTTGAAGAATAAACACATAAAACAGTGAGGCAGCTACAAATTAGTTTTCTTTTTTAGCTTCTTTCCAATATAAACTTACGTATAAAAAAGAAAATCCGAAAAATAAAGCTTGAATCATATTAGTAGCCAAGTTAATGATGAAGTTAAATCTTAAGCCGAATATTATATGTACTACACAATATAAACCAGTTAAAAAAATAAGACTTCTTAAAAGTATTTTTATTTGATTCAACCCCCTTTGTTTAAAAAATGTTAAAAAAAATAACCTGGTAGTTGAATAAGAACCTACTCTACATCCCTTAACTTACTTCAACTAATGTTTCAAATTCATATTATCTTGTAGCATTTTATCAGCTAGTCTGATGTTTTCCTTTAAAAATGCTGGTAAGTTTGTGTGTGCTAAAATTTCATCAGTAGTCATCCAAATAACTTCGTCTACCTCTTCTTTGCTTTTTGCATAAGGTTCACCCAATTTATGGTGACAAAGAAAAACAATATCAATGACATTTATCCCTGATTCAGTAACAAAGGAAGAACTATTTACATATCTTAGATCTGCAACTTCGCTACCTACTTCTTCAAGAATTTCTCGTTTTAAAGTCCTTTCAAGAATATCAGAAGAAACACCTTCAATTTCACACTTTCCACCAACTAGTGAAAGTGATCCACCAGCGTACTCCTTTTCATTTCTAAGGATTAACAGCCATTTACCGTTTCGGTGGATAGCACCTTCTACATTTACAACGAACATAAAGAAATCTCCTTTGACTATAATATCTACTCCCCCATTTCTATTTAAAGAAATGAACACAAACAGCTGAATAAGAGATACTTAAATCCTAATTGCTGTTTTATACTTAGAAATCATATTATTTATGGTGATCGCTAAGTCTAAATTGATTGATCTTTAAAAGAAAAAGAGTAGAGATTAATGACGTGGTAAATCCAATAAATCTAATAAGATCAAGCGTTTGTGATCTTTCATAATTGACCGAATCTGCTAGAGTGCCAATCCAAAAGATTAGAAATAAAAAAGAGTATGAACAAACAAAAACCATAGAATTCGTTCCACCCAATAACCTCTTTGCAAAGGAAAGGACAACAATTAGTATTGCAATTCCAATAAAAACATTTATCTCTATATTCGTTGGAACTCCCTCACCGTACAACACATGCAAAAAGGAAGCTAAAGGAAACAATATTAGAAGTAGTATCATTATGATTAGATGTATACATTTATTTAACAATGTCACTCTGTCTCTCCATTCCAATATTAATAATTAACATAAATTTACGATACCATTAATTCCATAATCTGGACAAATTGTAGAATGGGAGATTTAGATTCATAAAAAAAACGCAACGATTTACGTTGCGAAGTCATTAAACTATCAAACTCACAGAAAATCTCTCTTATATTGAACCGCTAAATATATACCACTTGCTAAAATGGCTAAGGCGTATTTGTATAAGAAGAATATGTTCGCCATATACTCAGTAGGAAAAACGATGTCACATAGAATGATCGTCATCAGCATAAAGTAACTGCTCTTCAAATGAATATTTTTTGTACGTTCATCTTCATTACCCATCTTTTTATAGAACACATAAGCTAATACGATACTAGCCATCAACAATAAAAAACCAATTCCTAAGAGAATATTCCAATTATCAGTAGACTGTTCAGCCCATGACTTTAGTGGGTAGAAAGCTGCACCAGGAATATCTGATATAGACTTAATTTCCATTTTCATCATTTCCTTTCATATAAGTAAAAACATCGTTTACATCAACTTTAAAGAATTCGGCAATTCGAAAAGCTAACAACAGAGTGGGTACATAATTTCCCTTTTCCATTACAAAAATGGTTTGTTTGGAGACCCCGACTTTTTCTGCTAATTCTTGCTGCGACAATCTGGCAAGTACGCGATATTCATAAACCTTATTTGAAATGGAATCACCAAAGTCTTTCTTCATGACATCACCTCTTCTATTTAATTATAAACTAATTTCTTACAAAAAGTAAAGTAAACTTATACTTTGTTTTAAGTTACTTTTATTTTTATTCAAATTACTTTGATTTTAATGAAAATCTCTATTATAAAAACCCTGAAAGAAACATTAGTACATTAAGATATATATTGATTTCCCATGTATCCATATAAAGTACGCCTAACTTCATTTGCCGTATGTTGAAATAGATGTTGATTAATTACCCACAACAACGAAAAAAGGCTGTGGTTTATTTAACCACAACCTTTTAACTAACACTATCTTGTTTATCTATCTTGTCCAAGGAGCATTTTAATGCTCTCTAGTGATTTAACATGATTGCCTTCAAGTTCCAGGATCTTAAAGCAGTAATTTTCTACGACTGCCTCGTCTCCTATTGCAATGTTCAGGTTTTCTGTTAGAATTCATCCACCAATCGTATCTACATCTTCATCACTCAGGTGGAGACCAAAAAGGTCATTCACCTCACTGAACAATACCTTACCATGAAGAACGGTCTTATTTGACCAGATTGACACGCAGAAAGATATTAGTCTAGGTTTCGCATTACAAGGAGTTGTGTCTTTTTCAGAAAGGTCGGTAAGTGAATATGAAGAAAAGGCTTTCCTTTTGAAATAGATTGAGTATTTAATTTCCAGTGAGTAGAATTAAGAGATGCGGCAATCATGACTGCTATGAAGCTAAAAAATGTAATCTATGTGCTAATTCCTTCTATATTATCAATCTTCTAAATGATAATGTTATGAGGGAATGATAATGTTTAAACTAGCTTACGAAAATGTAATTAAAAGTAAAAGAAAGGATGAGAAAAATGGCATGTTTTACAATCGATGAACAAGTGATTAATGGCGAGTCGCTTCCCTTATTTTCCCTTACTGTCAACGATTCGCAGGCAACATCAGTTTACAGTGATGCTGATGTGCAGGCTAAGTTGGTGAAAATCCTACGTAGCAATACTAGCATCCCCGTTCTTGATCTACAGGAGGGATTATACATGCGCCTGTCAGTAGAAGACAATATCGCTTTTTTTAAAAAATGGTTCAAATGTAAAATGCCATTACCTCAAATTCTGGTGGAGTTTGAACTGCATACATGTGCAAAGAAAGCTTTGCACCAATGCTCCGAATCTGAAATTCGACGAGTCTACTTTGCTAAATATTATATAAGCGGTTACAAGAAAATGGCCTTCCTGGAGCCGATACACGGTGTTGATATTATAACAGTTAATACGTTTATTAATATGCTTCAAAAAATAAAGCATCTACAGATACCTGTGCTTATTTTAGTATCCAGCATGGAACATGCACTTTTACTTGGAGATAGTGTGTACAAGCTTCAACAAAAAGGGTTGCAAGAAGTTGAAGTTGATGAAATGGCTACATTACAGCCTGAAATGGAAAGTTCTAGAGAACCAGTTGTTGCAAATCTATTCAAAATTTCTGCACGGGTAGGAGATAAAATAATTCTATTTGATCCGACAGAGATCGATTATATCGAAAGTCAGGATGGAAAGACAATGATTACTATTAATGAGGAATCTTTTGCGATGGAATACACATTGGCTGAAGTAGACAAGAAATTAGAGGTTTTCGGATTTTATCGTTGTCACCGGTCCTACATAGTAAATCTGCAAAAGGTACGTGAGATTATTACATGGTCAAAAAACTCGTATTCACTCAGAATTAGCAATAAGGTTCAGTCAACTATTCCCCTGTCTCGTTCTAAAATTCAAGATATCCAGGAGAAATTAATCCTCAAATAGACACAGTTCACCATAACTAGAAGGTCTTTTTAAAGATACTTTAACTTGATATAGGTACAGTTCAATCTCCTTTTCGTACATTTCAGCTTGATATGACTGCACTCAGTAATTCATTCCATTACGATGAAGGAAATCGTTGAAAGGAGTGTTTTAGTTGGAACACGTCATTGAAGTAAAAGGAATGCAGAAAATTTTTGGCGCACATACCGCCATTAAAAACGTGAGTTTTAATGTGAAGCAGGGGGAGATTTTCGGATTTCTTGGTCCAAGTGGATCCGGTAAAACAACGACTGTTAAAGTATTGACCGGAGAGCTGAAACAAACTGTTGGTGATGTAAAAGTACTTGGTATTGATTCAGCAAATTTTGGAACGTCAGAGTTCAAATCTCAGGTCGGAATATTATCAGATAACAGCTCGTTATATGAGCGACTGACGATCTATGATAATCTGAAATTATTTTGTAAATTATATCGTGCACCACTGAAGCAAATCGATGTGGTACTGCGAGAAGTTAATTTACATGATGAACGTTCCAAAACAGTTTCGATGTTGTCAAAAGGAATGAAACAGCGTGTACTGCTGGCCAAAGCGCTTATTCACAATCCTAAACTGGTATTTCTAGATGAACCAACATCTGCTCTGGACCCTGGAAATATGGCACACATTCACCGTGGACTTCAAAAGCTGAATGAAGCAGGTACAACCATTTTCTTGACTACTCATAATATGGAGGAAGCGACTGAATTATGTGACCGGGTTGCGTTTTTGCATAATGGAGAACTGCAGGAATTAGACAGCCCGAATTCACTCCGCTATAAATATTCCACGCACGCTTTTCATGTGGAAACCTTTAAAGGCAATCGGTTGGTCATCAGTAATCAACCGGATAAGGCAGAGCAAATCAGGGAACTGATTGCAAATGGAGAAGTTAAAACCATGCATACGGATAATCCGACACTTGGTCAGATCTTTCTAAAAGTTACTGGAAAGGAGTTAGAATAATGAGTGTTCAACGGATACTTGCAATTTTTGAAAAAGACATAAAAGATTTCCCCAAAAATATGGCGCTGTTGATGTTGCCAGTAAGTAATGCGTTACTCGCATTAATTTACTCCCTAACTTTTGACGGGGAACTTCCGATTAAACTTCTATATGTAATTATTGGGGCAACTTTATCAATGGTTACGTCAGGTATCATGATGAGCATGATAGCCGAAGAAAATGAGAACAACACAATGAGAGGTTTGATACAATCTCCTGCCTCGCTATTAGATATCATTATTGGAAAAAGTCTGGTTACAGGGATCATCACAGTTATTTCCCTAATAATTTCACTAATGATCGTGGGCATTGAACCATTTTTGAACTTCAGGGCGATTATTGGACTTATCTTGATGTTCCTATTCTTTCTTTTGTTAGGTATCGGTATTGGACTATTTTCAAAATCGCTTGCTGCCACATCTGGTTATCTGATGCCAGTCATGTTCCTGTTTGGTTTCACGCCAATGATTGCTACATTTCAGTTTGCGGAAGACAGTATGATAGTTAGAGTCACTAATACGTTTCCCATCATGCAAGCAATCGAATTGTACCAAAAAAGCTTTTGGCTACCATTATGTATAATCGCTATATGGATAATCGGAGCAGCATTGTTTACGTATGTTTGTTTTAGAAAAGTCATGACTGATGACTAATCTGGTAAGTTTGGCTGGATATCGTTATTCATACATTTAAGTTCAGATTAGTACAATTCAGCTCCAAATATGTACATTAGAGCTTTTTATGACTGAATTAATGATTAATCCATTGTAAGGTTGATTCAACTCAATTTATGCAGGTGTTCTGAAAAAAGTATTTATGAACAATTAGGAGTTGTAAAAGGTAACAGCGGGTATATGAAGTATTAACGGTCTAAACGAATTTGACTGCTTTTGCTAGTTTACTGAACGCACGTGACAGGTGAGTATCGGATAATTAATTCAGGGAGTGATAATCATGTTCAAAAAAAAAAATGACAATGATAAAAGGTTTGTTGAAAAATCCGTGCAACATTATCAGTACGGAATGATCTTAGTACTCGTCGATACAGCAACAAATGTCCATTACCTGCATACCTGGTCTGCACAGGGAACTTCCCTTACACCATTATTAGACGAAAATGGTGATGTGGTTATAGAAAAGGATTCCAATTAATGTTTTCACCGTGAAATCACAGAGACCTGGGCAAAACCCGGCATAGAATGTCCCCTAACAATAAAATGTTACGCTACCTATCGCAAACACTAATAATGTAAGCTTAAACGTCTAACAAATTGTACAACAACCTGTTAGACGTTTTTGAACCAATTTATTAATAAATTGAAAGAAATAAAGAATAATTTAATGCAAAAAAAATACATTAAAAGCAAAATTTTTAGCAACCTGAGCTTCCAAAGTCTATTTATTTTAACATTTTCCACCTTTTTTCCTAGCGGATGACTTGCCTAGTAGAATTATTTGATTCAATTTATAACAAATTTGGAAACCTATCTTTTTGTTAGCCGATAATGTACAGGCATCGTTCAACTTACTGAGAACGGTATTGTAAAAAATTAAGTTTGGAACAACACCCCATTCAGCGCATCAACATACCTCTTCGCTGATCGTTGAACGGACTCTGCAGCATCTTCTTTTATCACTCGGTTAAAAGCATCATAGATACGATTAAAGTTTAGTTCTTCCATACGCCGTGCGATCCTCTCAACCGTGGCACCTGGTAAAGGAATAAAGTTAGGATAACTATACATAAAACTGACCCAATCCCGGTCCGCTACAATACGTACAATATCACCACAAAGAAGAACACCTTGTTTCTGGTTCCCATCTTTCCATTCAAGGATGGTGCCTCCCTTAAAATGACCACCGATTCTTTGAAGGACGATGCCTTCACTGAGTTCGAGCGTGTCCCCCGACCAGAACACGATTCTTTCACTCATTCTCGTTACCCACTTCTTATCATCTTCGTGAATATAAAGTGCAGCGTCAAATGTTTCAGCCCATTCCACTTGAGTGGAATAATAATGAGGATGTGATAACGCGATCGCATCAATACCACCGAGCTGCTGAATGGCTTCAATCGTATCTTCATCTATGTAACTTACACAATCCCATAACACGTTATATCCAATACCCTTTACAAGGTATGCCGTCTGGCCAATTCCAAAACTTGGACTCGTCTGAACCCGATACAGATTCTCTTCTTCAACACTAACTTCTGTTTTATAGTTGCCGCTTTCCACCATCGCTTCTAATGTTGTCCACGATTGCCCTTTTGAGCTCACATACTGTCTTTCTTCTTTACAAATGGAACATGACGTTGGTTCATGTAAAGTTGCTTCATATTGAACCCCACACGTCTTACAAATATATTTATGCACGATATTTCCCCCTTCTATCTCTCTAACTCAGATTATAATCACTGAAGGAAATAATTAGAAATTTCCTGCTTATAATTAGTAACACAACAAGAAAAAACCTTACGAAACCATGATTCCATAAGGTTTGAAAATCCGTAATCATTGCATTTGTTAGTACAAAAGAAATTTACATTAGTTCCTTATTCTTCTGATAAGATCGCTTTAATGAAATATATGTAGATAAAAACTTTACTACACTAACACTTACTAACAACCCTGATATTTCTAGCCATTTGTTCAGACTCGTAGGTACACCAATAATTATTAGATAGATTGTTAAAAAGATAATAATAAAACCAACCGTTTTCATGATTGTTGCTTTTAACTCTTTTTTATAGGCTCTCTCTGTTGAAATATCTGTGTATTCAATGCCAGATAAGATATATCTGCCTGACACATAAAAAAGGAAGATACCCATAGCTACTAGTAAGATTGTTTGTGCATCCAGATGTAAAGACTTGTTGCCAATAAGCATGACAAAAAGGGAAAGAAAAAGAAGGATTGCACCCTCAGAGAAAAAATATAACATCTTTCTTTCTTTGTATTCATCATCCGGTAGTAAAAAGGACATCCAAGATTTCATTTCGCATCGACCTCCCAAAATAATTCATCCAACGTTTTCTGCAGTTCTTTAGCTATTGCAATACACAATTGAAGACTAGGATTAAATTCGCCCTTTTCAATAAGACCGATCGTTTGTCTAGTCACACCAACTTTTCTCGCTAATTGTTCCTGAGTAATGGAGGCATTCATTCTTGTCATTTTAACGTTATTCTTCATTTCTCACCCCAGCTGGATGTTAGATATAGTTTACATATGCAATTTATATATTACATAAACCTTAAAATTATGTCAACTTTTACATTTTAAACCTTTAAAACAAACACCCTAACCTTATCGGTTAGGATGCCAGAGTGTAAGACAAACCCCATTTCAATTAGAATTGAAATGGGGTTGTCTAAGATTTTATAGGGAAATTACTGTATCTAATTAATACATTTAAACAGTGGTTAATCGTATATTACATTCTTACCTTGTTCTGTTAAAGTTTTCAAGTGTGTAAGCATTTGATTGATTTCTTGCTCTGAATGCCTTTCCCATGATTTTAATTCAGCTATGATTTTTAAAGGGGATTTGGATCTGTATGATCTTGTTGGGTTTCCGGGGAATCTTTTATCGGTCAAGTTCGGGTCGTTTTCAAATTCACCTAGAGGTTCTACGATATAGATTCTCTCTTTCGATTTAGATCGTGCCAATTCAGCACCCCATTTAGCAGCATCTAATGTAGCAGTGAAGTAGATAAAGTTAGATTTTTTGTCTTGATAATTTGATAGGTATAATGGTTCTAACAGGTCTCCAATTTTCAATTCAGCTTTTGTACCATGAAAGAAAGGACCTTTATCTAAGACTTCTTTTTTATCATTCATCCATAGACACCTCTAACTTTTTTTGATTTGTTTACAACAGTATATGAGTAAAATCCAAGAAAGAGTAGTCTATTATTTATCTAGCATTCGGAGTATAATTAAAGTAGAAAGAATGATATTGCATGTTTTAAGATGATTTGGTTACATCCAGATCATCTTTTTTATATTCCCGTATAAGTCATTATAGAAAAGTAGCAACCTGTCATTTTAAATCCACTCTATATTTAATTTCCAACAACTTAATTTAAAATGTCTTTACTTTACCAGTAAAAATTTGGTAACATTATCCACAATTAAATGAAATGCTATGAAGAGAAGAGTATAATCAGCAATTCTTCAAAGAGAGCTCCAGTTGGTGAAAAGGAGTAAGAATTAATGGTTGGAAGCAAGCCTCTGAGCAGCGCATTGGATCCTTGAAGGTGATAGTGTGACAGGAGCTCCTGTTATAGAGCTAGGGTATTTGTATGGAATTTTTAATGTACCTAAAAAGGGGAATATGGTGACATATTTCCAAACTGAGGTGGCACCACGACGCGCAATAACTCGTCCTCAAGACAAATGTCTTGGGGGTGAGTTTTTTTTATTGTCCAAGTTTAGATCATGGAGGAGTGAAAATAAAAATGCGTATAAACAAGTCTATTAGGTCGTGGAAATACCCTACCATTTTATTGTTCAGTATTGGTATTTCGAGTATTGGAGCGTGGGTGTATTTTATAGCACTCAATTTAATCGTTCTTGATAGGATGGGTGTCCTTGCTGTTTCAGGACTCTATATACTTAGAGCTCTATCGACATTATTTACTAACATTTGGTGTGGCAGCATAATTGATCGCATGAACAAAAAACATCTCATGATTGGGCTAACTCTATTCCAGGCGGTGCTTATTGCCTTATTGCCTTTACTATCCTCTCTTTGGGGAATGTATGGTATTGTCTTTTTCATCAGTGTGGCTAGTTCTATTTATGAGCCGACATCAATGTCTTACATTACGAAGCTAATTCCCGTTGATAAAAGAAAACGATTTAATTCTCTCCGTAGCTTAATTGATTCTGGAGCATTTGTTACTGGACCCGCAATTGCTGGAATAATTTTTATGATTGGCACTCCAAATTCCGCAATTTATATGAATGCCATTGCTCTCTTTTTGTCAGCAATGATTATATTGCTAATGCCCAATATCGAAAATAATGATTTTATAGAAACAGCAGAAGAAAGAATCTCCTTAAAAGTATTGAGAAAAGACTGGAGATTAGTTGTTGATTTTAGTCGTAAACATGTTTATGTTATGATTATTTATTTACTATTTAGTGCAGTAATGGTTTTGGCAACTGCTGTAGATTCATTGGAAGCAGCGTTTGCTACAGAAGTTCTGTCGTTATCCGAGGGAGATTATGGTTTACTTGTAAGTATTGCTGGTGTTGGAATCGTTGTAGGAGCCTCAATAAACTTGATAGTTGTTGAAAAAGTAGCTACCTCATGGCTAATTGGTCTTGGTTCCATATTGGTTTCCAGCGGTTATCTAATCTATGCATTTTCAAGTACTTTTTTAATGGCCGCAGTTGGTTTTTTCGTTCTATCATTTTCGATGGCTTTTATTAACACAGGCTTTTACACATTTTATCAAAATAATGTTCCTGTCGAGGTAATGGGTCGGGTTGGTAGCTTATATGGTTTCATCGAAGCGTTTTTCATTATTATTGGAACTATGATTTTTGGAATCTTAGCAGAGTTAATATCCATTCGGTTTGTGGTCATATTAGGAACTTTGTCGATGTTTGCAGTAACATTGATTTTATTTATCTTTAATACGCAGCCGACTAAAAAGAGTATTATTCTGAGAAACAACAGTTTCAAGCTTCCAGTCAAAATTAGAAAAACAGGATAGCATAGCCTGTTTAAACGAATAAAAAAACATAGGAAGCATTCGCTCTTCCTATGTTTTTATTCTTATTATTTATCTGTTTGTTTTTGCTTCTTTTTCAAAAACTCCATACGTAGTTTTTCAAGATGCTTCTTTTTATCAAATCTGGCAGGCGTCTGTTTCTCATGAAACTTTGTCACGGCTACCTGAGCTTTGTCATCTAATTGATATTTCCCCAAAATGTTCACCTACTTTTTCTTCTTCAATCATCTTATATACTATACCTTAGTTTGCTAAAAGAAACCTTATAATTATTTGTTGAGCAAATCAACTGTGTTATCGTGTCTCACTTGAATATGATATTCTACACTATTCATTTATTGTTTTTCAAGTAATGCACAGGACGAACTTCTATGCGCCAGTCAAATTCTTCCCCTCGGTTAACTTGTGTTGTTGGATGTAAAGAAGCAAGTTTGATCGCCTCATTCATGTTTTCTGCTTCAAACATAAAAATGCTCCCTATCATTTCTTTAGTTTCTGTAAACGGTCCATCTGTTACGATTACCCTTCCGTCTACACGGCGCAAACTTTTGGACTCTGTTTCGAGACCTGCATCAAGCAAAACCTCACCGCTATCATAAAATTTTTCAATGTGCGGCTGACATTCACTCATGATGGCTTCAATCTCCGCCCTTGGACGTGCATCCATTTTTTCAGGGTTGTAATAGCCCATACATAAAAATATCATGATCATCTCTCCTCGATTACTAAATTTTGTATCCACTACTATAACGATTAAGAATCTGTATAATCGACAGGATGCTAATATTTTTTTGTATAACCTTTAATCTTCAGTAGTGCTAACAAAGCACCGCGCAGAATTCTCCAAGTAATAGAAATAGCACACCTATTTGACAAGATTTTCAATTTCTAGCGCTAAACTTATTTACTTAAAAGCACATCTCGAATCTCCGCTATATCCGAAACAATCGCAAATGGCTTATGTGAAGTTGGCGGTAATACATTATTAACATTTACCCATATGGCTTCCATACCCACTTCCATCGGAGCGATTACGTCATGTGTCCATGAATCCCCAATAAATAAAGTTTCACTTGGTTTTCTATCAAAATATTCTAGAGCTTTCAAATAGATATTAGGGTTAGGTTTTCTATAACCTAATTGCTCTGCGTGAAAAACTTTATCGTCACTAAATATTTCTCCTAATCCCATATTGACCAGCTTTTGCTTTGGATCATATAGACCATTCGTGACAATACCTAGCTCAAAATTTCTACTCAAATCTATTACTAAACTCGTTATTGCATCATTAACTGTTATAAAATCCATGCTGGTTTTCAGAAAAAGATTGTCCAAACCATCTAATGATTCCATATCCATTGATAAGTTAAAATGCTTCAGTACATACTCCCATCTTGCTCTCTTAAAGGCTGATGGACTGTACTCATTAGATATCAACTTTTCTATTAAGTTTCTTGGTGGTTGTTTAAATAATTCTAAGAGCTTCGGTGCATGTAAATGATTCGTAAGTGGATGATTCCTTATGAAATGAGTGAATCCATCATCAAACCATGAAGAATTTTTTAACAAAGTGTCATCTAAATCAAGCAACAACAAACTGAATGTACTCATCTTTACCTCAACTCATAAGATTCGTTAGTATTTCCTAAACAAAAAGAAAAATGGAACTATCGGGATAGCTCCATTTTTCATAAATCAACTTTTATTTCAAAGCATTAACCGCATTAATCAAACCAAATCCTGCTTCACCATCATAACCACGTTTGAAAATATCGTCAGATGAAGATTGAATAATATGTTTGACTTGTGATGGTGAAAGGTTATCTTTACCATGCTGTGCGATAATAACTCCTGCAAGAGCAGCAGTTTTTGGAGCTGCCATTGAGGTACCCGCTTTATAACCATAGCCACCAGGAACAGTAGCTAAGCAGAGATACGTATTGTCTCGACCTGTACCAGTTGTAGGGTCATAATTAGGACCAAGATCGCCACCTGGCGCTATTACATCAATCTTCCCTACTCCATAGTTAGAGTAGAATGCCAGATTCTTCAGTTGTCCACCAGCAGAAACTCTTATCAATGATTGGCTACTAGGACTGCGGTGTGTTGCACCATTATCATCTCCTGATAATTTGCCTGGAGAGCTAATGTCTAGTGCATTGTTTCCAGCAGATCCTACTACTGTTACACCTTTTTTGATCGCATATTGAATGGCTCTGTTAAACAAACGAACATCCGCTACCGTATCTTTTGTTGCATAATCTGGATTTTGGAACCAGTCATAACCACCAAGAGACATGTTTACAACATCCACATTGTCGTCTGCTGCTGTCATTAATGCTTCTGCAATATGAGAAGTTTCCGCTCCGCCTGTAGGGCCAAATACGCGATAAGCTGCTACTTTCAAATCTGGACCTACACCCATCGTACGACCTTTAGCAGCAATCGATCCTGCAACGTGTGTACCATGAGAGTTCTGGTCCATCGCATCTGGATATCCTGGTACAAATGATTTGCCGTAAGCGTAGTTATCTTTTAGATCAGGATGCGTATAATCGATACCTGTATCAATAACTCCCACTACGATGTCATTTCCGTCGACTGACTTTCCAGTGCCTCCGGGGAGGTTCCAAGACGCTCCATTATTTGTCACTTGCTTTATGTCCCATTGTAAACTATTGTACAAATCTGCAGAAGGACCAGCATTGGTCACGAGTGCCTCAGCTTCGATTGCAGCTGTATCAGGCTGCACGATGTTTTGAATTCCTGCATCTAGTACTGTGCTCGATTTTTTTATTTGAGATAGGAAGTTTGGATTAGTAGAAACGACCTCAACCGCACCTAACTTGTCCAATTTTGCTTCGATTTGACCACCACCTTTTGAAATTTCCCTACCGAAATCTGTAGGTAACTTTGCTTGATCTTTGAAAATAACTATGTATTTCTTTTCCTTACCAACTTCCGCCTTAGCAGAGAACGGGCTACCACCTAATACGACAGATGCTCCAAGCGTTAAGGCAAGTGCACTGGCCATAATTTTACTTTTCATGAAGATCATTCCTCTCATCTATTCTATATTTGATTATAGTTACTTTAAATAGAATTACAATTCATTTTCAGAATATTTTTTATATTAAGTTAATAATAATTCTTAGTACCTGCACCGAAAGTCCTTATTTAGTAAATAAAATAAATTTTTATTTAACGTAATCAAATTTACCCATGAATGATTTTTTAGCATAATAAAAACAACCTTCTGATGCATAAAGGTTGTTTGTTAGTGAAAGTACATGAGATTATGCAAATTGCAAATTACAAAATGATGACATACTAAATATTCAAAGTAGATATGTGTAATAATCCTGCGAATGTACTACTTTAAATCCAACTGCTTTATATAATCCAAGTGCTTGGTCATTCTTAGTTTCAACCTCAAGATACACCGAATATCCAGCTGAACTTTGCTCCTTAATGACCTGACCCAGCACTTTCCTTCCAAATCCTTGACCTTGATGTTCTGGCAAGATGGAAAAGCCATAAATCCACGCTTCCCCTTCCTTTCGTGAAACACGAAATTTCCTACTGTTTTTCCGTTCACATCGATCATTAACATATCCGTTTGTCTTTCTTTATGAAACGAACGTTCCATAGACGTAGCTTCTTCTCTTGTCATTCCGAATGCTTCAATAGATATACGAATAGACATGTCTACATCATCTACTTTTGCCTGTCGGAGTGTTATACCTTCTACTGGTTCTACTAAACTTTTTTGACAAACCATTTGATGTTCTGAAAATGAATAATTAGCTCCTATCTTAAATAAGAACTCTTTTGCTGCACTTGATTCAGCTGGAGTGTTTAACAAAATTTTATTGTATTTGTATTTTTTAACTGCTTCCATTCCTTGCTGAAACAAACGGTGAAAATGCCTCTTACGTCGTTTGCTCGGATTCACCATCCCACAAACTTCTACTGTAGAACCAAAAGGATACAAGCCTAGAAACGCCACTAGTTTATCATTTTCATAGTAAAAAAAGTCGAGTTGATCAGAGTCACGATTCTCCAGCATACTCCAGTTCAGTTTCAGCTGAATATCATCATGAACCTCACACTCTTTTTGTAATTTTTTTATGTCTTGAAGTTGTTGTTTTGTTAACATATTGTGTTCTCCTTAATGAGTTAAGATGAAGCCTTTATATATTTCAATAAAAAAGAGCGCATTCCTTTAGTTAAAGAAATGCACTTGATTGCAGAGATTTTTTTGATGGAGGGTTTTTTTTATTTTGGAGCCAATATAATTCTTTCATCTTTCTGTTCAATAATGATCTGAAAGGTATTACAGATCAACTTCTGCCTTAACACGTAAGGAATGGTAAGATATCCTTTATTGGAAATTATCTGTTTATATTCTCTTTTTAAAGACTTATCAATGACAATGATAGAATCATGATAACAGTCGATTCCTATCTCTAAACCATTATGAATGTTAAACTCTTCTCTCCAGATAACTGGTATGTACAGGTATCCTTTCTTATTTTCATAGACTTTATTTGTGTATATAACCAAGATGACACCCCCGTGATTCCTGAAAACCATCATACTTGATTTCACTACAGCAGTGAATGGGTCATGAGAATTAAAAAGTCACAGGAAAGAAAAAGTAGAGAATCAATCACCTATACACATGGATTTATTTAGAACGACACTCCTAAATAAGACGTATCTCTAGGTCTTACCGTATTCCTTTATAAAAGTTATGCACTTTTACGTTTTCAAGCAGTCCTATCCTACAGTAATCTCTCAAACTTATCTATTCCATAGAGTTCATTAACTGAAAAAAGTATTCGGGCTTTTGAGTCTTATTGAGCTTATACCATGAATGTAAAGTATCCGGTGCAAAAACATCTAATCTTTTCAACACTTCCATCGCAAATTCGAGAGGAGCTACCCCAGATGCCGTAACCAAATTCTCATCAGCAACTGCTGGTCCCTCCTCATATAACTTTTCTCCTTTATAATTCGGACAGACCATTTTCAAGTAATCTAAGTTATTACTCGTATGCATTCTCTTATCTAGGTATCCCCTATTCGCAAGTGCTATTGTTGCACCACAAATTGCCGCAACAATCGTACCCTGCTGTAAAGCGTCGCCTGTTTTTTCCATAATGGGTTGATGAATATCTTCTCTCCATGTATTTCCCCCAGGTAAAATTAAAAGATCTTTACTCTTCAGGCTGCACTCCTCTATTGATATATCTGGTTGTATACTTAATCCACCCATCGTAGTGACCATTTCTTTATCAGCCCCTACAGTTACTACTTTTAAAGGTGCTGTATCTTTTTTAAAGTACCTCCCTGTATGTAGCTCAGCAATCAAATAACCATACTCCCAGTCTGACATTGTATTAAATACATATAGATACACTCTTCTTGTTTCCATCCAATAACACTCCTCATCACATGTAATATAGACAATTATAAAATAACTTCCCTGACAGCTAACGTCAGGGAAGTTATCATACTTGATGAAAGTTTATTAGATCTGACAGGACCTCAATAATCCTTTTCTTAAGACTTATGGGCTCAATCACTTCAATAGATGTACCGTATGGTAAAAGCATGTGAGGAACATATGTATGTAATATATCTTTTTCCAGAAGAAATGTTGCTTGATGGGATGACTGACTCTGTAAATAATGTCCTAAAAACCAATGTTGGCAAATATCTCCCAAGGCAGGTGTACTCCCATTAATAACTAAAGTTGTGCTCTTATCTTTATCTTCTAGAGTCGGCAGTAGATTCTTCAAAAAAAAGTCGGAGGCTGAAAAATCTTCTGGCCTAATAAACTTGTCTTCGGTTTGTATTAGCCTTTCGATGCGATCTATTCTAAAACTCCGAACTTCCTTCCTAAGATGACAAAAGCCGATTACATACCATTTCCTATTCCAATAGATGATTCTGTACGGATCTATCAATCTATCACTTGATTGATTCTCTTTACTATTTTGGTAGGTAATCTTTACGGAATACTCATCAGCTACTGAAGTCTCCAGCGCTTTTAATGTAGATTCTACAGAGGATGAATGTAATCGACTGATTACTTCAAGACTTGATAAATGTTGGTTTCTCTGTGTTTCCTGCTCTGGATTTGAGTATCTACCTAGTTTGGATACCGCTCTATTGAGTGCTTCCCCTCCATAATAGCCCGCTTCACTTGCAAAAACAGCTGCGTGAAACAGTGACGTTTGCTCTTCAATATCAAAGAAAAGAGGAGCCTCTATAAAATGGTTCAATAGAGAGTATCCACCATTATGTCCAGAATCTGAAATGATAGGTACACCACTTGTTGAAAGGGTATCGATATACCGATACACCGTCCTAATATTGAGCTCTAACTTCTCTGAGATCTGTTTGGCAGTGACTTTTTCACTTGACCGAAGCATCCATAAAACGGCTAGCATATTGTCAATTTTAGGCATAAGAAAACTCCACTTCTATTTAAATCATATTCTATATATCCAATCTCTAGTATAGCTCATAACAAAAGGATATTTTCTGTATTTAGTGTTCTTTTTAAATGTGATTTTTACATTATTAAGATTACCAATATACCTTTAACAGAGCTTAATAATAAAGAAGAGTTTGCAGACATATAGGTGTCTGCAAACTCACAGAATTACTTTTAGTTATAGAAATTAAAAAATAGTCGGTACCATTCCCCCATCCATACGTATGGGAGCTCCTTTAAACGCGGATGCATAGGGACTGCAAACAAATGTAGTTAATCTACCTATTTCAGAAGGTCTGATAAATCGCTGAATTTCAGATTGAGGTAGGTTTGTAGTCATAAATTCTTTCTCTTTCTCTGAAAAATTCATGTCTTCATTTGGGTAGATTCCCTCAATGATTTGATATACATTTTCAGAGAGCGTTGGTCCTGGCATGATTGTATTAACTGTTACTTCTGTTCCTTTTGTTAATTTAGATAAGCTTTTTGATAATGATAATAGCATTGATTTTGTTGTACAATACTGAGGCATTTGTCCTGAAGGCATCATTGCTTCTTCACTCGCAATGAAGATAATGCGGCCATAATCATTGTTCAGCATTTTAGGTAAATAAAATTTAGATAATCCATTTGCCGCAAGAAAATTAGTACGGAAATATTTTTCCCATACTTCATCGTCTACGTCCTCATATTGCATGATTTCATAAATCCCCATATTGTTAATTAAAATATCAATATTGGGGTATTTCCTAAATAAAGCTTCTCTTTGTTGAATATCCACAATATCGGCAGTGGCATTTTGAGGAGAGGTAGCTGGAAAATCTAATTTAATTTCATTTACAACTCGTTCTGCCTCTTCATAAGTTCGTCCATTAATTAGAACATTAACACCTTCTTTAGCAAGTTCAATGGCAATTGCTTTACCTATACCCTTCGTTGACCCAGTAACTAATGCTGTTTTATTGTTTAATTCCATATCCATGATATATTTCTCCTCTTATTCACTTTGTGCTAATAATAGAATTAATTTATCGCCAAATGTTCATTACGCCAATTTGAAGGAGTATCACCTTCCCAAAGGCGAAAGGCACGGTAGAACGAGTTCTGGTCTTCATAGCCAATCAGGAATGCCACTTCTTTAATATCGAGCGAGGGGTCTGCCAAGTACTCTCGTGCCTGCTCATGTCGCACTTGTGTTAAAAGATGCTTGAACTTCGTCCCTTCGTCAGTAAGCCTGCGCTGCAAGGTACGATCGCTCATCCCCAACTCGCTAGCGACAGCCTGAATATCGGGACGCCCTCCTGTTAAGTTCCGTTTCGTAATCCACTTAACCATATCGGTGGTTGAGTGACTGCGTTTCTGCTCATTCAACGATTGGTCTAGTACGGGAGTCAGAATCTCCAGTAACTCCGCGTTGTACGAAACAAAGGGGCGATCCAGATCTCCTCTATGTAAGGTCAACCTGTTACAATTTGCACCTAACCGGATACGACAGCCAAAGTAAGCTTCAAGTAACTGTACATCGCCTATAACGTGTGAAAATTCGACGGACCTCGCCGTCAAAGGTTGACCTGTGCCCCTGCGGCCAAGTTCCAGAAGAAATGCTAGCGTAATACCAACCAGCAGAGGCGGAACGGGTTGATCAAGATCCAACCAATCCAGTTCGATTGTACAGTGCTCACCTTCCTCGATGATACGTAAACTTTCAGGTGGGCAAAGTTGTTTGTACCTGGCCATTCGCTTTAGAGCATCACGGTAGTCACGAGCGTGGTAAGTAGCTAAAATGCTAGGAGGGTAATGCGCTGTTTCAAAACCAGTCGTAAGCTTGATAATTCCTTTTGCATTATCATCAATGAGATCGGAATAAGCTTGCCAGATCGCCAAATATTGAGCGGAGGTGACATCAGGTTCAGTAATAATGGTGAGCGGAAGTCGTGCTTTTCTAACCACATCCTGGGCGGCAATCCCCAGTTGTTTTAATCCTATCCAAAATCCTGCCGGTATTTTTATTCGAGAATGAGACTTCATACATATAGGTCCTTCCTATTGCTTTCTACACTATTTTTCGCTTTGACTAAGGTACAGTTATAACATTACCTATCCAATGTCGCTCTGTAACTAGCAAAGGACGACATTTTACTTGCCGATTACGTCGAATAAGTGGCGTTAGTATTATGTACGATAACTTCCGTTGTATAGGCTCCATAAAAACAACAATTAATATAAAAAGCTCCCTATAATATAGTAAACATAAGTTAAATAACTAATTATAGTTAAGCTAATGGAACAGCTATTTATTAAACTTGAATACCCCACTTTTTTAAAAAGGCGATAGAGTATATAGAAAAGACATAGGATAAGTAATTGTAAAAACAACGTTATATAAATATAAGTATGTAAAGACTCTCCTATCCCAATGAAAATCCCTGTACCCACTAAAAAAATGCCTGATAATCCAATTATCGCAACCATGTTATTTAAACCAATTCTTTTAAATTCTACTATTTGAGCTGGAACCAATGTTATCCCTAACACCATGAAACTTATCAAAATATGAAGTGAAAATACTAACACGAAAATATCCCCTGTCTTTCTTCCAAACATCATTTTACGTACTAATTGTTCCTATAACAATAATATATTTTTTTGTTTGCTATCTGTTTTTCAAAGTCTAATTTTTTGTATCGTTCTTTGATTCTGTACTGTCGATATCTATTTTCTCATACGATTGCTGAATAACTTAATAAGTTCTAGATGCACAAATTCAAATCCTTTCTTATTCCATAATCTCTCTAAAGTATGAAAAAGTTTTACCTTTCCCATAAGAAAACACACTGATTACTTAAAAATAACAGTGTGTTGATGGTGGATTTTTAATTAATTTAACTAACATGTTTCCTGCACACGAAAGTTTTAAATTTAAAACTTCATGGCTGAATTAAAGTGTGATAATGATCGGGCCTTCTTTAGTAAGGATAATTGTATGTTCTACTTGTGCCACATAGCTTTTTTCGGTAGCATAAGTCCAACCGTCTTCTTTTTGGAAAACTTCTTCTTCCAAGGTTGATATAAATGGTTCGAATGCGATAACCATTCCATCTTTTAATAATTCATGATCCCATGGATCGTTATAGTTTAAAATATGGTCTGGTTCTTCATGTATTCTACGTCCCACACCATGTCCTGTAAGGTTTTTGATAACCGTGAATCCATGCTGTTTCGCTGTTTCATATACTGCTTTTCCGATTCTGCTTTTTTTGGAACCCGGTTTAGCTTTCTTAAGACCTGCTTCAAATGCCTTTTTCGCAACATCGCATAATCTAGTTAATACTTCATCGCCTTGTCCTACAACAAATGAGATTCCAGTATCAGCGAAATAACCGTTCTTTGAAGCAGATACATCTATGTTTACAAGATCCCCTTCTTGAATAACCCTTTGACCTGGAATACCATGAGCCACTTCATCATTGATACTGATACACGTAAACCCAGGAAAGTCATATTCACCTTTAGGAGCTGAAACTGCACCTGCTTTTTCTAAAAGTTCTCCGGCTATTTCATCAAGTTCTTTCGTCGTTATTCCAGGAATTGTTCTTTGTACTAATTCGTCTCTAATTGAGGCAATAATTCTGCCAATTTCCTTCAAACCATTAAAATCTTCTTCTGTTTTTGCAATCATATTTTTATCCTACCTCATTATTTTTATAATCATCTACATAGTAACTCTACTTTCTCAAAAAATTATACTCATGTAAATTAATTGCTACTAGCTTATACGGTAATAACAAAAGTATTGACTGGTAGAGATTGATATACTCGCTGAAATTCTATATTAACAAATGACAAGCAATAGCAAGTTGACGATAGTCTAATTAGACTTTATTATAATAAACAAGTCTAATTAGACTATTTAGGTAAAGGAATGAAGCTGAAATGATTAAATCATTTTTAATGTTAGGACAATCGAATATGGCAGGTCGAGGCTTCTTGCATGAGGTAGAACCGATCTATAATGAAAAAATAAAAATGCTGCGCAACGGACAGTGGCAAATGATGACAGAACCCATTAATTATGACCGTCCTGTTGCTGGTGTAAGTCTAGCAGCATCCTTTGCAGAGGCATTTGCAAAAGCCAACCAGGATGAACAAATTGGTTTGATACCATGTGCGGAAGGTGGCAGTTCCTTGGACGATTGGCATCCACAAGGTACTCTTTTTCAACATGCCTTGTCTGAAGCTCGATTTGCTCTGGAAAGTAGTCAAATTTGTGGCATTCTTTGGCATCAAGGGGAAAGTGATAGCCAAAATTCTCTACATGAAACGTACTACGAAAAGCTATCTCTGATCATTGAAACTTTACGTAAAGAGTTAAACCTTCAACAAGTTCCATTAATGATTGGTGAGCTAGGGGATTTCTTAGGAAAAACAGGCTTCGGAAAGTACTCATCAGAGTTTCAGGAGATCAACAAACAATTACGGCGATTCGCTCATGAGCAGCAGAATTGTTATTTTGTATCGGCAAAAGGTTTAACTTCCAATCCGGATGGTATTCATTTGAACGCTGTTTCACAACGAAAATTTGGCTTTCGTTATTACTCCGCATTTTCGAAAAAGTGTCATATCTTAGAGCCCCTAAAGGATGAGGATCAATCCCTAAAAATAAACAATAACTATTCGAAAACGGAACAAATTTATATTCACAGTATGGATTTAGCTCTAGGTAAAATCACATACGCTGAATTTGAAGCAAATATGGCGGTGGTGATGCAATCTTGATTCCCTTACTAATCCTTGGATTACTTATACAAAACCCTGGCGCTCATGGATATGAACTCTTAAGTTTAATGGAAAAACGACATTATCAATATATCGTTAACTTTACGAGAGGATCCTTTTATTACAATTTGCAACAACTTGAAGAAAAAGGTTGGATTGAACAAACACAACACATACGTCCGAACAACGGTCGTGACATTCATACCTTTAAAATCACGTCTTTGGGCTTAGAAGAATTTAATAAGTTAATGACCAAATATGGAACGAAAACCGAATATGTAAAATTACCAATCTATGGGACGTTATTATTTGCAGATGTATTCGATAAAAATAAATTATTGCAATGTATCCAATCTCAGATTGAACAAACTGAAGCCAGAATTGCCCTTCTTGATGAATACTTAGCGAACCATAAGGAATCACCTGGCAAGATTGATTATTTTCGACGTATGAACGAAAATTCTCGTTCTCACCATTTAGTAAACTTAAAATGGTTTCAAGAAATAAAGTCAGACATAGAGCAAGCTACTGTCTAAAGTAAAACGAAAATCACCTATCCATTCTTCTTATCAAAGATAGATAGGTGTTTTTAGTAGTCTAGCTATTAGCTGAAGTTCCATTCATACACGCTATTATTTTCAGGTCTAGTGCATCCACTTTACCAATCTGTTGTACCATATCCCAAAGTATGATCTTTGTGGTTTCATCATTCTCTACAAACGGCTGCAATTGTGCGACCTCAGAAAAATATACGGGATTTCGTTTAAGAGATCCATTTCCAATATGTTTTGAAACGACTAAACCTACTAAACTCAGTTCTGTAACCCTTTGTCCTGTTTCCTCCAATAACTCTCTAGCTGCACATTCTTTTGGTGTTTCACCCGATTCTCTCTTTCCTGCCGGCAACTCCCACTGTCGTCGTAAAGAGTTAAAGCCCATCAGAAATTTACCCTCGCATTTAATTACAGCAAAGGAGCCAGAAAGTGGACCGAAATCCTCAAGCTTTTCTTCGGTCACGTAAATAAAATCAACAAAATTATACCCATTAAGATTTATAAACTCGTAATTTACTCTCACTTTTACAACTCACAAAGGTAATCAATTAATTCTTTAGAACTTTTATCCTTTGCATTCGTTGATAGTGCACGGTTAAAAAGATCAAAAGCTTTAGGGTCGTTCTCTTTCAACCATAGAAAAGATACTTTAGGACCTAAAAACCATTCACCTCTTAATTCAAAATAGATTTCTAAACTGTCTTTTAGCATCCAATGAAATCGATAGTTTCCTTCTAAGTCGTTCTTAGCCGATCTCACCTGCATCTTTTTCAACCAACTTTTCAAGAAGTCTTTTTCATCATCAGTCAATTGTTTCGGACCTTGCTCAAAAGTGTTATGTATTCTAGCTAAGAACTCTTCCGCTAACCCTTTTTTGTTAATCCGAATTTCTCCCTTATTTACACGCAGAAACGGTTCAGACTGCTTCATCTTGTCTGTCGGATAGATCCACGCATCTAGCTGCTTTCCATCTATAAATTCAACCTCATTCGTATCCTCGGTAACGGAATCTGAAAAGCATATTAGATCAACATCGCTTTCTTCTGTATAATCTCCACGACTGTAAGATCCGTACAAGATGATGGTGTGGCAATCATATTTCTTCAGTAAATAAGCTTCAATCTCTTTTAACTCGGTAAGTGTATTCATGAATGACATCCTCTTTTTTTTATGTAATGACTAGCGTTTTAAGTATGTATGTGCCTGAACCATTCTCTAAGGTTTGCTGCATAAATGGCACGGGCAGCTGGATCGCTAAGACTGCCATGGGTGAGATATAGATTGTCGTTAAAATAACGTGGGTACACATGCAGGTGATAATGCCATACATCCTGACTTCCACCTGGTTCGTTGTGCTGCCTTGTAGAGATTCCGTCACACTTGTAGCAATCCTTTAGTGCATAAGATACTTGCTGAGCAATCTTATGGATGTGAGCAGCAATATCGAGTGGCAGATCAAAAATATTCTCATAGTGACCATTCGGGATGATGATCACATGACCTTTGTTGTTCGGCCACCATAACGTTGCGACGAGTGCGGTCACATGCTCATCCTGATAAACAATATCTTGTTGCTTGCTTTGAACCAATTTGTTGTTGGGGTCCTCGAATCCTTGTACTACTAAACAAAAAGGACACGTATAATTCGGTGGCATATGTGAATACATAACTCTCTCCAAACAATTCTTACAAAATCTTATTCATAAACTGCTGAATTTCCATTTTAAACAACTGTGCTTCCTCAAGAAATGGATAGTGATTACTTTCATTGAAACGAACGAAGGTGGAATGCGGAATTCCTTCTTTTATTTCCTCCGAAAACGAGATTGGACACTGTACATCATGCTCTCCACCCATTATTAATGTAGGTGTCATTATGTTACGTAGTTGCCTTGTAACATCGAAAATCATTTCTTCTCTAATAAAGAAATTCATACGAGATGCAGACATTTTTTTCGAAATAGGTAAAGAAAAATACTCGTCATACTTCTCTGGCTTATGTAGTGAAAGCTTTGTTCTTTCTTTTGAAATCCTAGCCCTTTCGACTGGAGACAAATGGGGATCCTTAAGCGCTTCAATAAGCTCCTGCATGAGATTAAACTTCGGATGTTCCCCATGATAGATACACGCAGGAGAAGAATTCGCATATTTTCTCGCTGCTGATCCGACGATAATGAGAGAGGACAGGCTTGCAGAAAAGTGGATACCATACAACAATCCGATCATACCTCCTGTTGAGTGTCCACCATACGTCCAAGTTGATATACCTAATGCTTCTCTAATCGCTTCTAGATCATATACCGCATCAAACATGCTCAACTCATGAGGATAAGTTATTTTAGTAGAGTTTCCCGATTCTTTCAGGTTAACAAGATACACCTTATAACGATCGGTAAAAGAGTCCGCAAAGTAATCACCAGAATCATTAAACTCCGAATAGTGATGAGTTACACAGAACGGCCGCCCCTTACCTTTAATAAATACTTCAAATGTTCCTCTTGATGTAAATACTAATCTCGTCTTCCACCTAGACATATCGTTTGCTCCTTTTACTTCACAAACCATATCTTTTTATTGAATAGTTTTATGTGAGCCATCGCAATTTGGCATACGTTTGGATAAACCGCATGTACAATCATTCAACCCTTTTCCATCAAGGATCTGGTCCATATATTTTTCAATACGAGCCTCGCGAGTTTTAGACTGTTTGGCTTCAGCAAAATATCGGATATACGCTTTTTGTCTTCCAGGTGTTAAAGCTTCAAAAGATTCTTTCAAATCAGAGATCTCGTCCATTTTATCCTGAAATTCAACGGGTATTGAGTAATCGGCTGTTTTCTTCAATTGCACTGTTAATCCTAATTTTTCTACTTCAATCGCTTCATGAATGTAAGCCTTAAGCGTGCTTTCCATATCTAATATGTCTTGAACATTCGTAAATCGAATTTGACGCGCTGATTGAACATTCTCTGTTTGTTGAATCAAGATCTTCTTTTCGTCTTTCAACAGAACACCCTTATGAAACAGTAAAGCACAATATTCTTTGAATCCATGTATTAAAACGATATTCTTTCCGTTTAACGTGTAGCACGGGTGCATCCACTTAAAGTCTTCGGAGAGGCCACAGTCTAACACGATTCTTCTCAACTGCTCAAACTCTTCCCTCCACGATTTTGCATCTTTCAAAAATTCTTCTACTTTCGGATTTAACATATCTTTTGACATCGTTTAACCCCCACAACGTTCTACAATTCATCAACATCTATCATTTCTATGTAAACACAATTTTTCCTTTTGTAAAAGCTAACTTCATGAACCATTTTCTCATGTTGACGGGAGATCAGAAACTTAATACGATAGAACATATTTCATATGGAGGTTTTTGTTTGAACCACTTATGTTTAGAGCTGAGTAAGTAAACCTTCTTGCCTATGAAGAAGGTGCCATTTATAGAAAATAAGAGTTTATTAGAAAAGATGAGGAGACTATAAATGGATATAAAAATTCGCCTCGAACGCACGGAAAATTATAAAAAGACGGAAGAAGTCGTTAGAAGTGCATTTGAATCAGAGGAATTTAGTGATAAGAAAGAACATGTACTAGTGAACCGTATAAGGAAGACAGAAGCATTTGTACCTGAACTTTCTTTAGTTGCTGAAAACAGCAGACAAGAGATCATTGGGCATATTCTGCTTTCAAAAGTGAAAATTGTTAACGAGAAAAAAGAGGTTGAATCACTGGCACTTGCACCTGTATCAGTTATTCCAGAATATCAATATAAAGGGATTGGGAGTCTACTCATAAAAGCTGCGATAACCTTTGCCAAGGAGTTGGGCTATCAATCCGTCATCGTGTTAGGACATCAAGATTATTATCCGAAGTTTGGATTCAAGAGAGCTAGCACATGGAAAATTCAAGCTCCTTTTGATGTTCCTGATGAAGTCTTTATGGCTCTTGAGTTAACGGAGAATTCTTTAGCTGATGTTACTGGTGTTGTTCAATATTCGGAAGCATTTTCGTGATGTTTTTTTAAAACATAAAAGAAAAGGCCTTCTAATCAGAGGGCCTTTATTGCTGAATCGCACAGTCTAAAATCTCTTGATAAACAGCGTTCCATTTAGAATAGTAAGATGTAATCCTGCTAGAATCTATAAACGTACGTTGAGAAGCTTCAAAAGCCCCCTCAAAGTGTAGCGTTTTTGTTACATCCATTTTGTAAAAAACTTGATAGCCAATTTTGGGATAGTTACTACTTTCCGTCCAGTGTGGATTCTCACTGTGATTCACAATAATATAACCAACTATCTTACACTCACCTTCAACATATCCCTCTTCAAGTGCTTCTCTTCTGAAACACTCTTCAGCGGTTTCACCTGGCTCAATATGACCTCCGGGAAAGTCCCATCCTCTATGTTTCAAGTCTACCAATAATAACTTATCTTCTTTGAAACAAAATCCGTGAACACTTGTAATTAAGTGATATGGAGGAAGTATCGTCGACCTTTCCCAAGTTAATTTAACTAATGATTCTCCCCAATTTACATAGGTAGTACTCAACATGTAACCCCCAGAATTAAGAAAATTAATAAAATCACTTACGATTTTCGTTTATGCTTTTCTTCAATGATCTTCTTGTTTAAGATCCTGACCTCCCCAACCATCAGCAGTCGCATATCCTCAACAATATACTTTGCCAGCTCTTCATCGGAAATATCCTCACCATGCAGATCTAGACGGAATTCTTGACCTTGTAACCCTCCGCCATTCGAAAAGTCGATTTCAAAGTCGAATTGTACACGTTTATTCATTTCAGAACACCTCACCATAGTATATATAATGAATTATTTAAACAGCGATAAAAGTAGAACCGTAATCATCCCCACACCCATCGTTCCAAGAAAAAAGTAGCCGAGAACACGGATTGGCATAGGAAAGCCTTGCAAATTCACTTTGGAAATATTGTTAGTTGGATAGCCTTCAATCTTTCCATAATGATCCATGGCATCGTTAAATGGTGCGTCAGTTCTGTTCTGATCATCCAATTGTACTAACCGTTTTTCTATACGTAGTTTCACTTTTTGAAGATCTTCTTCCATTGCTGCCACCCCACTTATCAAAACAAGCATCTAGCATTAATTTCGATAAGCAACAAACTATTCCTTCTCCATTCATTTTTACTAGATTCACCAAATGTCCAATCCAATAAGACAAGCTCGGCATAAGATATAGAGAATAGGGATTATTGAGATTCTTATTCTTTTCTCAACATGAGATAGATGGGGGTGTCTTCTTTGAGTAGTTTTATTAGCATTTTAGATGGCTTATTGGCTTGCAAGAAAGCACGAAAGAGCAAGAAAAACAAAAAGAGAATCGGTTAATAAAAGAGCTGCCTTTAGGGGCGGCTTTACTTATTTACATACGCGTTTAACCGTTATATGAAAAGGGGAAAGATAAGATTATCACGATTTTAGGGGGCACGATTTATGAAGGAACAAATCAAGAAAGTTCTAAGCAATCCAAAAGTACAAAAAGGAATTAAAGACAAAGTCGTTCCTTTAGTAAAAAAAGAAATGGAAAAAAGGAAGAAGAAATAATAACGAAAATAAGCTATACAAGTAACCCATCTGAACAGACCGTTGATGGGTTACTTTTTCGTTTAACGTCTATTTGACTTTAATAAAGAACACATGGCTTGCTGATCCGCGTTTCCAATTTCCGTACGTACTCACCGCATAGGTTCCACTTTCTTGAGGGGCTACAATGGTTCCATCCTCCAAATTCACACTTTTGGGATCTGACTGACTTTTAGACCAAACCATTACTTCTTTAGATATCTTAACAGGCTTGCGATTATAGGAGATCTCAATTTTCTCTCTTGGCGCAACGGTAACCGGCTCAATATCGTTCATCATAAACGGTTCAACCATATCTTTGCACTCGCCATTTAAAAATCCATCCCAACAATAACTGCCTTGCTTAACGGGAATCGTGATGTTTGCTTCTGTTATAGCACTTGCTGATGGTGGTTTAGCGTTCAGGATGTAGTACGTAAAGAAGCCTGAAATCAGTATAAGAGTAAGAACAAGACCTATGAGACCCTTTTTAGCCATTTTACTCCCCCTCTAATAAACTCTATATATCATTAGTCGTAAAAGTAAACTAATTGTTTCGCGAATACAGCCCATTATTTGTTAAATGAAAATAATTCACTTCCTAATTAAACTTCTCCAGTATCCCTTTCCAGTAAAACCAAGCTTTTACGTATTCATCAAAATCGTTCGGATGATGTTTCTTACATGCTGCCAACCTATGATATAAGCCAATTAGCACGTTTTCATATATTGCCAAGATTTCATGCTCCACACCTACACTTAAACAATCTGCAGCGGCATCAAACGTTTCTATCGTTAAGTCATCTGGTGAAGAACAAAATGCGTAAATTAAATCATACAGAGGGTCTCCGATTACAGGACAAGGATCTATTATTCCCGTTAGCTCGACGTTAGCAAAAATAAAATTATGGATGCCTAAATCTCCATGCAGTAAATAAGGGCTTATCTTACTTTTCTTATGCTTCTCCATAAGGTCAAACACAAGCTTATGATCATCTTTTTCTAAATAGGTATCTATGATTAGCCTCGCTTCTTCTGTTCTATTGATAAGAAAAGAATTCCAAGAATGTGTTGGTTCATCTGCCCATCCCCAACCATTAAAATCAGTTGCCATCTTATAGTGATTTATAAGCTCATGAACCAAGCTTTCAAGTATTTCTCTTTTGTTTCCTCTGATATAAGTGATAGCTCCCTCAATAAACGAATAGACAAAGTATTTATTGGTATTTTCAACATATTCAATATCTGGTAAGATCTCCACGTGATTATAGCTTTTAAGATATAGAACCTCTGATTGAACGATTTTTGGATTATTTATTTTCAAGGCATATTTTTCTCCATTTGAAGTTTGTAGGAGATACAATTCGCTGACGGTACCACCAGACAAAGGCTTATATACAGTAATGTCCGAACTCAGTTTATTTTCTTTGTTTAATTTGCTGATAATCTCTTGAATATCCATGGTTCTCTCCTATAGTTTCTTTTGTTGAGTACAACCAATCTCCAACTAGTTGTTGAACAGTTCTTCGCTGCTCAATATGTAACATGTGACCTGCAAGATCCAATATCACTCGGTTTGAATGAGGGAACTTGTCCAACATAAACTGATAATCTTGATAGCCACAAATATGATCTTGTTTTCCGAGTATAAGGAGTACTTCTTGCGGTAAGCAGGATACATCAGAAAACGGTTCCTGCGAAAGAAAATACCCTTTCTCTCTCCAGTCCGAGGTTAGAAATTTACGATTTGCTAATAGTCTTCCTGGTTGAACTTCTTCTAAAAAGCATTTTAGGTTCTCTTCATTTTGATAAATCATTAAGGTTTCAAAAGCAACCCTCGTATCCACATCTAGTGCGTTTAGTATTGAATGGTTCTTTTCGAGCAATACTTTTTCAGGCACGATTCGCTCTTTTAGATGATGAATAGCTGGAGCTAATAATACAATTTTTTTTACATGTTTCCTTTTTATGTGAACGATCCCTTGCGCCAGATATCCCCCATATGAAGCACCAAGCAATGCAAATTCATTATTCGAAAACACTATATCTATAAACTCTAGTACGTTTGAAAGTATGTCATCGGTTGATTTAACTGTTGAATCAATCTCACTGTGCCCGTGAGCAGGTAGATCGACATACACTCTTTGATAACCACGCTTGTTTTTGAATATGGGTTCCAGCCACGCCTTCATAGAACGATGGTCCGTTCCCATAGAGTGTAAAATGATTAATGGCATCCCTTCACCGATTACTTCATAATGAATGCTTCCCCTTTTAACCTTACAAAGCATGAACTCCAACCTTCCTTCTGAAACTGTGATCCATGTTAATAAAACACCTGAATTTGCAACTCATATCGAAAAGTTATTTCGAATATTCCTTTACAAGAATATTCCTTATGAGTTATATTGATTATGAAAGGAGGAACAGTTTATGGGCGAGAAACTAACAACATTGCATGCACTTGCCGAGCCCAATCGCTTTCACATTGTTGAGCTTTTGAGAGTTGGTCCTCTCACTGTAGGAGAAATTGCCGACAGCCTTAAGCTGCGCCAACCACAGGTATCGAAGCATCTACGTGTACTTAGTGATTCTGGGCTTGTTGAGGTTCAACCTATTGCGAATCGTCGAATCTATAAGCTGCAGTCACAACCTTTCTTAGAACTAGAAGAATGGCTTGATACCTTTCAAAACATTTGGGAAGATCGGTTCGACCGCTTAGATGAATATTTAAAAGACATGAAATAAACGATATTTAGCACTACATAAATGAAGGAGGAATTAAAAATGACTGTTGAAAACAAAACGAATCAATTAACTTCTAAAGTAGAAGGAAATGTATTGGTGTTAGAACGCACCTTTAATGCACCTCGCGAACTTGTGTTTAAAGCTTTTTCTGAAGAAGAACATTTGAAGCGCTGGTGGGCTCCTGGTGGCTGGACAATGTCGATCAAACAGTTCGAATTCCGTCCTGAAGGCGTTTGGCATTATTGCATGAAATGCACAGATGAGAGTCAAGAATACTTCGGACACGAATCTTGGGGCAGAGCGGTATTTCATGAGATCGTCGCACCAGAAAAAATCAAGAGCGTAGACGCGTTTTCTGACGCTGAAGGTAATATTTCTGAAGAATTGCCTCAAACAAAAGTTACATTAACATTTGTTTCAGAAGGCAACCAAACAAAACTGATCAACCGTGCAGAATATGCTTCTGCGAATGATGTGAAGACCGTTCTAGACATGGGTATGCTCGAAGGCGTGACGATGACTTGGAACCAGCTGGAAGAATTATTAGCAGAGATGAAATAAGTAATGAAGCGAAGAAAGCTATATGCTTTTTTCGCTTTTTCATTTACTTTAAACCCTAAACGACTCAAACTCACTTAAAAATTCATAGATCTCATTACGAGCATCTTCTACATTCCCATAGGAGCCATCAACTGCCATATCCCACTTATCTGTTAGATTAATGATCGACCTTTCAATATCCTCACAGCTCTCTGGGATGTGACCTACAAGACGATACATATATGTACATATTTCCGTTACATCACTCGTTTGAACTAGTTCATCATTAAGTAGACTCAGAATTCCTTGAATGGGAATTGCCTCATCACACTCTCCTTTGACATCGGTTAACTTTGAACATACCGAAGCTATTGTTGATTTAGAAGATAACGAGATTTCAAGGATTTCGTAAGGAGGCTGATCCAACTTCTCAATTAATTGATCTGCCCACTTGATGACATTTTTCACTTGAAAGAAGCTGATAAAGAGACCTAAACGATAGATTTCAGCTTGAACTTTAATCTCCATAACACGCACCTAAACCATTCAATATTTTTCATTGATCTCTTTCAACAACTCTATGATTTCTTCATTTTGTTTATTGTTCTTTCTAAGTTGTATATCAATTCCCAGCAAAGTAAAAAACACGGTAACAATGATTGCAATTCCGGCAATATACATTTTAGTTCACCTAGTCTTCCATAAATTTTAACATTTGTTGAATTGCACCAAGGTGATAGGCAGAGTGCGCCAACGAACCTACTAATTCATTTGCCAAGTCTTCAGTCCACTGGATATGATCAATCTTTTCTAAAAGACGTTGATATTCATTTATCAATCCTTCTTGTATGGAAAGCCACTCATCATCGCTAACTGTTTGAATTTCCCAGCTTTTATTCCAATCCATTGTAGGAAATGTTCCTTCATACAACCATTCATTGGTTCCCCACATATGATATCGGACATGATCGGTATGAGCAGCGAGTGTTGTTCCATTGATTTGTTTTGAGGCATCAGCAACAGTTAAAGTAGACAAAGCTCCAAAAATACCTGAGTCTGGTTTTGTATTCGTAAAATAGCTTACAGTCACTGGCTTTGGTGGTCCTTCAAATGCTTCTTGTAAGATTCTTTTCAATCCCGCTTCTAACGGATGATTCACACAAACCACTCCTCACGTCATCTACTAACTCTTTCCACAAAAAAGTGCACTTCTCCTTCTAGAAGAAATGCACTTTCTTTGTTACGCGTTGGATTTCTCTTTTGTACTGTGATTGCCATCTACCATATCGATTACAAACGTATTGCCTTTCGCGTTCTCGATCGTCTTCATCAAGCGAAGTTTTGCTAGCTCTGGGTTGTTCTCCAGCATTTTAGCCGTATTTGCTAAACTTCTTAACGTTGCTGCTTCTCCTCTTGCTCTTTCCAGTGAAGACTGCGCTTCTTTTTTCGCTCTAATTACTTCAAGGAATGCTTTTTTTAGTTCAGCAGATAACATAATATCTTTTATGTCTACTGAGAGGATGGATAATCCAGCAAACGTATTATCAACAAGAAGTTGTTGCAGCGAATCATTCACTTCATTCCGCTTGCTCAACAGGTCATCTAATTCAAGCGAAGATATTACATCACGCAGTTTAAGCTGCACGTTCATATAGATGTGTTCTTCATAATCTTCATATTCAGAGATCAGAATTTGTGGATCTGTAATTTGATATTTTACGGCAACACTAATCTTTACACTAAGTTGATCAGCCGTTAATAACTCTTGACCGTTCAGCTGCATAATCGTCGGTCTCATGTCAAAAACCGTGATTTCTGTAGAGGCTGGAGAATACTTATGCTTGCCTGGGCCTACAATCTCCTGAAAAGCCCCATATTTAAACTTCACACCACGTTCATACTCGTACACCGTTACCGAAGCAAAAAATTTCTTGATGATCGATAGAATAGCAAACACAACAATAAACACGAACCCAATGACTACAAGATATTCTAAAAATGATTCCATCCTAATTCCCCTTACTTTAATACGTATAAAACCACCCAACAGACAAGGAGAAAACAATGGAGGTCTTACCTGCAAAATTGTTCAATCCTAAAAGCCATTGAGTGGCTTCATCTAGGGCTTCGAACCCAAACTGGTTCCACAGCGGTATACCAGTTGCCAAAAGTTGAGAAAGCCGATCAGCAACACCGTTTAAAGATTTTAAACGAAGGCTTTGCATTTCTCCAAGAACTAAATTATATCAAGATATTTAGGAAAAAAGTACATCATTTAGAAAAAATTGTTCTTTAAAATCAACATGTAAAAGCTTAAAGTTAAAATATGGAATTTTGGTTAGAGGAGGAAAAGAAATGGACAACTGGGTGTTTGTGTTTATGGCAAATATTTTCGGAGGGATTATCGTATTTTTTGCTCTCATGTTTTTGTTAAGTTTAGGAGGAGGATCAATGGATACCGCCTTCTTCATAGGAATTTTTCTATTTGTTCAACTCAGTTTTATTACAACGATTCTATTTCAAGTGCTGCACAGAGTTAAGAAGTTGGAGAAGCAACAGATGGATCAGAGTGAGCAACAAAAAAGCTGATTATACATGAATAATCAGCTTAAGTAATCTTCTCGAAGTATTCCATACACCGCACAGTCCTTATACTGATTATTCGCATTACGAATCATGTGACGAATTACGCCTTCTTGTTTCATTCCTACTTTGGCCATAATCCTACCTGAAGCAGGATTATCAGTGTTATGTGCAGCAGAGATCTTATGGATGTTCATCTGTCGGAAGCCAAACTCTACTACAGCTTGCAGTGCTTCGGTCCCGTACCCATGGTTCCACCACTTGAACCCAAGTGAATAGCTTACCTCACAGTTATCTGTCGAGCTATCAAAATCGTACAGATCGATTTCTCCAATCAGTTCACCTGTATCTTTCAATTCGATGCCCCAATAACAAAATTTCTGATCTTCATACTGACTGACGATCTTTTTCACACGCTCTTCTGTTTGAGCAATACTCGTGTGAGCAGCATTCACCCGATTGTCTGCGACCCGTTCGTCTGAAAGCCAGTGATTAAATATGCTTTGGATGTCGGATTGTTCCAAAGGACGAAGAAGTAGTCGGTCTGTTTCTAAAATGGGAGTTCCGGAAAACTTAATCATTACACACCTCATACACAGTGATAGTCTGCTATTTTGTCACGTACCAGTATACGAACAAACCAATTGCAATTAAGGCCCAGACAATTGATTGCAAATATTTTCTCATTTGAAAAATCCCTTCCCTAATAAAGCCGAAACCAACGATAAAACTATTCAATCCATACTCCAGCTTTCATCTTCTGAAACCAATCCTGCATCCAATCTTCAGGCATGGATACTGTGTTCAAATCTAATATTTTTAATTGTTTAAATGTATACGTATTTACTAGGTATAAATCCCACTGACACTCAATATCTCTGGCTATGAAAAAGGTAAGATCTCCTTTTTCATCAAGATCTTCTTCTTCCCACGCCATCGTTAAATTATCGCACCATTTAGCAAGTTCGTATTGAGAATACTCACTCTTATTCTCACAAAAATCATTTAACAGCTGTTTCAAATTCTCATACGAATACTCGAGATTAATTATAGTCTCATTCCAGTTCCAGTTCATACAAAGTCCACCTCGATCTCAGCTCCGATGCCTGACGCGAATGTGAGGATGTCTTTCTCTAAATACAAAGCTGGAGCTTGCCCGTTTACCATTGCGATTACAATATAGATTTTACTCGCTAAGCCAAACTCCGCTTGTAATTCATTAATTACAGAGCATTTATCTCTCAACTGATTCATAACTTGCTGTAGCTGCTCATTTACATCGAGCGAGTTTTGGTAGTCCGTCCCATAATCCCAGCTTGTTTCTTTCCTGTGTATCGATGAATTGGCTGAAATGAGATCTCCCTTTTTATAGCTATCTGTTGGTATGACCTCGAGTCTTCTCGTCACTTCATTTATCTGAAAATCATCGCCAAAAAGGGAGAAGTACACTTTCACTTGTGTCTCGTTCATAGCATCTCCTAGCAATCCATTACTTGTTTTTTCAATTTAAAGAGGTGGATTTTCTACACCCAAATGAATCCAGTCTTCTTTCGGTGGGCCATAAACCCCATAAGGCTTAATTCCCGCTTGACGCATTAAGATTGTAACTTGTCCACGATGGTGAACAATGTGCTTGATGAGTCCCATCAGAATCTGAGCGTTTGATTCCTCTCTACCGAAGGCCGTTTGCACTTCTTTTAAGCTTTCGTCTGTCCATTGCTCTTCAATGGCTTTCGTTGCAGCAGAACTTAAATCTTTAAAGGTGTCAGCTATCTCTTTTGCTGATGGTGGAACCTCTTCTGTATGTTTTACTTCATCTACTTCGAACCCAAAATGAGCTAAGTACTCTGGAATATTAGTGGTTAGATGCCACGCGATTCTTCCTAACGTACGTCCTTCCGGGTAAACTTGTTGTTGCAACGATACATCGGTTAAACCATCTAACACCTTTTGCGTTAGCGTTGCTTCGCGATTCCATTCTCGAATAAAATCCGCAATGGTTATATACATATTTAAAACCTCCATTATCTATCCTAAATCATCCAGCAAAACCACTTCACCTGTTTTGGCATTCACGCCGTGATGACAGTCTAATTTCCCGCATAGAATATATTGCTTCTGCTCATCGTCATACACATAAAATGGCTGGAGCTCAAACAAATCTTTTAACTTCTCATACGCTTCGTCTTGTGTGACCGTTACTTCATCAGGTGCTTCAAAGGAATCATACATCTCTAACATGAACTGGTTGTCGATGTAGTTCACCACGTCCATCGTGTTAGGTTCAAGGAGTATTGAAAGTTTTCTTTCAAACACTCGTGTTTCATGCTGTTCTGTTCTGAGTGTTGCAATCAAGTACTTTTTGTCACGATGCAGATTTGTCACACGCCATTTCCCTGAGTCCTCAGGATACTCCTGACGTAACAAACGCTCTACTGCTTCCACACACTTCTTCTCATCTTCCTCCGTAATAGGTCGGGTGGTTGGAGAAGGCGTGCAGGAAAAGGCTTCATCTACCGTAATCTCTTCTTGCAAATCGATCTCTTTACGTTCAAAATCTCCAGAGATCGGTTTGTCCCACTCTAAAATGCGATTCACTTTTTTAGAAGTCCCGCCATCTTGAAGCATTTCAAACGGTTTGATCATCTGATCTTTGTTTCTTATGTAGATCTCTTCTACCGCATACACGGCAAATAACTTCTTTTGTTCAAACGACGGAAATCCAATTCTTTTCACTTGTTCCTTAGCGGTGTGTTCCGCTTGCTCTAATGAAAGATTATAGGTTTCACGTATTACCTGATCACCTGTCGGAAACTCTCCATGAACCGAAAAGAATGTCAGCTGTCCCTTACCATTCCATTTCACTTCGATGTAGCCAGACGGTGAGACTGGAATACCTTCTATCATAGCGCTAAATTCTATTTCATTTTCTGTTTCGTTATGTAGTTGGAACTGCTCGTTATATTTTAATCCGGTTTCTTGTTCGATCCACTTAATGACTTCCTCAGTTCCACCATTAAACGTGATTCCATCTTGTGCAAAGGTCTCACCCATAACAAAGATAGCGGACTCTAATTTTTCAGTGTTAACGTTGTATTCAATAATCGCTGTCCCTTCTGGATTCGAACCATCTTCATCGGACTCCGTTCCATTCGGAAACCACTCCAAACAAAGTCTGTAATTCGTTTCGTTGAAATGGTTCACGTCCCGCCATAGACTATGTTGATGTAAATAGTAGTTTCCTAGTCCGAACGTTCTTTGAGCTTGATCTACGAATGTTTGTATTCTGCTATCCACTACTCCCGCTCCTTTTGCGATTCATCTCCAAGTTGTCCCATGACGATGAATAAGATCCAGACTCCGAGAACGACCACAACTCCGTAACCTACATAATACAAGACCGTATTGATAAACCAGATTAAGGGGCCAAATGGACCAAAACGTTCCAGATCTACGAAACTTAGTGACATAAATCCAAATCCGACTAGAAATCCATAAAGCAGATGCTGCAGTCTGTTCATCGGAAATCCCTCCTCATTCACCTTACTTCTTTTCTAAATAGATGTACTCATCCACTGTGTTCATAGCAGAAGAGGCTTTCAAGATCTTCATGCCCTTTAATCGGCTGCCGCACTGAAAATGAACGGTGTCATCTGCACCAATCTGAATCTTATGAGTTGCGCTCTCTACCCAATCGATCTGCATCTTCACGATATACTCGCCAGGTGCTACGTCCAGTTGTTTCGTTTCTCCGTCCTTGATCTGTTCTGTTTTGCTCTCGTTCAGGTAAATATCAAACTTTCTCATCTTGTTCATGAACTGACTGTCTCTCTTAAACACTAATTTCGCCATTTTCGTCCCATCCTTTTCTATGAATCTTACAAGTTATTACATTCTCTTATTATATACTTCATATAGCTGAGTGCATCATTTCTTCTCTTTCTCGTCGAGCCATAATGTGAGAACTTATTTTCGTTTCGGATGCGCAGTGCTTCTCGGATGATTTGATGATACGCTTCAGGAACCGTTTGTAATGCATATTCACCAGCTCCCTCTTTTGACGTGATGTCTTCTTCCCTTATCGAATAATAAAGACGCGTCACCCCAAGTACTCCCCACTCGATCATGTTCGCACTCATGTATAATCCTAAATATTGAGTAGACGGAAAACGCTCGCAGTTCTTCACCCAGTTCAGCCAATAACCGTTAATGTTCTCCACCAAGTTTGCTTTCAATTCTGTCCAATCTACAGATAGATTGTATGTTTCGATCGGCAGTCCTTTAACGACGATGCCATATGTCTGAAGCTGGTACGCGTCGATCCAATGACGGTGAAAAGGTCGATAAGATTGAAGCTTTCCTTCATTAAAATATGGACATGAAGAATTACCGTTGTTTTTTTCACTCTCTAGATCTTCTCGCGTCAAATACATGCCATCTAAGCTTGGCTTCGGGTACTCTTTTTTCATCTCATGGTGAATCTCTTTCAATACATCTACATCTGATTCTGTTAGCTTTTCTTTTGTAACCGCGTAAAAGTCGATATCACTTAATCCTTCTTGATAAGCTCCAATGGAAACTGAGCCGAATAGATAAAATGACTCTAACTTGTTTGGCAGCTTCTTCTCTATTTTTTCAAAGTATGAATTTAATACATCTTTTACTTCTTCAGGGATACGTTTTGGTTCATTTCTTGTTTGAGTTTGGGTCATACCGTTAGCCTCTTTTCATGAACACGTTGTATTCCTATATTTTAGCATATTTATCCAATCGCCTCAGAATGAATTGACATAAAACCAAAAGGTGTTATATCCTAAACGTACAACCAAATGGTTACATATTTAGACTAGGAGATGAATGCTTGTGTCAACACTACCAGATATTAAACAAACCGCAACCTTTAACGCACCGATTCAAAAAGTGTGGGATGCTGTATCAACTTCAGAAGGCATGTCAGCGTGGTTCATGCCGAATGACTTTAAAGCAGAAGAAGGTCATGAGTTTCACATCCAGTCCCCTTTTGGTCCTTCGCCGTGTAAAGTGATCGTGATCGATGAACCCCATAAGCTATCGTTTTCATGGGACACAGATGGCTGGATCGTTACGTTCTTGTTAGAAGAAAAAGGTGATCAGACAGAGTTCACATTGATTCACAGCGGGTGGAAAGAAGAAGATGCGATTGTTGGAAAAGCGAATCAAAAAGCGCAAGATGTGCGTGATCGCATGAACGGCGGATGGGTTGGTATTGTGAATGAAAGACTGAAAAAGGTCGTTGAGGGTTAAGTGGCAGCATCAGCAGAAAAACACGATGTATTTAAAGCAATCGCAGACCCGACGAGACGTGAAGTCTTAAGGCTGCTTTCTGAAAATGAGCGGCCAATATCAGAGATCGCTGATCACTTTGAAATAAGTCGAACCGCTGTGACGAAGCATCTTCAGATTCTAAAAGAGGCTGAACTCATTTCAGGACGAAAGGAAGGACGGGAAAAGATTTATCAGCTGCATCCAGAGCCTTTAACAGAAGTGAAACAATGGCTCTCTTATTACGAAAAGTTCTGGGAGAATAAGCTGTCTATGCTTAAGTATCTGGTTGAGGATGATAATAAGTAAATTAGGCTTAAGGATTATTTTTCCTTAAGCTTTTCTAATTGTAATTGGATTTTCTTCTGTGGAGTCCAAATGTCTGTAAATCCATTTTCCTTGGAATAATTATAAAGCTCAATCAATTTCTTTGCTGTATAGACTTTCATATCAAGCCTTTGGTTTACTAATAAATCTTTTGTTAACTCCAAGTTTCTATCTATAAGAGAATCTAAATATTGTTCTACGGCTAATTTATCATTCTTAGCTAAATTACATGAACTACAGGAGATGACCAAGTTCCATAATTGATCAGTTTGCACAAAACTCCATGGAATGAAATGATCAACATGAATAGACCCTTTTTTCTTAATTTCTTTACCACAATAAAAACATTTGTCATTGTAAAAAGATGATAAAAGTAAATAGAATTCATTTAAAGAAGATCTTTTAGATACATTTTCAACTTTCATAAGAAGATTAGTAATATCACCTTTTTGGTTGAACTTTTCTAAAAATAAAGCAAGGTGATAGTTTGTTAAATAGGTCAGCACTTTCTGAAACCGTTGCATAAATGAGTAATAGCTAGGATTAATTTTTATAGTTTCTTTCTTATTATCGAAATCATAGATTGTACTATCAGTATCACCATATATAGCACCCATAACATTCAACTTAGCCTTCTTTTTAACCATTGTTATAATCTCAATTTGCAGTTCATCGGAAAGCTTATCAAAAACATAAGTATTAGGAATCATGTACTTATCTTGAATTACTAAAAGTATTTTTTGTACCTCTGCTTTCTTCCCGATCATGTTAATCTGATTTAAATTATGATGTATAACAAGATTCCAATATATTTTAGAAAAACTCGAATATAAAAGATCATAGGTTAATTCTAATTTTTCATTTACATTATAAAGATTTTCTAATATTGACTTAATCAAGACAAATTTATATGTTGTGGAATTTTTAGATTTTGGAGAAAAAATATAATTGAAGTGTCCCCATATTTCCTTGTCAGTCAAATATTCAACTTTCATTTCCCCCACTTGTAATTTGTGGCTCAATGCCAACATCTCTTTCCTGTTTTGACTTTAATACCGTAAAATTTATATGTTTAATAAAATACAATTTAAATAGGATTTATTCTGTATCGATTAAAAAGATGCGTTCCTGAAATCCTCCGCGTTTTTCTGCTTTTTCCTGTCTTACTTTTTCAATTTCATGAAAATCTACTCCATGAACTTTAGCAAGTTCATACATTAATTCTAGGAGGTCAGCAAGTTCTTCTACAGCATCCTGGTCATCACCAGCTGCAACATACTCATCTAATTCTTCATAACATTTTTTCTTTAACTCTTTTATGTATTCGGTTTCAGATAGAATTGTAGTATTAAAGGAAGCACCTGTCCTTTTAATGATTTCTGGTATACGATCACGGACGAGTTTGTTGTATGTTGGCATTTCTACACCCCTTTACTTTTCTTCATAAGCTAATTGTACAATATTCTTAAACCCCAAAAGCTTGATTCATGTTTAATTTACTTATACCGGGAAGATGAAGTTGCTTTCTCATATTAATTACTGAAAAGTATTTATCAAATCAATATATATCACCTCTTTTATAGGTTTAATATTTGTTAAAAGTATAATATTTGAAAATTTTATTTGACTTTTATTATATTTCTATAGTACTTACATTTCCTTTTTAAAGGACAAATTTCGCATTTTGGTATCGGAGAACATATTTCTCTACCAAAATCCAATAAAGAATAGTTAAACATACGAAAATTTCTTTTTGGTGTTACTCGATCAGCAAATTCAAAAAAGCTTTTATCAGTATAAAGCTTTGGGGTCCTTTTAAATCCAAAGACCCTTGAGTACACTCTCACTACGTTTCCATCCACTATAATGTCTCTTACATTGAAAAACATCGATCTAACAGCAGCTGCCGTATAGTTACCTACACCTTTTATTGAGAGAAAATCTTTCTTTTCTTTTAAATGTTTCTTCTCTTTAAGTACTTCTGCTATTTCTTTAATAATTTGTTCTCTTCCAGGAAGACCTAAGTTTTTAAATGTTTCTGGTTTTTCTTTTATAAGGTAATTTTGAGGGGTTGGATATTCATTAATAAACTTTATAAACTCAGGCTCCACAACACCTGATCTTGTCCTCTGCAACATAATTTCCGCTACTAAAGCATGCCACAAGTTATCGACATCACGCCAAACAAAATTAAATTTATTTTCTTTCCCCCATTTAAGTAATTTTCTTCTAAAATAGAGTATGTCAGTATCTTTTATTTCCATTTATGGCTGCTCCTTGAGAAAGAAGTAATATTTACTTCTTCCCGAATGAGCTAAAAATAATCACTTAAAGGAGTGAAGAGAATTTGTTGTATAATAAAACATCTCCGGAATCAATAGAACAACACGCTAAGTTGATGGAGAATAAAGCATTTTATGAAATCCTTCCTAACGAGTTATTGGGAAAGACTAAGTTAAAAGGTGGAATCGGCACTTTAATTGAAGAACACCATTTCGGATACAAACCAAATTCTTTAAGTGAAGCAGACTTTTCAGAAGCGGGAGTAGAGTTAAAGGTAACGCCCTACAAGAAGAACAAAAATAAAACTTTTTCTGCTAAAGAACGTTTAGTATTAAACATTATTAATTATATGAATGAACATAACAATACTTTTGAGACCAGTGCCTTTTGGAAGAAGAACAAATTGATATTATTAGTTTTTTATCTTTACGAAGAGCAGTTAGAACGACACGATTTTAAAATAACCCATGCTCAATTGTTCGAGTTTCCTGAAAAAGATCTTGAAATCATTAAACAAGATTGGGATATTATTATCAATAAAATTAGAGATGGTAAAGCTCATGAACTATCCGAAAGAGATACATTGTATTTAAGTGCATGTACAAAAGGTGCTAATAAAGAAAGTGTAAGAACCCAACCCTTTTCACCTATCATGGCTAAGCAACGTGCATTTTCTTTAAAATCTTCGTATATGACATTTATTCTTAATAAATATATCTTAAAAAAGAAAAAAACCTATAAATCAATCGTAACTGCTGAACAACTCCAAGAAAAAACTCTTGATGAGTTAATATTAAATGCATTCCAGCCATTCTTTGGTATGAAATTAAATGAGTTGTGCCAAAAATTCGAAATATCGATTACAAGTAAATCAAAAACTTATTCAGTTGCTGCAAGAATGCTGAGAAAAGATTTAAATGACCTTAATAAGTCTGAAGAATTTCTTAAATCCAATACGAAGATTAAAACAATCAGAATACAAAGAAACGGTAGTATAAAGGAATCTATGTCATTCCCCTCATTTAAATATAAAGAAATCATCAAAGAAAATTGGGATGAATCTACCCTAAGACTTATGTTTTTGGAAACTAGATATCTTTTTGTAATTTATCTAGAGACTGCTAATGAGGATTATGAATTCGTCGATGCTTTCTTCTGGACGATTCCAGAAAAAGATTTAGAGAATGAAGTCAGATTGGTTTGGGAAGAAACTGTTAAAAGAATCTTAGACAAACAAGCGCATAAACTACCCGGTTCTTCTGAAAATAGAGTATCCCACGTGCGACCACATGCAGCAAATAGTTTAGATACATACCCTACCCATTACGGTGATAATATGGTAAAAAAATCCTTTTGGTTAAACAATAGTTATATTAAAGAAGTTATCTTCAATAATTCTTATAAAGTAAAGAACAGATTACTAAAATAAAGTAATCTGTTCTTCTTGTTTTTCATTGCTCTTTTCAATTTGGGGTTCTTGGATTTCAATCTCATGTATTCTTTCACCCATTAGAGTTATAAGGTCTACTACTAGAGCATTACCCATACAGAAATAGCGCATTCTCTCTGACATGCCAGTGTTTGTCCAGTTGTCAGGAAAGCCGTTCAACCTCTCACACTCGACGGGAGTCAGATATCTCCATCTTCCTGTCTTTTTATCAGGTACTACATGAGTACTTCGATTAGTTGTTCCTTCACTTGTTAGCATCGTTCTACCAGGTAAATCCATATTTTCCGGAAGAGCCATTCCACCTTCAGAAAAAATATATTTATGACCAGAAGCGGAGGTCCTTTCTACTTTTTTCGGACCTTTTAGATAGATAAACTTCTCTTTGGCCATCTCAGTCAAATAATACTTTTCATCAACCTCTTCTTCAAGTATGTCTGATAGTGGAACAGGAGCTGTTTTTAATGGAGTTAATTCCATTGAAATAAATTCTCCATCTTTCATGATACCTGAATTATAGAAGTTCCCTTTGAACTCATCCGAGATATTGACAAGATCCTCTTTTAAATCGCCTTCAGTAATCTTCTTTGTATTAACAAATTCCATCGTTACAGGGAATTTTGTTGCAAAAAATCCATCTTGTTCTAAAATCTTTGGATTTGAAGTTTTATTAAGTTGTTTTGCATACTTTAATGATCTGTCATATGCAAATATGAATACTCTTCTTCTTCTCTGTGATAGACCATAGTCTGCAGCATTAATTACACGCCATTCGACATCATATCCAGCTTTATGAAAAGCAGCAAGCATTATACCAAAGTCTCTTCCGCGTTGTTTTGAAGGAGATTTAAGTAGCCTATCAACGTTTTCTAATAATACATACTTAGGCTTTCTTCCTATCTGCTGTCGTTCTGATATTAGACGCATTATCTCCCAGAACAAAACACCTTTTTTCCCTTGTATACCTTTTTCCCCACTCAAAGACCTTGCTACTGAATAATCTTGACAAGGAAATCCCCCTACCAAAACTTCTGCATTAGGTAGGTGCTCTGATTTTACAGTTGAGATATCTTCATTAGAATGTATACCATTATCTTTAAAATTGGTTGAATAACAAACAAACGCATCTTGTGCTTTTTTTGATGGTTCCCACTGATTTCCCCAAACGACTTGAAAATGACCAGTCCGTTCTAATCCTATCCGGAATCCTCCAACACCTGCGAAAAGTTCGATTACGTTTAACATATAATACGAACATCCTTTCGGTAATTCTTTCTTTTATAATAACCTATTTTCTGCTTTAGACCAAGGTATATTATAAACTATTACACCAATCAATAGTGGGAAAAGATGCTCAGACAGAATAGTTAGTTTTCTCCATGTAGGTTAAAGCTCAATTCTATCATTCGAAAATTAACTTCTTTTCGCAAATTATGAATTTAAGATTTTAATTAAATATAATTCATTTTACTAATTAACAGAAACTTATCTAATAGACAAGTGATTCGGAATTATCATTATTACCATTAATCCATGTTGTAAAGAAGCTCCAATCCATCACTGTTCCATCTTCATTTAATAAACCAAGGTAAATACCATCACCCTTACCAACTTGCCAAATGGCTTGGGCTGTATTATCTTTTTCAGAAATTCCACTGCTCTTTATGTAATCAAAAAAGACGTTTTTACCTGGACCGTAATTCTCAGCAACATAAGCAACCAAATAAATGTCCACACAGCTTGCACCAAGTTCCTTTGGATGGAAACTAAGAATATGAGATTTAATCAATTGAATACATTCTTCATCATGAACAGTTAACAATCCATCTTTAATTTTATCAATTTGGTAAGATTGATAACTTCTTTTTTCCCACTGTTTTAGTTGCCCATAACCTCCATTTACCATTACAAGCTTTTTAAGCAAGTTTTTAAGATTACATACTGTAGGAATAATGTTAGTACGTATACTCCTGCCACGAATATTATCAGGTAGTGTATATACAATTATATCTTTTTTGATATCCATGCTCTGCCCTCCTAAATTGAGTACCTATCATGTTCTTCGGTTACTCCAGGCATCATCTTTACCGCCCCCATCTTGTATCGTTTATGAAAATGATCAGCATAATATCTGAGTTCTTCCCCTGACTCCTGGAACGGAGTCATGATATATACTTCTTCTACTACTTTTTCATCCGTAAAGATGTTTCTAATCCCATCCCTGTACTTGTGCATTTCACCTAATGCGGTCCCAATGTTATTCGGTACACGATATTTCGGATCAAAGATAAATAGCTTTTCCCCTCGTTGGATGACAATGTCGGGAATCATCTTTTGGGTAAAGGTATAGAAAAGTGCCTTCGTGTTATCTACAACATGTTCTGCATTTCGATACTGAAACACACGCTGGAATGAAATGGTGTCACCGTTTTTTAGTTTAATGGTACTCTCTTTTTTTTCCGCTAACGAGAGAAATATCCCGTCTGATGTAGTTTTATATAACTGTGATGAATCTGCCAGTTCCCCGTTCTGTCTTGCTTGTTTGATTAACTTCATGTAGCACCACATTTCATATACTTGAAACGTATCTTTTAACGGAATGTGATAATCAAATCCAATCTCATACTTCTGGTGCTGATACAGCTTTTCAAACCATGTGTGCCATTTTCGATAGATCGGATGCTTTCTTAACCGTTGTGTAATGGTTACCTGGCCGTTATGAGGTTTGACAACAATCATGAATGAATGGTTCAGCCAGTACAACACCTTGTTTCTTAGTTTCTCTGCTTCCTCTTTTAACACACCATCCGCATAATCACGATATTGGGAAAGAAGATGTCTTAGTTCAAGAAGCTGTTTTTTTACTAAGCGATTTTCATACAAGTCATTCGTTTCCTCTCGTTTAGACGTCCACACTTTTTTAGGGACAAGCTGTTCTGTCCGACCATGGTTTCGTTCCAGCCAGAGTGACGTTGTTGTATGAACCTGCTGTATCTTTTCACGGTTCGTCATAAAGTTTTCCTGCTTAAGAACAGATAATGGATTGCTGTTGATTTTTTTAAACAGCAGAGATAACTCGTGAAAGCTTCTTTTAATGTAAGACCATTGTGTCCATGACAACGTGCGTTCTCTTCCACTGGTATTGAATCCTTTATTTAAGCCGCTGTAATCAAAACAAACTGCTGCTTCCTCAAGTATTTCTTTCAGCATGATCTCATACTGCTCAGTAGTCATCTTTCTTTCATCAGTGTAGATGTAGGATTTTAGGTGAGTTCCGTTGATTTCAATAGTTGCTTCACCGGATTGAAAGGGTGTCTGCAGCGTCCCACTCACTCCAGATTCATTTAGAACGAACGGAAGTGGCATCCCGTTAAACAAGATAACAGGATTGCTCTCACTCTCCAGTTTCCACTCATAAGAAGTGGCTTCTCTTAAATAAGCTTCTTCAAGCGGAATCCAGCCTTCTTAATGACTTTGGATAAAGAATTTAGCGCCAGAACTGGGTTGCTCCATAACGTTCCAGCTCCTTTTCCATTCTCAAGATATGACCATATGATTGAGATTCATCGCCAAAGTGACCATGGAATTTTGCTTTAAGCGTTGAAAGCAAGTCTGCAATTCGCTCGTCACCTCTTAATTTTGGCATCATTTTTTCACTAATTACCCGATCAAGTGCTGGCATAGAACCCAGGCTAAACTCTTCATCGAGCTCCTTATTTCTCACCAGCTTTTGAATCATCTCGTTCATCGTCCTGTAGCCAAAGTGAAGGTCGTATGATTTCAGATAGTTGTGAATGTCACAAAGAATTTCATATTCGCTACTCATCATCGCTTTTACAGATTGATCGAGTGTTGACCAATAATGATCAAAATCAACATCTGATAGTGTCATCACAAACGCACGGTCCAACACTTTATCAGACAAGCTGTGCGTCGTCTCGTCCACATTAATCGTTCCCAACACATACACGTTTGGAGGGATGCTAATCTTTTGTGGAATATCTGTAACATCCTCCCTGTTATGAAGCAGGATTTCTTTCCGTGACTCAACAGCACTTAAGTAATCACTCAAATAATATTCCACACGAGCCAGGTTCATCTCGTCTAGTACAATAAAATGAGGCTTGTCCCGTTCCTTTTGAGCCGAGATCAAAACCTGTAGGAATTCTGTAATAATGTACTTTTTCTCAAATGAACTATAGTACCCGAATAACGCTGTAGCATCCATCCAATCAGGACGAACTGGAATAATCTTCAAATACGGATTTTCCGCCTCATAATCAAGTCCGTATACAGCATTTGCATATAACCGGCACAGCTGCGTTTTACCCGTACCAGAAATACCGTTTAAGATAACAAAGTGCTTGTCATCAAGTGCTGTAAGATTCAGATGGAAGTCTCGAATGATATCTGTTGAAAATGTGAACTGGCTGTTTGCAATTGTTTCGTAAATTTCTCTGAATGAGAAGTTGCTGATGAACTTTGAATCTGGGTTTTCTTCTGCTTCTCCTTCATCCTCATTATTAATAGATAAAGATGGGTTCGTATCTGGAAGCTCTAACTTTTCACTGACATAAGCAAATAATAAACTTGCTGTCACTAATTCCTTTTTGATTTCAGCAATTTCTTTATTAAATGATTTTGTTTCGTTTTTATACGTACTAACATAATAAGAACTGCCTTCTGTTTTGATCCAATGTTCATTTAACAGGTCCATTGCTTTTCTTGTAACTTCTATATTATCTAGGTGATGAGTGGTAAAGGATTTTTTAATCCACCTTGCACCTCATCTTTTAAAACCAGATCCCGTACATTTGAGTACATGTGCTGGTGACCTTCTATCGCTACACAAAGAACTTGATTCGGGGAGATCGTTTGATCAATCTCAAAATAAACAATGTACCCTTTTGTTATTAATTGATCCTGATCATAAATAGAAAATGCTTGGCGTCTGGCTTTAGGTTTATAATTCTCTGTTTCTCCATAAACAAGGGAATAAGAGTGATCTAATAATTGAATCGAGTCTTGTCTACTCTGGTCGTTAGCAAAAAGGTCTAAAAGTTGATTCCCCTGATTATCTAATTCTTTTTCTTCAATAAGCTTTTCTCTAATCAAACCTGAGAGTTCCCAAGTCTTTAATAAATCCTTCTCTAATTCCTCTTTGCTGATTTGTCCGTATAATGGGAGTTCCATGCCAAAATGATAGAAAGGACGTTTTCTTTGCTTTTTGAAATCAGTAAAAACAGGCTTGAAATCTGTTCTTGAAACCTTCTCTTTTTTAAACCACTCTGTTTGAAAATAGATCAAGAGATCCTCAGGTGATTGTTGAATAGCAGGCAATAATTTATCTATTCTCATCAAATACCAAATGGGAAAAAAGTTAGAGTCAATTGAAATGTAAAGCTTTTGATCAACACCGTTTAACTCAAGTGTTAACAAGTTCACTTCTTGTTCTCCAATTTTCTCATTAAGAGATACATGATATTTTCTTCCTGTATTTGAAGTCTTCTTTTGTTCTGCAAATTTAGGGTTTTTCGAATCACTGTATGTAGTTTGTAATGTAACTGAATAATCTCTTAAAAATCTGTTGGCAGTCAGCAGATTATTTTCACGGCAAAAATTTTCAAAAAACGTCTTTAATTCAGGGTGGATATTATCTAAAACACTTCGACATCTTTCTGAGGTGTCATTTTCATTAAAGATAGTTTGATAGCTTGAAAGATTGAGTGTGTTTGTATATGTGTCATTCACCATAGCTTAAATTCCCTTCTCTTTAAATTAACTAATAATTTTTGGAATAAACACTCACCATTAAACTTTAATCCCATTATCATGAAGTTAATACACTTACCTTGATGTTTCTCAAATTAAATATAATATATCATTTGTAATGTTTTCCATATTTTATTATTCTACTAATATACATATTTTTAACTATTTTTTGGAAATGAGTGATTAATAATGCTTAAAGGGTTTTTATCATTTTTAAACAAAAAGAGTAATAATGAGCCACCTATACAAAATGTTCAATTTTCTCCTCAAAAAATCTACTTGTACCAACCCAATCAGAATGAACTTCAAAAAATAATAGATTCACCATTTCCAGATGGGAAAGCTCCAGGTTATGTTTATTTTGTGCAAGAACATCTGAATGGGACTTTTAAGATTGGAAAGACAAAACATATAGAAAAGCGGATGAATGTCTTTGGTGTAAAACTTCCATTTAAGAATGAACTTATATATTTGATTAAGACTGGTGATCATCATCAAACAGAAGTTGCATTTCACAAATATTTTTCTCAAAAGAGGCTAGAAGGAGAATGGTTTCAATTAAACCAAGAAGATATTTCTTGGATTAAGGAGCAAAAATATACCACTGAAATATGTAAATCTATACATTCACTAAATATAGATGAGGTTAAAAGTAAGGTTAAAACAAACAAAGTATATTTAACTCCCAAACAGATTGAGTATGCTATTTCAATGGTAAACAAATTAGATAGATACGAACTAGTTATTAATCAGGCTGAACTTACAAAGAAAGACCTTGATCGCCTAATCATGTACTCTAAGTTTAAAAATAAAGGGACTCTCGTAAATATGGTTAAAGAAGGAATACTAAAAGAAAAAGTAACCCTATAAATATAGAAAGTTGCCTAATTTGGCAGCTTTCTTAGTTATTTCCCTTGACCCTCTTCAACCACTCACTTATATGTATATTCAACAGCTCACCCTGTTCAATCTGCAAATTATGCCCCGCAACATCCAAAATAGAAAACGTCGCTCTTGGATATTTATCAAGTAAATCATAAACATCCTTATAACCCGTAACATGGTCCTGCCTACCTGTTATAAACACACAAGGTTTCTCAAACACTTCTTGGTCGATCTTAAACGTGTATCCATAAGCTCCTGAGATTTTCTCTAAGAAAGTTGAATCTGCGCTCTTCAATCCAACGACTACTTCATCCCTGTACCTTTTCCACGTGTATTCATTTATCTTTACATGAATGCCTTTGAAATCTTCTCTTTCTTCTTTTGTTAGTGTGGCTAGAAATTCGTTATCAACTTCAATGTTTGTTTGCTCTGGCAAAGTTCGTTCACTGTGGTTGGGCAGGATCATCGGACAGATGAATGCTGCACCTAGTACTCGCTCTGCGATTTTTGCAATGATACCTCTCATCATATAACCACCATACGATTGACCTGCCAGTAAGAATGATTGGTCTGGTAATAACGTATTAATGAACTGAATAACCAACTCTAGCATTTCATCCGAGTTTTGAACCGTTTCATATTCTTTCGTCTGTCCCATTCCTGGCAGGTCGAGATAGATGCGTCTGTATCCTTCTCTTTCTTGAAAGATCGGGTCCATGCAGCCTTTCATCAGGCGGTGATCGGGTGAGAACCCGTGAATCATCACGATCGGTGTCCCACTTCCGTATTCTTCATAATAGATGTTCGCTTTCTGTACTTGGCAATACGACATATTTCAACACTCCTTCTCTATAAAGGGGGTTCTCTGTCATTGAAGAAATTCCTTCTATTTTGGATATAAACGAATATCATATAGGTGTTGTGTTAAAATGGAAAAAGAAAATAAACGGGGAGGGCTATCTCTGAAGAACTATTTGATTCGATTGTTATTTGGGATATTGACTGGCTTCGTTACGTATGGAATTCTAGTAGTGTTTGATTTATATAAAGGTGAAAGTTCAAACCTGATTATAGTTTTTTCTATAATATGTGGTGGATGGTTTGGGTGGTATGTGTATCGTAATTGGACCACTAGAAAACATCGAATGTAAGCAAGTGAAAGATGAAGAATTGAAGGAGCGTTTTGTTTGAAAGCTTATTTTATCCGGTTAGCGTTTAGCATCATGTCGATGGTCATCATTTATGGGATATTCTTTTTATTAGGATGGCATATGAAGAGTTTTGCACCTTTCATCATCCTTCCACTTGGTTTAGCAGGTGGTTACGGTGCGTTGTATGTGTATAAAATGATTCAAGAAGCGAAAGCGAAGGAACAATTGTAAAGAAAAAGGACAGGTCTGAAGTCATCCTAACTTCGAACCTGTCCTTTTCTATTAGGAAACCGAATCGCACTTCTTTTCACAATTTTTTGCGAGTGAGCAAGTGGCACATTTGCCTTGCTGGCTTTTTTTGATGTGACGAAAAAATGCCCAGCTAAGTTGATAAGAGTTTTATACTTACATCTGACAGCTCGGACAATAAAACGACTTATGTGAAGAATGCTCCACTCTTTCTATCGTCCCTCCACATCTCGGACACTTCTCACCTTCTCGTTCATATACGTACGTGTTTTCTTTATATCTTCCGGTCTTCTCGTCGCCTTCATACATCGGGAAATCCATGTATCCCCCAAATTGAACAGCTCTTGAAAGAACAGGTTTAATGCTGTCATACAGATTATTTCTCTCTTCTTCCTTTAAGTCACTCGCTTTTCGTAACGGATGTAACCTTGCTTGGTAACAGATTTCATCGGAATAGCAGTTTCCGATTCCAGCGATAAAGGATTGATCGACTAACAATGGTTTGAGTGCACCCTTTTTCCGTTCTAATCTATCTAAGAACTCATCCCTCTGCAATTCAAATGGTTCTGGACCAAGATCGCTGAGCTTTTCATCCAGTTCCACTTGACTCAGTAAATGTAGATAACCTAACCGGAGCCCAATAAAGTTCAGTTGCAGCTCTCCAAAGGAAAGGATGATTTGTTTCGTTCGATCTGGGCTGTTTTTCGACGTTCCAAGAAACATCAGTCCTCCAAGCATCAAGTGAAGCAGGAGAAAATTCCCCGAACTTAGCTCAAAAATCAGGTGCTTTGCTCTTCTTTTGACGAAGGTGATATTAGACCCTTTTACAGAGTCGATGAAGGTATGAACCCTTGTGTTAATGGACTTCTCTCTGTTAATCTCTACATTCGTAATCGGCTTATGTAAGATATTATGATTTAGAAACTCACGATACGTTTCCATCTCTGGTAGCTCCGGCATAGTCCCAACTCCTTATATTTCGTTCTCTCTTGTTAGTATTGAGTTGGTTGGATAATTTATGTAAATAAAAAAAGCCGAATCAAAATGATCAGCTTTATTTTGTGCATCTCTTTTATAGCCACTCTTTTCCGTGATTCAGAATAAAACGAATATCTTCTCGATAGTGATCAAGATGCCCCTCTTCTATCATTTGTTGAAAAGCTTTGTCACCTTCACTTGCTCTTCTTATTATTGTTCTACATAACCCTTCTAATCGACGCAAAATCATATCCAAATAACTACTATCCACATCTTCACCGTACGCTTCAAAAAAACATTGGACTCTTTGTTTGATTCGGTCTGCGTGCTGCTTACGATTGTAATTTATGGTCTTGCCTGTTTCATCTAGATAAAATCTGCTTAAAGGCACGCACGTGTAGAGCGTATAGGCAATGTCCCAAAGTTTCGGCCCAGGACCCGCTACATCAAAATCAATGATTCCAACCGGTCGTTCGTGATCAAAGATAATGTTATAAATGGCAAAATCATTATGGCAGAGCACCTCAAAAGGCTCTGGAGTGTGACCGATGGGCTGCCAACATTTTTCTATAGGGAAATCTGCTACAGCATCGTGATAGCGTCGAAGCATTTTGGCAATCTCCATTAGTACATCATCTGACCACATATACTTTTTTAACGGGTAATGACCAGCTTCACCTTCTATAAAAGATAAGATCTCTCTATCCTTTTCATCAATACCTAAAAACTTTGGCGCATAAGTGAACCCTTTGTTTTCTAAGTGCTTTAATAGCTTGTGAACTCTAGCACTTTCTGGTTTAAGTTCTCGTCGAACCGTATCTCCTAGTCGAAATACGGTTGAGACATTTCCTCCAGTTAGTATTTCTTCGTTTTCGTTGTTTGGCATCTAATCTACACCTCCTTATTTCTTTAATTAACTTTCTCCAATCATTTAATCATTTATAGAACTAAGTCCTGTTTATATACTATTCCATGCTCTAAATATACTTTTAACAGGGTTAATGCTTCTCCCCATCCAACAGCACATCCGATGCAGGCACGTATGTCTCTTTCTGAATGCGTATAACCAGACTCATTCAGTACTACTAATGTACCGTCTTTATAAGGTTTAAGTTTAATGGTTACTGTTGAACTTTGTTCTCCTGGTGACCACTGAAACACAAATTTTTGGTTTGGAATTGCTTCTAGTATACTTCCCCCATCTTCAATCGTTACATTTTCGCTACCGAAGTTTAGCCACCGCATTCGAATTTCACCAGTTCCGTCTGGATAGATCTCTAAAGACGTTTCATCTGTAAACCATCCATTCCAACCTTGAGCTGTTGAAATTGTATGATACACGTCTTCTACTGTTACTTTAATATAGGTTTTATGATTTATTTCTGGCATTTATACAATCCTCCGTACACTTATGGTTCTTTCTTTATAAAATAAAATCTAACATCCATTCGCTTGAAGAAGTTTTGGGATGGGTTCAATCTTCTAAAGTTCGCGTACACTCCAAACAATCTCTCCACTCTCGTCCCATGTACTGTGATTACGTTCAAATCCCAGCTTTTCTAGTACACGGAAGGATGCAGCATTCCAAGCCCGTACCGTCGACCAAAGCTTGTGTCGTCCGGTTGCAACTGCAGCATCTACAATCACGGTTGCTGCCTCAGTCGCATAGCCATTACCGTGTACTCTTTGGAACAACTCGTATGCAATCTCTGGTTCTTCAAGTGAAGAACGACCAATAATTAATCCGCAGTACCCAATATAATCGCCTTCATCTCGACGACGAATAGTTAGCAAGGCAATTCCGCTTTCATATGCTCGATTGCGTAAAGTATTGACATTCTCACGAGCAGTAACTATAGTCAGCATACCTTTGCCCCGTTCCGCAACAAGTTCCCTATACCATGATGCATCTGATTCCTTCCATAGACTAAGGGACAATCGATCCGTTTCCATCTCAAACGTCATAGGTTTAAATTTAGCTGTCATCTTATGTGCAACCTCCTAGACTAATAGTTTTATATTAATGAACTCATTAACCTTGAAAATCTGCACTTTTCACAACTGCCATCGTTAATCAGTTAACTTTAACTACAAACGTGTAAGATATTTCACCATTGGACCATTTGGCTAAAACCTCATAGATGTATCGACCTTTACTTGACGGGGCGGATAAACGATTATTCTCTAAAATAATTTCTTTACCGCTACCATCTCTGTTCCACGGAAAAACAGATAGTTTTGGTTTATCTTTTATTTCGATTGTAATATCAGCGCCTGGTTTTACTTCTATAGCTTCAAACCCCTCACCAATTTGAAAAGGTGATGCTGCATCCGTTGTCACAGCTTCAGTTTCTAATCCCTTTTTTCTTTCCCATCTATAATTTCCTGGTTCCATCTCATGTCTGACACCTTCGATTTTAATGAATCCTGGAACCGTTGGAGGGAAGTCATTTTCGCTCTCTTCTGTTGTTTGATCATTCCTATCAAATGGAGTTATACACCCCGTTATGCAAAATAGAAAAAGAAAGATTACGAAAAACAGTCGTTTTGTTTTCAAAACTTATCTCCTTAAAGAAATGACATCTAATTAGTTGAAATTAATGCTTAAAATTTTAAAAATTGATCAATACCATAAAACGATGTGAATATGTAGATCATAAATAGAACCCGAAAATTCGTTTTAGATTTTACACAAAACTTATAAGTGAAATAAGTCACGGTAGCGGATAGAAAGGGACTAAAAGCAAAAACAGAAGTATACAGGAAAGCTCCATATTCCATTTGGTCCACAAAATACAGATTGCTAGAAATCCAAACAAAGAACATCCACCAACTAACTAAGGAAAACATGATAAAGATTAAATACTTCATTGCGTTTCACCATTCTCTTTTTCTATGATTTTGCTTGAAACGTTTCAAAATACTTGAGTAAACCATGTTCGATCTCTTCTTAATTTTTAAAATGAACACACTTTATTGATATAAGTACTCCACCCAATTATTTAATCCAATCATTCTGCTAAAAGGTCTGTAATAAAATCTACTAACTCTTCTTTAACTTCTTCTAGCGTTTCATCTAGTAGTTCCCCAACAATTTTACTGTCTGGAATCGCTTTTGAAATAGGCATTCCTAAAAAAGATCGATAGCATTCCCATATTTTAATTGTATGCAGATCAATTAGTTCTTCTTTTTCTCCTGATATACCAATCGAAATGGAGGAAATGTATTCAGGAGTAAATGGATGGTCACCTTCTATGTGAAACGCTCCATTAAAAGTTACATTCTTCTTATTAAAAAGAGGTTTGTATTTTAATAACAAATATTCAATATCGTCTGCAAAAGCTGCTTCAAAATCTTTAATTCTTTGCATTAGTTCATGTGAAAACTCTCTTTGATGATATATCTCATTTTATAATCACTTCATTTCTCAAATGTCTTTCTATTAAACAATCTGTTGCGTTATTTAATTCAATAAAAAAGAGCATTAATCCTTTAAAGATTAGTGCTCCATATTGCGTATTAAATTTAGCTCCCCAAAAAAGAACAATACTCTACTCTTCAATTTGAAAGTTGCATTGCCTTTTCATGGGTTTCTAAAATTAGCTTAAGCTCTGCCAGATCGCTTATCGTATAGTCGGCTGCCTCCGCTTCTTTCCAGTGAGGGCTAGTTTTCCATACGGCAATCATACCAGTATTTCTAGCAGCTTCCACGTCATTTTTGGGGTGATCGCCAACAAACAGGCACTCTTCTGTCTTAACGTTTAATCTTTCTGCCGCTCTCTGAAAAACTAGTGGATCAGGCTTTCTCAATCCTTCCATCTCTGAAACAAGGATTGTGTCGAAGTACTCCTTTATCTTTAGTGCTTGAATCGTGTCATACTGAAACACACCATAACCGTTCGTGACCAAACCGAGGCGATATCCTTTTTTCTTCAGCTCATCCAACATGCTAATAAGATTTGGAAACGGTGTGCAATGGTGCTTGAACTGTGTTAAATAATCATCCAGGAGTTCTCCTGGGGGCATTCTTCTGACAGCCAGCTCCTCGGCTAGCTTTTGGTACACTTTGTCCTTCCACACATAACCGTTCTCCTCTAACTCGATAAATCTTTTCGCAAACAACTTTTTAGGTATATGGGACAGCACGGATGACAGGCGAGTATGTTGGTCCTCTACGAACTTCTTAACCGAGGTGTCGCGATCCAATAGGGTTCCGTCCAAATCAAACATTACAGCTTTTATCAAACTAACTCTCTCCTATCCTTGCATTCTGTATATGAAGGTATGTACCCGTAATCATGACTATGCACGCCTCACCTTATACACTACAAAGCATAGTCTAAGAAATAATTGAACTAATCCCTAGACAAAACTCCTATATTGTTCAGCCTCTGATCCAGCTCATACTTCTGACGCATATGATGACGAAAATGCATACCGACAAGAGATAACCACTCTTGTGCATTAAGCCATCCAAAGCCACCATGCTTTGTTTTGCAGTTTGGGTTTATCTCTTCTACTTTAAGTTCCAAGCCTTTCATCCTATCCATTAATTGATCGAGCTCTAACAGAATGTCTTCTATACTTTTTGTATTATCCGGTGGGGCATCTAGTTCTTCGGGCAATTTGATTTTAATAGGAGGGAATCCACCAATATTAAATAGGTACTCTCCGAATTCGGTTTTTCCCTGATGTTGCTCTTCAACAGCTTTCTTACAATCTTCTACACTATCTAGATATTCATGAGCTACCACAATCAAATGGTCATACATTTGTCCAATTGACCAAACTCCTCGTTCAGGAATATAGCTGAGCTGTTCGTTTGAATAGTTTTGTAAAAAGCTTTTGTAGGTTTTAATTAACTTCAGATCACTCATCGTAAAACCTCCGTTTCATAACAACTAGTCCTATTCTTAACTTCAATAAAAAGAGCACTTCTCCTTCTTGAAGAAATGCTCTGTTAGTTTGCGTGTTCGTCTTTTCCCTAGCTATTCCATGAAATAATATTTTGACTTTATTTTTTTCAACCAAATACTTGTGCAGCGATTCCATATAACTTTTGGTTTCTGTTTGGCATTGCACTTGAATTCTTCATCATTATTGGGGGCTCATTAACTTTATTAAAACCACATGTATGTAAGAAAGTCATGAAATCATGATGACCTGATGGCACATCAATCCTAAGATTTCCATGATGGTTGGCAGCTAACTCTTTCATGATAGAAGCGGCTGTTTTAAAGTCCGGCGCTACAATCGGTCCTACTATTAGATTTATAGGTCCTTGTATTGATAGACCAAAACCAATAATCTGGCTGTTCTGATCTTTTACAACGATACATTGTTTCGATTGTTCAAAGCGATTGAGCAGAAATTTGCTTCTCCGATCACCAAATGCCGCTGAGTCTAGTTCCATCATTTGTTGAAAATCATCTACTTTGTAAGTATCTAATGTAAATTCATTATTAACTTCAACCGAGTTGCAGTCAAAATTTTCACATAAAAACTTATGTACAACATCTACCGTTCTAAAGCCTAAGCTTTCATATAACGGTTTCCCTTCATCCGTTGAAATTAGCATGATGGATGTCTCTTTAGACACGCTAGCAATACATTGTTGAGTGACTTCTTTTCCTAATCCGGTGCCCCTATAATCTGAATGTACGATGACCATACCGATTGAGGCTAGATTCGTATCGTATGGAATGATCGCAGCACATGAAACGATTTTACCTTCAGGATTTTTATGTCCATAAATTTTTCCTGATGACAGAATCGTTTTTATTTCGTTTTCATCATAGTCCCATCCGACAGATGAAGAAAGCTCTATTAGACTTGAAACATCATTATTGTTAAATTGCTCTACTTTTAGTACAACTCGATCTTCCGTATACATGGAGTAGCCCCCTATTGTAGTTGTACCCTTATTATAGTTTATAATTGTTTAGGATCGACATACAAACGGAATTTTATGAATGTTACAGGCTGCACGCCGCTACAGTATAGGGTGAATAATTAATCTGCACGTTGAATTTCAAATCATCAAATCTTTCTCACGGGGTTGCACATTATTGTTGAAATTTAATATAAGGGGATGTATTTTAATGGAGATTATGTTGGACAACTTAGTTGAAGCTAAACGTCAAATTGACTCAACGATTCATAAACTAAAAGAAACCGTTAAAACGCTGGAAGGTAAAGAAAATCCGAACCGGTATAAGTCTCAGATCACCTTAGCGCAAAGACGTATAAAAGCATTCGAACTCTCCCTGTATTTGATTGAAAGAGAAATTCGTGACCTAAGCGAGAATAGCTAAGCATCTTCCGCAACAAAAAAGGACCTTAGTGATAAGGTCCTCTTTTTGTTTCTTCAGTGTTTGTTCGTTAACTTTTTATAATCTTTGTTATTATTGACCAGTTCCATTGCCAAATCGATTGCGCAAAGCACAGTTTGGAGCATCTGTAACCGCTCGAACACTTTCTACTCTGTTTCTGCAAAGTTTTCTCCAAGCGCTGTCATTCCGAGATTCAGCCCAATTACATCTGCAGCACATATCTCTTCTTAACTGACCTTCTGAGTGACGCTTTACTTTTTTGTGACAGCCACATTCATGTTCATGACGTTCAACACGCTTGTTACATCCACATTCATGATGGTGACGTTCAACGCGCTTGTTACATCCACAAGAACGATGACCTGAATTATTTCCAATCCAACCCATAACTAATCCCCCCTTAGTTCCCGAAGGTATACCTTCGATTATGATATTCTATGAATTCCCTCAGAAAGTGCTTGTACACCTATCACAGTGCCCAATCAATTCTGCTTAATAAATGCAAAAAAAGGCATTAATCCCCTTTGGATCAACGCCTCTCTCAATAATGACTAGGATATAAATTCATCTTTCAGAAGTCCCATGACAATCGTGTCATAATATTTTCCGTCAATAAACTCTTCATTTCTTAAACGTCCTTCTACTACAAACCCACATTTTTCATAGGAACGGATGGCTTGTTCGTTCCCACTCCATGTTTCTAGTTTGATACGCTGCAAATTCATGGTCTGAAATAAGTAATGAATAAGGGTTCTCATTGCATCCGTTCCATAACCCTTGCTCCAGTATTCTTTCACACCAATTCCAATTCCAATTCCGACCGAACAACTTCTAGAGATAATATTCAATCCACTATACTGGATCCCTCCAATATGTTGAGGATTCTCTCCCATCGTATAAATCGAAAATTTGTCGGTTTCACGTTTATCTATCTTTTTTACATCATTCTCGTAATCAGCCTCAACATTTTCTGTTGAAACATGGCAATAGGCGTAATATCCTGTACCCGATATCAATTTGGCCGTTTCCTCATCATTACGCCATTCAAAAATTCGTTTGTAATCCTCTAGTGAAACAGGTCGCAGTTCTACTTTTTGTCCCTTAATCATTAACGTGAACACATCCTTTCCATTTAATTCTCATTATCCCATTCCATATAAACTTTCCTTATCCTTCCTGAAGATAGGGTAATATTGTTGGATCGGTAAAAAATCCAAATATTAGAATAAGTAAAAAAAAAGACCCGCTTAGCAGGTCCATACAAATTATATGTTCTTTAGGAATTTAAATAGAGTTGGATATTGATGCTCTGGAATGTACTGATTAAAGAAATGTGTAGCAATTAGTACCAATACTATTGTTAGAACACTAAATAAAGTAATCTCTTTCATCTACGTTATCTCCTATTCTCTCTTGAAGTAAATTAAATCATTTCATTCTTCTCAAGAGGTTAGAGATAACTGGATTGATAGAGAAAAGGATTAAGAAACGCTGCTTTCTTTAGAGGATTTTCTATGGTTAGTTTTACATCATTTTTGTTTTCAACATGTACTTTTCTAACACTTTTGTTCTGAAACGGATTTAATGCCTTTTGAACCTTTTTACTCTCAATAGAGTTTTTAGTCATTATGATAGATATATCATCCGATGCTATTGAGCTTGCAGTCCATTCATACTCTTGCGCGGAAGTTGCGCCTTCCATATGGAAGTAATTTGGAACAAAAGATATTTTTAAACATACGCAAAGTAAAACCAATAAAGAAAATAACCGCAATTTCTTAATCCCCCCTCTCATTCAAAACTATTTTAATTTTAGCATAATAAGGGATCTGTAAATATATGAGATTTCAAATAAAAGAGGAAACTCCTAAAAGCGGAGTTTTCAAGATAAGTAACTATTTATTTCTGTAATTCGATTTCATAACCTCCCTATATTTACGTGCTTTTTTTCACATTACTCGTTGCAATACCTATAAGGATAATTATGATTCCGTTGATAAAAAACAAAGTAGAATAGATTAGAGTAACAGCTGCAGCTCCAAAACCACCTGAATCAAATGAACCTATAACATCAAATGAAAGCTTAAAAATAAATGGTGATAAAAGAATTACAATAACTCCAGATAAAACTCTTCTTACTCGATCTCTCCCTGCCCATTTAAATGCAATAACATTAGTCAGTCCCAAGATGAGCAATATGATACTAATAAAGAGAACTTCCATATTTACTCCCCCTCCATACATCTATACTCTAAATAATCTATGTACAAAACTTGATTGATACCTACCGCTTACAAACATGAACCATTTGTTTATATAATAACCAAGAATTGCTCCAGCAACATTACAAATCACATCGTCTATATCTGTAACACGCCCCCAGCCCCCGAATATTGATTCAAGGAGTTGTAGTAGTTCAATCGTTACTGAGATTCCAATCGCAAGTAAGAAAATATGATTGAAATGTATTACACTTTTCCAAATGAGTGGTACTAAAAAGCCTAAAGGGACAAATAGTAGAATATTGCCTCCAACATTTCGAATAATCAACCCAATCATAAAGAGTATGTCCCCATCATAGGCTGTACCTATTAAACTTACTTGTTTCAAAATGGAAACTAGTGGGGTTAAATTTAAATAAGCTGATAGATTTTCATATTCAACAGGAAATCCTATAGGAAAAGGAAACAAAGTGACCGAGACAACCATTAAACAATAGATAACAAAAAGAAGTTTTGTCATTTCGTTCAATAAAATTGTTGGCTTTTTCTTATTCTTTATGAACATAAAGCCCCTAATAGATAAATAACATATGACTCCGATAATAATAAAGAACTCCCCATTAATTAAATACACCTATAGTCATCTCGCTTTTTAATTTTAACCTTATTTTACCATATTTTGTAACGATCACTAAATAATTTTAAAAGGTACATCTCTTGATAGAGATGTACCCTTTTTTGGAATGAATTCTGTTTTATAATTTAAATCATCGTTAGAGCAAATCTACATCAACAATTAAAAAATTGTATGAAGTTACTGGAGGTTATTTCTTCTCTTATACTCTTCTAAACTATAATCCGCTAAATCTTTTGCGTCTTTATTTTTACTAGTAGATATTTCTTTTAATACTTCAAATAAATAATTATTAGTTAAAATACCTTTATTATTACCTTCAGCACATTCCGAGAGAAATAACATAAGGTAAAGTTGCACCTTGGGATTATTGTGCTTTCTCATTTTTTCTACCATATACCTTATTACATCTTTATCTGTTGAAATAATCTTAGTGAATAAACGATCAATGTCGTTAGGCTTTCCATTTACCATTAAATCATCAATTTCACGGTAATACTTCTCTTTGGATTTATCTTTTTGATTATCACACTTCTGTATAATCTCAATGCCTTTATTTAAAATAAGTTTTTCTAAGAATTCACTGAAAGAAGTAGCTATTTCTATTATTTGATCTGATTCAGTATTGATATAAATTACCGGAGGATGTTCCTTTACATTCCTATAGTCAAGTGCCACCCATGTGTGTCCATCTCCACTTAATAGAACTATATTTTGAGGTAAACCCCATTCATCAATTAAATTATAAGTGTCCAATATTCCAATGTCTGTACCAATCCCCATAATATGATCGATGTTAATACAGTTTGCATTGTTCCTTATTGAATCGTTGAGGGCTATTGTGGAATTGTCCACTATATAACCGCCGTTTTGGACTTTCAAGATTTCTATATATGCTAAGGGTAATTCTATCCTGAATTGCACATTTGCTTTTTTAATTATTTCATCATTTATCGGACTTAACTTATAGATATCACTTTCAATATCTTCTCTCCAAATCAACAACACCATCACTACCTTTATTCTAAATAATAAAGCTATGTGAAAAAAATGTACTCCTCACCAAAAACAGCATTGTATCCATTGCGAGGTTCTTTCAGTTTATCATTCCATATTTATCCTGTACATGGTTTTCAAAGGTCTTGTATTTGTGAGAATTTTCGATATCAAAAGCTATTCTCCTCTTAGAAGAATAGCTCATTTTCTTACTTATATCCTTCAACATTAGCTGGCTTACCTGTCTCAACGACTTCGACTAAGTAACGGAAACAATCTGGCTGTGAGCCATCGATATCAACGAAGTCATATTTCTTAGCGAGTTCTCCGCTTGAAAAAGATTGTCCGTTTAATTCATTTCGGTTATCATCCATCGCTAATGATGCTACGGCTCTTCCAACAAAACGCGGTGTTTCGGATATTGCGAAATGTGGATCTTTCTTAACTCCATCCTGCCAATTTTCTTCTGTAACCCCAAAGACTTCAAGCATGATCTCTGAACGCATCCAGCCTGGTGATAGAGAAACCGCTGAACACTGATACGGTGATAGTTCGTGTGACAAAGCTTTGGCCATACGAATAACAGACGTTTTGGCTAAATCGTAAAACATGGACACTCTATAATTGTTATCATTGTATTCTTTTGTCCCATCTGTCATTTCAATCACGAGTCCGCCTTTGTTCTTAATCAACAATGGTAGCGCGTAGTGGCTTGTTATTAGATGGGTATCTACAGCGAGACGTAGCATACGCAATCCTTTTTCAAGTGAATGTTCCCACACTGGTGTACTCCATTCAATGATATTCTCTCCGCCCCAAATGTCGTTCACTAGAATATCTAATCTACCTTGTTCGTTTTCAATTCGCTCTACTAAGGCTTGTACTTGTTCTGCAACAAGATGATCGACTTGAACGGGAATTCCAATGCCACCTAGTTCTTTTACTAATTCTGCTGTTTCCTCAATGGTTTCTGGTCGGTTGTATTCTGATACTGCGTTACGTGTCGTTCTGCCTGTGATATAGACTGTTGCTCCTGCTGCTCCTAACTCCATCGCAATCCCGCGTCCTGCTCCTCGTGTTCCTCCAGCTACTAGTGCAATTTTTCCTTCTAAAGGTTTCATTTGCATTCACTCCTTCATTGAACTATCTTTAGTTTAACCCTTAAAGTTGACATCCATTGTCATATTAAAAATATAGGAGTATATAAATGAGAGCAGACCGTTTAATCAGCATCTTATTGCTGCTTCAGAATCACGGAAAGATGACAACAAAAGCATTAGCCAACGAATTAGAAGTCACAGAACGAACGATTCATCGTGACATGGAAGCGTTGAGTGTCGCAGGAATTCCAGTACTAGCCGAACGCGGCAAACATGGTGGATGGCGGCTTGTTGATGAGTACAGAACACGCTTAACAGGATTGAAAGACAACGAATTAAAAACGTTGTTTCTCTCCCCTTCCTTTCAGCTTCTAAGTGATCTAGGGATTACAAAAGACTGGAAAGAAGCTCGGCAAAAACTGTTAGCGGCTCTTCCGAACACACTTCAATCACAAGCGGATAACGTGTGGAATAGAATCCATATAGATATCGATTCGTGGAAACAATCGAGTCAAGAGACCACTGCACTCGGTTTGTTACAACAAGCAATATGGGAAGAACGAAAAATACGTATAGCTTATGAAAAAGCAAACAAGGAATCTTCAGAGAGAATTATAGAACCATTAGGGCTCGTTGCTAAAGGACGTACATGGTATCTGGTTGCGGTATCTAATACAGATCTTAAGAATTTTAGAGTGTCTCGAATCAAGTCTGTAGAATTAACGAATGAATCCTTTGTCCGGCCAGCTAACTTTCAACTTGCTGATTACTGGAACAAATCAAAACAAAATTTTGTTCAGAGTTTACCTGTTTTTGAAGTAGAGGTTGAGGCATCTCCCGCTATTATTCAACGGTTATCATTCAGCGGACGCTTTGCACAAGTAGTAAGCACTAGTACACCGAATGAAAACGGGTGGATTCCTGTCAAACTGTCGTTTGATACAAAACAAGAAGCAACTTCTTATATCATCGGTTTTGGTGATCAGATAAAAATTATTTCTCCTTCCTCATTGATTGAATCTGTTAAAAGAATGGCAGAGTCTGTACTAACGTTTTATAAATAGACCCTTAAGATTTTTAAGCATATTTGGGCTTATCATTTCTTCCAAGAAAATAGTTGATATTAAACTCAATTGTTAAATTCAGGAAGGGTATTTGCGCAAAAATGTAGAAATATATGTATTTGAATATTTTGTTTGTATTGATAAAGGAGAGATCAGTTATACAACTCGTGAAAAGTAATTATGCACTCATCGCTTTAACATGCTTATTTTTACTAGGCATAATCTTTTTTTCGTACAGGATGTTCAGTTTAGGCATACTCACAGTTTTATCTTTGTTTCTACTCTATAGAATCAATTTTCAGTATCGACCTACCTTATCCCTCTTCGTCTTCTTTTTGTCTGGGTTTGTATTATTCATTTTAGGAAATGACGTAATCGCTCAGTTGGGGATTTCTAAAGAAGTAAAGATTATCCTTAATAGGAGTCTGCTATTCGTTCTAATATTAGGAACCGTTATCTCTATTAGAAGGAATAAACAAGGAGTAAATCTTTATACCGTGATGCCACACTGGAATGATCGAATCGAATTTCCAAATCACACCATTAAGACTCTAACCTTTTTAGGATTTGGTTTCTTAGGATCCATGACAATATTCTTACCCCTACTTCTTATGAATAGTACAAGTATTTCGCGGTCTCTTCTTATCTTTGCACTGGTCTTTTCTCTGATTAATGCTGTATTGGAGGAACTGCTTTGGAGAGGGTTATTGTTATCTTCTTTAAAAAAGTACATTTCAACCTTTTATGCTGTTCTCGTTACTAGCATCGGTTTTGGTCTGTTACACCTATCCATAGGCATTCCAATTCTAATGAGTCTTTCCTTTTCATTTGGAGGGCTTTTCTATGCTTTGGTGGTGTTAAAGACAAAGAGTATCTATCCCGCGGTCCTGTTTCATTTTGTCATAAACATAGGGATGGTTCTTAACGGTTGGATCCTATAATTCTCAAAAATTTTATAAAGAGTACCCAGCTTGCGGTACTCTTCTCATTAGTTATTTACCTGTTTCCTTAAATGCGTATTTATAAAGGGTTCTGAAGTACACGAAAATAAAAATTAAAACCACTAAAGACGAAAATATGAATTCATCGTTTGAATGAATTCGTATATATTTCTCTCGCGAAACCAATAACATAAAACCAATTGTGTAGAGAAGGTCAAATACGAAGAAAATTTTCCAAAAGATCTTTCGAAAGATTTCTTTTTGATAAACATATCCGTAGATACCTAAAAGGCCGACCACCGTGATGATCAGATTCATTAACTCACGGAAATTGCTCATATCAATCCACAGAAAGTTGTACGTGGAAATCAACAAGAAAAACCAAAAGTATATCTTCAAACATGCACCTCTTTCTTTAGGTTCTAGAGAGATTATTATCATATACCTTAAGTTGCGTTTTGGTTCATGTGTTTAAATAATTGGTTGTTTAACTGATTAGCCTTCGAACCAAAAAAAAGCCATCCTCTTTTCTTGTAACGGGTTCTCTTTTGGAGGAGAAAATCGTAATTCTCAAGATTTTTAACAGGTGAATTAGCCTGATAATTGAATATAAAAAAAATCAAAAACGACCAGATTTTCGTCTGATCGTTAGCATATGTCCGTATTCAATTAAAGCACCATGTTATGGAGTAATCCCAATACGAGCTTTTTCTAAAAAACTACTAACCATTCTATTATATATTTCAGGTTGGTCTATGTTTGCAGTATGTCCTGCAAAAGGAATTAGTCCAATTTCAAATTCGTTATTTTGTTTCTTTAAATATATAGCTGCTTCTACTTCATGCAATTCAATACTACCATTTATCATTAATACAGGAGGCTTAATTTTTTTGATGTCCTCCATGGACATAGTAGGATAGTTGAAAGTCATCGTGTGAAGGACTTTTTTTAATGTGTCAAGCCATTTATCACCGTGGAGATTATTAAAATGTGTTGCAATATTTTTGTCGTTTTCTTCAATATTTAAGAAGTATTCGTATTGGTTTTCCATAACTTCTTTCAAATCTTCAGGAATGAAGGGTGAATAACCTGTTACTATAATACCTTTTACCAATTCTGCTTCTCTTAGAGCTATGTGTATTGCTAATGAAGCACCTAAAGATAAACCTAATATAAATCCATCGCCATACTTCTTAATTTGAGATATAACAAATTCAACGGCATTTTCAAAATAATTTTCAGATGCAGTTACTGGTGATTGGCCATGTCCTGGTAAATCTAATAAGATTAATTCATGACTATCTTCAAAATAAGAAATTTGGCTAGAAAAATGTGTCTTTGCAGTTCCCATAAAACCATGTAGCATATAAATTCTATCTATAGTAATCTCCTCCTAAATCGGCATACGTTAACTTTAACATATTATTCCATTTGATTGCTCATTTGTTGAATAAGATCCACTCGTTATAACTTTTATATATTTCATTTAAACTTCGTATAATAAACCCTTATATATTAAAGAAAAAAACCGCAAAGAATTCAGTTACGGTTTTGATGTTATTTGCTATGCGATTTGATTTGTTTTTTCTTGTTTTTTTCCCTTAAATGAACCTATTACTTTACTAAGGTGACTTAATTCTCCTGATAGTGATACGTAATTTCTACGTAAAAAAATCGGCTAAGAACTTTTCATCTTAGTGGATAGATCAACTGTATATCTTTCAGTTTCCCGAGGGATTCATAATACCAATAATTATGATCAGCCCCATGTATACAAAGAATTCTTTTACCTGTATTCTTTTTAATCGCTTGTTTTACTCTCGCAACCATTATATAGTGTCGAGCATTCCATTCAATATTTTGAACATCTGGATTTATGGTATGTAACCACTCGTACATAGCTTTTGTAACATCGTCGTATTCATAGGAGTTAAATGGAACCTCTCCATACTTCCATAATGAAAGCTGCTTCTTTTTCCAATCATCGAGTTTGTTCTCTAATTCACTTTTGACATTAGAATCAAAGCGTTCAAAAGGCTCTTCTTCAAAAACATCCTCTTCAAACCAATTTACAGGAACAAACTCAATACCCATTTCTTCACACAAAGGAAATATTAATCTAGGATATTCGTTTTGTGTTTCTCCTAAAATGCCATTCGATTCTCCTTCGTTTACGTATAACTCCCAACTTAATGGATGAACTTCCCCGCAAATGACATCGGGCTCAAATTCTAAAATTAATTCTTTCACGAGAGACAACGGATAGTCATACTTCTTCTGTAATTCTTCATCGTGAGTCATACCTAAAATACCTACAGTAGTATTAATATTAATCACCACCAGATAAATATAAAGTTTTCATTTTACAAAAAGTTAATTCTTGGTAATATTCAATGTGAGAGAGGTGATAATTTTTGAACAGCTCTAAGGCAGGATTGCTATGTATTTTAATATGGTGTACATTTTTAATGATTACTTTTTCTTTTTCTGAGCCATTCATTTTATGGGTATTTTTACTAGGAGCTAGCATTATATTGAACGTAGTAGGAACTATGTTAGTTTTGAAAGCATTGAAAGTCACAAAAAATGATGCAATTCCTCCAAAGTGACCTTAAATTCAAGGTCACTTTCTTTTAAACATAAATTTGTGAACTCATTTTTTCCTACGGAGTAACAAAAACGGCAAACCTAATACAAAGTATAATACCCCTGGAAAGAACACTAAAAAAGGAAATCGGAAATCAAAACCCATTAAATTATAAACAGGTACATTTTCTACGTAAAGATATCCTCCTAACAGAAAAATGCATAATTTTAATAGTGCTATTAAAAATACAGCCACATTAGATCTGTTCTGATTAAAGATATCTGAGTACATAAAGATAAATACAAACAAAAGAAAGAGGGCGTACGTAATAGAATACAACAAAAAGCTACAACCTATTATACCTGCACATAGAATGATATAAAAAGCGATTAAGGTGTCTTTCATAGTTCTTTCCTCATCCCGAAAACTAAAACTTTATCATACAACAAAGTATGCTTGTAAGAATTCGTAAAACGTCAACCATGTGGGTTTTAGTTCTCCCCGTATCAGTTTCTCATCTCCACCTTCAAAATCAACTATATAAACATGATCATTTAACGCATTAAGAACGAGCACAGAATTTGCACTCATTTCACTTAAGACTAAATAGTGTTTTGAAAAATTGTGTTCATTTCTAGCAATTTGAGTGAAAGACTCAACTTCTGTTATATCAAGAAGTTCAAACGGTACATTTTCTTCCCAAAATGGACCTTCATATTTGTAATAAAAAGACTTAAAAATGTCTGAGGGTTCTGTTCCTAACTTTAATAAACTATCATGCACTTGATTTTTGTCACCGCGTTGATAGATATCTTCATGAAGAAATTTTTGTAAAAAATCGAGTTGATCAGTCAAACTCATCACCTCACAATAACTTTTTCTTAGTTTATTCAATAATCGATAAAACCTTTTATAGGAAATTATAAAACCCGCATGAGCGAGGTTCAAATCCGTTATGCTCTTCTAACCATTATGCCTTTTCCGTGCAAGCTATTAGTTTAATTGCAATAGCTACAAAACTGGAAAAAAGCATAACATAGTTCACTTTCAATGTGAACGAATAACTATCAACATTCCTTTAAGATACGGTGTTTACTTACGTACCAGTAAAGAATGGAGAGTCATAATATTGAATGTGTATCTAGCAAGGTATTACACGAGCATTTCATAAAAATGACTATCCTAACCAGTTATTGTTGTAAGCAATAACCCCTAAAATTGCACCTATAAAACCACCAAAGATAAGTGCCGTAATCTGCTTTTTCATTGTATTTCTCTCTATTCTCCTTCAGTCTAATCTCTAAAGATAATTAATATTTAATTAGTGATTCTCTAAAGTTAACTAAGATTGACTTCCATACCTCTTCACTTTCCGTTAAGAAATGTCCAGCTTCTTCTAAATAATTGGTTTTTACATAAGGAATCTTGTTAGCCATGTTTTTCACTTCAATGATAGGTGAAAATGTATCTTTCTCGCCATGCCAAACGATTACAGGTCTTTCTAAGTCCTCTACTTTAAATCCCCAATCTCTCGTTAATAATTTTCCTTCATCAATAACTCCATCTACTCCTTGACGATAGGCTTCCTTAGAATGCAGCACTCCATTTTCAAGCACATCATCATCTAATAATATTTTGTTGTCCCAATCCGAGAGATGAGAACCACCTTTTTTCAGATTCTCTTTGTATACTTCAGGTTTGTGATCAACTAACTTTTTCTTCGACTTCTCTATCAACTTAAGCAACCAAGGAAAGTGGTTTGTAAGATAAAAGGCCAAACGATTCTCTTTTGACATGGTTTTCGGAGGTTTTCCATTTTTGAACGGTGTAGCCGTACAGACCAAAATACATGTGTCGACTTTTTTAGGAAGAGCAGATGTAACAGCTGCAGCAAATGCTCCACCTCCCGAAACACCTAAAACCGAGAACGTATCTAACTGTAAATGCTCGGCAAGTTCTTTAATATCCTGAGCATAATCTAACAATGTGCCATTATTTTTCTTATCTGATAAACCGTAACCAGGGCGATCAGTAGCGATCAAACAAATAGATAATTCTTTTGCGATAGGATCATCTTCTGTAAACCACACTCTTGATCCTGGTGTTCCGTGAAATAATAATAATAATGGAATTCCGTCTGGATCACCATATACTGAGTATCCTAAACGTCTTCCGTCAGATAAAATCATGGTGCTATCATTCATAATAAATCTCCCTTATCATAAGCCATTTTTTAGTTTGAAAATAAAGGAAAGTGTTTCTTCTTTGTCTTCATTTTATCATTTAGTTATGTAAATTTAATCCATTTATGTGTCTTTTTATGTAACTTCTATATTAACAAGACGTAGTTTCACTACACAGATATCATTCAAGCAATTTAAAAACACTTAACAAATTATGTTAAAATCTAAACAACTAATAACGGGGAGGAATCATTATAAAAATCATAATTCATTGTTCAATAACTTTTGTGATTGTATTTCTTATACATTTGTTCTGGACCGAGCAAAGTTTTATATTGAAACCACTTGTTGTAGGAGTAGTATGCGCCGGGGTTTTCTATGGCACTGAGAAGTTATATAAAAAGAAAAATGAATCAGAAGAAAAAAAGCATACTGTGTAAAAACAGTACGCTTTTTCTAATATTCAGACCCTAAAAAAATACCCTAAAACTTATATGCTCGTACGCAGATCCCAAAGCTCAGGGAAGAAGCGTTGATCTAATACCTTCTTCAGATAGTTCACACCTGATGATCCGCCTGTTCCAACTTTGAAACCTATGATGCGTTCTACAGTCTTCATATGGCGGAATCGCCACTGTTGCAGCCAGTCTTCGATATCTACAAGCTTTTCTGCTAATTCATACAGATCCCAATACTTCTCTACGTTTCGGTACACTTCTAACCAAGCTGCTTCTACTGATGCGTTGTATTCATAACGCTTTGTTACATCACGGTTTAGCACTTCTTCGTCGATATGAAGCCCCGCTTTTGCGAGTGCCTGAATGGAAACGTCGTACAAACTTGGTGTATGAAGAGCAGCCGTTAGCTGTTCATGAAGATCTGCGTCTTTTTTGTAGATTTCTAAAATGTGCGGTGTCTTATAACCGAGTGCAAATTCAATCATGCGGTATTGATACGATTGAAAGCCTGATGCTTGTCCAAGCTTATCGCGAAACTCCATGTATTCTGCTGGCGTTAAGGTTGAAAGCACGTCCCATGATTCGATGATCTGAGATTGAATCTTTGAAACACGTGCTAGCATTTTAAAAGCTGAATGAAGATTTCCGCTCTCAATCGAAGAAATTGCTGAACGCGTCTCGTGAAGGATGAGTTTCATCCATAGCTCTGATACTTGGTGGATAATGATAAACAACATTTCATCGTGATGACCGGAAAGCCTTTTCTGACCAGACAAGATCTTATCTAGGTTCAGGTATTCGCCATACGTCATTTGATTGATAAAGTCCGTGTGAAGTCCTTTTTCTGTTTCTTTGCTGTCCAATTTTTTCTGTTCTGTCATTGAAATCCACTCCCCCGACAAATTACTGGTATGTCACCGCTTTCATTATACATGATTCTTAGGGGTGTATTGAGATTTATATTTGGACAAAAAAATAAAACCCGGAACGAATTCCGGGTTTCTTCTTACAAGGAGGTTACTGATTAACGAAGTCCGCCTAGCGCTTGAGCTACAAGACGCTTAGTGATTTCGCCACCTACAGATCCGTTTGCACGAGAAGTTGTGTCTGGTCCAAGATGTACTCCGAACTCAGCAGCGATCTCTTGTTTCATTGCGTCAAGAGCTCCTTGTGCTCCAGGAACCACGATTTGGTTGCTGTTATTACGTGCCATGCGATTTCCCTCCTTTGGGATAATATGTACGAAAAACTGAATTGTTTTCCGTTAAATGTAGTATGGGTTAATTCTGAAAACCTATTCATAGAAATATAAATTTTTTTCAAAAAAAAACAAGAACTCGTCATATGTCCTTGTTTTTCAGCTCTTGGCTTAACAAATCTTCTTCTATTAATTGTGCTCTCTTTAACTCTTTTGCAGAATGTTTCTTAAAAAAGACTACCGTTCTCCAAGCAAAAATCGTAAAGAGGGCAAGCGTAATCAAAGCCGGTATGTACTCAAGTTTGTTCTCTGGAAATACGATTGGTAACATATCTTTGCACCCTTTCGGTAAACAATTCCGTCTTATTATACCAAATCTGAACAATAATTGATATGTTATACAGCTCTATTTGTGTTGTTTCTGTTAACGCTTTTTGATTGTTTGATACGTTTATCTGTGAGTTTGGCAAGAATGATCACAATAACGATGCCTAACGCAAACCCTGCCAAAATATCAGATGGATAATGAACACCAACATAGACACGACTTAAACCGAGTAGGAACGGAAGAAGCGCACCTGACACTAGGATCCAGCGCTTTTGATACCGTTGATAGAGAAGAACGGCTGCAAATAAGTAAAACGTTGTCCCTACCATAGCGTTTCCACTCGGAAAACTGTATCCGTCTTCTTCAAGAAGGCGGAAATCTAGCGGCCGTTCTCTTTGAAACATGGATTTCACTAGCAAGTTCAGACCATAAGAAACCAGAATACTTCCGATCAGTAACAAGCTGTTTCTCCATTGTTTCATTATGAAAAGAACAATTGCACCGATTAAGCAGAGTCCAGCCAGCACTTTTGCATCCCCTAAATGCGTGATAGCTAGCACCATTTCATTTAACCATTCTGTTCTGAGAGCCAAAACCTGTTCTCTTAAACTCGAATCAAAAGTGGTTATGAAACTTGAGCTGTAAAACGAAAGACTGATAAAAATCAACATACATAAACTCAAAATTACGTTCATTGTTATTCCCCCTACATATTATATTACTTCAGGGCATCCAAAATTAGGAATAGCAATTCGGGGGTTTACGGATAAAAATCAATTTACTACGTAATTAATTGAAATTACCTCGTAAAAAAATAAGATTACTACGTAAAAATCTATAATTACTACGTATTTATTCACCGATGTCTCTTTCAAACAGACAACGCTCATATTTTCCACCATGAGTGGACGCTGTGTTCATCAACTCTCTCACAAAAAAGAAAAAGCCCTCCTACAAAGGAGAACTTTCGCTTTCTGCTTCACATTCTTTTATATAACGATTCCACGGATGTTCTCTGCATTCTGTGCTGCACGAACGTTTATGCTCATGCTCACACTCTTCACACATCAACAGATGCGCGTTGCATTCTGGATTTCCGCATTTTACATAGCGTTCTTCAGGGTTTCCACAGTGATAACATTTTCCGACCACAACCTCTTCACCTGTTCGGTTAACTGGTACAGAGATTCGCTCATCGAACACATAACATTTTCCGTCCCACAGCTTTCCTTTGGCTTCTTCATCATATCCGTAAGAGATGATTCCGCCTTCGAGCTGCGAAACGTCTTTGAAGCCTTCTTTTACCAAGAATCCTGAAAACTTCTCACAACGAATGCCGCCCGTACAATACGTAAGGACTTTTTTATCCTTAAACTGACTGAAGTTCTCTCTCACCCATTGTGGAAGCTCGCGAAAAGTTTCCACGTCCGGTCTGATCGCATTCTTGAAATGGCCAAGGTCATATTCGTACGTGTTCCGCGCATCCAGAATCACGACATCCTCTGACTCCATTGCTTCCAACCATTCTTTTGGTGATAGATGCTTGCCAGTAAGTTCGTTTGGATTCACATCATCTTCAAGACTTAAGTGTACGAGCTCTGGACGGACACGAACCTTCATCTTTTTAAAGGCATGTTCGCTCGATCCCTCTATTTTAAAAACGGTATCTGCAAAACGAGGATCATTCTTCATCATCTTTATATATGCTTCAGTCTGTTCCACCGTTCCTGATACAGTTCCGTTGATCCCTTCGTTCGCTACAAGGATTCTGCCTTTGAGTCCGATTTCTTTACAAAGAGCAAGATGTTCTTCTTTAAACGCTTCAGGGTCCTCGATTGTTACGTATTTATAATACAATAATACTTGAAAGTCCATCATTACCACCTACTTATGCTTCTTAAAAAACTACCTTTCCTATAATAACAAATTATGAGAAAAAGAAAAATACAGGAAGCATCCTGTATTTTAGATTTTATTTAATGTGCAGTTTCTTAAGATGTCAGCTGCCTCATGTGCCTCTTCATCCTCTGCCAATTCAAGTGCTGTTTTCCCGTCTTCTTTGGCAAGGTAAGGGTCTGCTCCTTTTTCAACAAAGTAAGCGATCATCTCAGGATCATTGTGCTGAGCGGCTTGATGTAGAATGGTCCAGCCTCCGCTCTGCTTTTCGTTAATGTCTGCTCCGTGTGATAATAGGAGACTGATCATTTCTTGGCGATTCTTCATATTTGCTGCAGCTGCATGAAGCGGAGTGTTCGCCATATTATTTCCGGACTTCACATGAACATCAGCTCCTTGTTCGAGCAACAGTCTCACAATCTCCATATGTCCAAAGTGTGCAGCTAGATGAAGAGGTGACCACCCTTCACTCAGTGCGTTTATGTTTGTTTCTTCGTTTTTCAAAAGTTCTTCAACCACTGTCAAATTACCATCCATTGCTGCTTGGTGCAGATTCATAGTATCCACCCTTTCTGATCGTTGTTGTAAGACTACTTCGACTTCCCGACACGAAAACCCTTTTACATACATTTATTTACAAAATTTTTCTCTCATTCCCAGTTGTTTCGCGGTCTAAATTATGTGAACATTTAAATAGTGAAAGTCGTTGGGGGAACTGGATATTCGGGGGATATTATGCGTTTAAAAATATTATCTTTATCATTGGCTGCTTTTCTCGTAATGACAACTGCAGCACATGCTTCAACACCATATACGGTTCAGCAAAATGACACACTGTGGAAGATCGCACAGCATCAAAATGTAAGCGTATCAAATGTAATCGGAATGAATCGTTTGACGAGCCATAACATCTATCCTGGTCAAACGTTATACATTCCGTCATCTTCAAATCTTCACAAAGTAGTTAATGGAGAGACACTTAACAAAATCGCTTCGGCGTCAAATGTTAGTTTATGGGCAATTCAACAGGCAAACCCACAGATCAAAGAGATCAACTGGGTTTACCCTGGTCAAGTGATCGAGCTGCCAGCTTCTGTTGCTAAACAACAGTCAGCACCTAAATCCGCAGCTCCTGCACAACCTTCTGTCGGTTCTACTGCTACACAAGTTTCACAGCTTGTAAATGCAGAGCGTCAAAAAGCCGGCCTTGCCCCATTAACACTTGATGCTGAACTCAGCAATGTTGCTTTAGCAAAAGCTAAAGACATGATCCAGAATAACTATTTCGATCATAACTCACCGACTTACGGATCTCCGTTTGACATGATGCGCAGCTTTGGAATCGATTACACTGCTGCAGGTGAGAACATTGCAAAAGGACAAACTTCACCACAAGCTGTTATGACAGACTGGATGAACAGTCCTGGACACCGCCAGAACATTTTAAGCTCTAACTACGACTCTATCGGGGTAGGTTATTTTGAGGGAGCTTGGGTACAATTATTTAAAAAATAAGGATCTTCCGCACGACTTTCCACTAAAAAACATGCAGCTTTTCTAGCCGCATGTTTTTTATATGTGTTTGAATCGATTATCTGTTTCGATCTCACGGACGACATGTTGTATGTCATGAGGAGTAAGGAGACTTGTATGAAGAAGATGTTTTTGATTTAGCCCTGACTGTAAGAACTCATCAAAAAGAATCAAACATCTTTCGCCCATTCGTTCTTCTTCAATTCGCAAGGCATCCCTTTTTACCAATGTATCCTTATCTGCCCAAAGAACTACGTATTTAATCCTAACACCAAGGTCGCGCACCTGGTTACTTAACCATTCAGCATCCTTTGGAAAGATGATGTAATCGATAACAACGTCACTTCCATAATCAATGAAGTTCCTTGTAAGTTTCAGAATATTATTCCAGATCAAATCATGCTCCTGTTTACTTTCCCAAGGCTTCTCTCTGCCGTTTATGTGCATATGACTTATATCATCACCAGATAGATATGCGCTATTGGATAGACTTTTTACAAGCTCGATTGCCGTTGTTGATTTCCCGACTCCTGCAGGTCCTGACAGGAGATAAACGGTTACTGAATGTTCTGTTGTCACTGGTGTTCCTCCACACTTAAAACTTTAATTCTAATTCTTCTAAAAGTGCTTTTGCACCATTCGGACTGAGTACAAACTTTCCGCCTGCACACGTGGCATTCTGATCTGTCACTTCTCCTGTAATCACGCACGAGTTATTCGGTATGTATTTCTTTAAAATAATGCGGTCATTCTCTACAAAAATCTCGATACCGTCTTTAATGTCAAGATTCATCATTCGTCGTAATTCAATTGGAATAACGATTCTTCCTAACTCATCTACTTTTCTCACAATCCCCGTGCTTTTCATATGTTCTACCTTCCTTTTCCTTCTTTCCAAACGAAGAAGTAAAATCTGCACTGCATGTCACCTTACTCCATCACTTGGTAAATTATGTTTTTTCGCTGAATTAATCATCTCAAAAACTTTTATAAATAGGAAGAGGATATGAGTTGGGTTAATTTAATGAGCAGATAGGACTAATTTTGGTGTGAATGGTGTGAAAAAAGGATATTCTATATTTGTCATGAGCCGATAAACCTATAACATTTTCCCAAAATAAAAGCCTGCAGACACATGGGCTGTTGCAGGTTGCAGTTTTCATACCGTTTTTTTTCTTCCACGACAACCTCACTATTTCTGAAAATCAGAAAGACCTTCTAATGCCTTTCCAATTTTTTGATCAAAATCAATCGCATCAAGCATAGCAATGCCTTCAACAATGATGAATGTTAAAGGTGCTAGCTTCTCTTTTTCTTCCTCATCCGCTTGAATGAGTTCAGAGCAATAATGGATAAAGCTATCACCTATTTGTTTTGCAATTGAAAAATAGGGATCTTCTTTTTTTGAAGCAAGTGCTATTAGTTCAAGCCACAGCTGAATATAAGGCTTTACTACAGGCTCCTTTATTAATAGATATAGATGCGGCACCAATTGATTAAACGGAATAGGTGTTGTTTGTGCTTGTTCCAGAATGGTAATCAGGTTATCAGAAATCTGTGTCAATACCTCAGTCATAAGCTCTTCTTTGTCCTGATAATAATGAAGAAGCATCCGATCACTCGTTCCAGCTGCTTTTGCCAAATTTCTTAAACTTATGGCCTGAAGACCACTAGACAGAATGTGTTCAGCCATTTTATCTTGTAGTTCTTGTTTACGTAGTTCGCCTTTTTTCATCATAGTTTCCTCGTTGCATTTTTTATGTAGTATATGCTACATTTTTATTATGTAGCAAGTGCTACATTTTTAAAACAGGAGGGATTTAGATGATGAAGAATAATGCAGTAGCAGAAGTTATGCAATCAGAGAAAACACGCTTTTTTAGTATGAAACAAACTGGAATCTTAATGGCATTCGGAATTGTCTTTTGGTTTAGTGGCGCAATGGCAGTTAAATTTGGGTATGCCTTTGGGTTATTTGGCGAGACGGGAAGTCTGATTTCTTTCATACTTGCCTTACCAATATCTTGGCTATCTGTTTTGCTTATTGTAAAAGGTGCAGGACTTAAGCCCACTCAAATTGTTCCAGGTATCAGTTTAGGGCTTGCTACAGCCACATTTTTTGATGGAATTGTACTTACTTGGGGAACTTGGGTTTATGGTACGAATTCAGATCAAGTAAGTTATGGTGCAGCTTGGATCTTATGGGGAGCTTTTACGTTTTTAGCATTCGCATTCTTTGAAGCTTATAGAAAAGGAATAAAGCTGGCGTAGTTGTCAAAAAAAAATACCAAATACACTTTAGCTTTAGTGTATTTGGTATTACTTCACTCTCAAAACCTGACCCGGATAGATGCTGTAGTTATTATCAAGACTGTTCCAGCTTTTAATCTGCTGAATGGTACTTCCATATTGTTGACTAAGAGCATAGACCGTATCTCCACTTACCACTGTGTGATAGATCGCTTTCTTAGGAAGGTTAAAGCACTTCACAATCCCATTCACATGTCCACGCGCAATACTTTCGATAAACGAAGCTGTTTTCAATTTATTTGCATCATTCACGTTATCAATAAAACCGTTCTCTGTTAAAAGTGCAGGCATGTTTGATTCACGTAACACATGAAAATCTGCTGTCTTTTGTCCACGATCACTGAAATTCACGAGTTTCAAAATTTCTGCATGTACAAGATCTTGGTACGTCGTTGTGGGTGCTGTAGAGCCTGGATAGATGTAATCTTCATATCCTGTTCCCCCACCCGCATTCGTATGAATGGAAAGGAAAAAATCAGCTCCCCAAGCATTTGCAGCATTTGTTCGTTCTATTAATGACTTCGTAACATCTGTTGTCCTGCTCATCAGGATTGAGACGTTGTTATATTCCGCTAGTAGAATATCTCTGATTCGAAGTCCTATTTTTAAAGTTAGCGTTTTTTCTGTGAGGTTATTCGCAACCCCTCCTGGATCAGTACCACCATGACCCGGATCAATAAATATTTTCACCATTTTCATCACCCCTATTATTCATAGTATGATGAAGTCTATTAAAGTGTTTGTACATTTACTAGTTTTATAGAGTAGAAAATTTAAAATAGATAATGAGTTTGTCCAATCCCTTGTAAGATGTTCATCATAAACTATGGAATAGAGAGTATTCATTCTCTAGAATGTATTTAAAGATAATGGGGTGTCTTTTATGCGAAGTTTCTTAAGTTTATTAAACGGTTTGTTGGCAGATAAAAAAGTGCGTAAGAGTAAAAAGAACAAGAAAAGAATTGGCTAACAACCAATTGCCTAACTTCAATTATGAAGTTAGGCTTACATACATAAACGTTATTAATTATTTACGACCGGAATCCATATTTCAGCTTTATTCTGTATCTCCCCTGTAAAATAAACCTCAATCTCTGGCAAACCAGCATGTTGAAAGTCGGTTGCAGGAAACCATTCTCGGTAGATTTGACGAAACCCATGTAATATAGCTTCAGGACGTGGTCCTGGGCACGGGAAAACTGCCCAAGTAGCTGATGGAATCTTCGTAATAGTAAACGTATCAGAAACGGTAACTGACTTTGGTTCGCATCCGATCATATAAGTGAAATTTTCATCAAAATTTAAAGTTAGACCTAGTAAGGAAGTGTCTATGGATTCTAGATAGATATCCTCAATGGTTCCATTGCGCTTACACTCTCCCCAGAAATCTTGTCGAGTTCTTCCTTCATTTCCACAAGCTAGAGTTGTCGCTTTGCCAAACACTGTAAACGATTCTTTCTTTTCTATTAGATAATCCACTTCACGATCACCAGAAATGGTTAATTGAAACGATAACCGCGGAAAAGCCTTTAACGGCGCTCCTGATCGACGAGCTTCTGATGGAGAAATACCGTGGATTTTACGAAATGATTTAGAAAAAGATTCAGGTGTTTTATATCCAAACTTCCATGCAACATCAACTACTTTTGATGAACCACAGGCTAATTCTTGTGCGGCTAAAGTCAATTTGCGTTTTCGCACATATTCCCCTACTGTCATGCCCGAAATCATAAAGAACATCCGCTGAAAATGGAATGGCGAAGAATATGCTATTTTTGCAATTGCGTTGATATTTAAAGGTTCCTCCATCGTACTCTCCATATAATCTAGCGCCGCTTCCATCCGTTTGATCCATTCCATACTGTACCACCTCTATCATCCTGGCAATTATTTAAAGGTATATCTTCGCTCCTCTTCCATATAAACCTGCTACTATTCTCTTTTCGAACCTGTTCGTTGAAAGCATAGAATGACAGGATACTTAACAACGCTGCTTTTATAATGAAATAGAACGAACAAATTATTGAAAAGAGGGATCACGATGAAGAAACGTATGGCTAGTTTGATCACATTCGGTCTAATATTCTGCTGCAGTTCATCTACTTGGGCTCACCCTTCGAAACAGAAACATGTAGAATATGTTGCATTAGGGGATTCTATAGCTGCAGGAATGACGCCTTATGGTGGCTATGATGAAAGTTATCCCGATATGTTAAGAAATATGTTTCAGCGTTCGAACTCGAAACTCAAAGACTATGATAACTTTTCAATTTCGGGGTATCTCTCAGAGCAATTAAAGGACGATGTTGAAAACAACTCCCGTATTCGTAAAGAACTACGCAAGGCTACTCATATTACAATTACTATTGGGGCTAACGATCTCTTTCAAAAACTATTATCCGAACCATCAACCGCCCAACAAGGAATTGCAGCAGCAAGTTCAAATTTAAACACGACCTTACAAACGATTGACGAACTAAATCCTAAAGCAGATATCTATATCATGGGCTATTACAATCCCTTTGCTTATTATCCAGAAGAAGTTCAAGATTTCCTTGTTCCCCTTTTTGAGTCCTTGAATCATGAAATAGAAGTCAGAGCTTTAGAAAACGGTGATACCTATGTGCCTACAGCTCATGTTATCGATTCTGATTTTGAGAAATACATGCCAAATCCTGAGGATAACCATTTAAACGTTAAGGGATATAAGATAATTGCTAAAGAGTTTTGGAAGGTTATGAAAAAAGATAGATAAAAAAAAGACTCGTCATTGGCGAGTCTTTAAAATTCTATGAGTAGTTATTCTATACTTGTAAACGGATTAATCACTTTCCATCCACAACCTTCAAATAATTTTCTTAACAACCAAAGGTGATCACCACCTATTACCAAAAGTACACGTTCATCAACATGATTTGTCACGAGCTCAACCAAATTCTTAAAAATCATGAGTTCTCTTTCATACCATTTATTTAAGAAGGAGAAACCTACCTTTTCTCCTTTTTCATCTTCTATTTCCACAAAAGATAAATACAATTTCTCTAGCTCTTTAATGTAGCTGGTATCGTTTATCTCTTTAAATGAGTGGAGTATACTCACATCAGATTTTATCTCAGGTGTTTGTTCTAATAAACTAAACATCTCACTTTCAATGTTTGGATAAAACTTAACTGATTTGTTGAGATCAGTTAAATCTTCTTCAGTTAAATTTCCTGTCCAATTTATTGCATATACCCTTTCGTGTTGCAGTCGTTGTGCTAATCTAAATCCAATCTGATGAATTTCGCATATGGGGTAGTTATCATCTGTTTGCTCATATTCTCTATTTAACTCTTCATTCTGTGTCATTTCCCACTCTAATGCTATTTTAGATGGATTAAAATTCATTAAATAGTCAACTAGTTCTATAATTTCATTTATTTTATCGGCTACTATTATTTTCTGCTGTTCAAAATGATAAGTCCCTACTAAAATGATTTCTTTCATATACTAATCCTCATTCTTAGATTAAAACTTTACTGTTCTCTATAAACGCAGATAAAGTTCTTGAATATAAATCCGGTTGCTCTCTATGTACCAAGTGTCCAGCAAATGGGATGACAGCTATTTGCGTGTTAGCATGTAATTTCTTATACGTAACCGCTGCTTCCACTTCGAGTTCTTCCCTATCACCTACCATATACAAGATGGGAGCTGTCACATCTGAAAGTTCACCCGTTTCGTGAAAAGGGTAAAAATCAACTGAATTAAATGATTCAAGCAATGCTTTCCAATCATTGTTTCCATGCATTTGATTAAGTGCTTCTACAATCTCTGGATTATCGAATAGATTTTTATGATGTTCTGCTTCTTGTCTACTAAGTTCTTCCCAGTTGTCAGGTTGTTTTGGGAATACACCAGAAAATGTTAGCGTCTGAACTCTAGAAGGATATCTTTTGGCAAACATTAATGCTGCAACTCCACCAATAGACACACCTGCAATATGGCACTCATCAATGTTTAACGAATCGAGTGTGTCCTTTAAATCAATCACACATTGATTGAAATAATCTTCAAGAGTTCCTTCAGATTTTCCATGACCTCTTAAATCAGGTCTTATCACTTTAAAATGATTTTCTGCAAAATAATCCTTTTGCTCCTCATACTCTGTTAAACCCGTCATACCTCCTGAATGAATGAAAACAATAGGTTCTCCATCTCCTGCTGTGTATGTATTTAAGATCATTTACCGCAGCTCCAGTCGTTAAAGTATTGTCACTCTCTTAATTTACCATAATTTTCAATATTAAGTATCGAATAACCTACTTTGCATAATGTTCTAGAAACCAGACATCTTGCAAATGTTCTTCAATATAACGAATGTATAACGAATGGTCTCCTTCGTGACTTCACTATACATCCTGCTCACCTCACTACTATCATAATAGAAGGAGAAACTGAGTTTTTGATATTTTTTCTATTCTTTCTTTATTTTCCATACTGAGATTATCACCATCATATTAAATTACATAGCCGAAATTACTTAGTTCTATAATAAAAAAGCACTTCCTCTTCTAGAGGAAATGCAGTCTTATAATGTTTATCCATGCTTAAAATGCCTCTTGATTGTTCGATGTAAATTTTATCCTCAATATTACTGCAACAATGCTACTCGACATTCCAGCTAACAGAAACAGCCAAGTAAACCATTCCAGACCCACAGTCGGAGATCTAAAGGTTAACGAACTAGCCACAAATAATGTAAGACCGAGTATGGTGAAAAACAAGCTCAGTTTGTTTGTGTGATTACTTAAAAGCCATGTAGCCAGTAGTACAAGGATATACAGTAAACTGATTGTCATGAGTATTGGAAACAGTGGTTTAAATTTTGCGGCATAAATGAAATGATCAAATCCTGATATCTCAGAGACGTTTGTTACCGTTCCATGTTTCCATTTCGAAAAAATAGCCGAGTACTTCCATTCCCACTGTGTATCTCTTAATTCACTTCCTTCATACCATGCTGAAAACGTTGAAACAAGAAACACAATAACTGCTAAAACAAATTGAATAACATATGACATAAGTAGATTTCCTCTCGCTTGATAATGTACCTTATTTTACCATGTGAGACCTTTCGTTGCTTACTACTATTTGACTAAATTTTACTTTAAGGCAAATTAATTCTTGAAAGGCAGTAAATTTCTCACCACTAACATACATAATATGGTAATTTAGTAACATATACCATAAACAGAGGTGCAACCACTTATGAAAAAGTACATGGGGTTATTTGCAATAATCATTTTTATCGTGGGTTTGATACCAACTTGGCTTGGAAAATATATTGAATTCTTTGCAGCTTCTTATGCATGGTTTGCGCTTTGGGGCTATATTGTTGCCTGGATCTTAACACTTTTCTCAAGTAAAGGAAAATGGAAAACGGCAAGTATTTTGACGCTAACCTTATCTGGATTAATCGTGATAATCACTGTTTTTTTCTTAATCGTAACTTGGAATAAACCCTAATCTAGCCAGCTAAAATAGACCAGATTATTAGTCTGGTCTTTTAAATTACACGATTTTCTCCGCTAACTCTAGAATAATCCCCTCGGGACCACGAACATAGCAAAGTCTGTAGCTGTCTTCATATTGCTCGATCTCACTAAAAGTCTCTATGCCTTTCTCTTTCAAAATAGCAATAATAGCCTCAAGGTCCTCAACAGCAAAGCAAATATGCCGAATGCCTAGTGTATTTGGAGAATGTAGTTGTGGGTGAGATTCATCTGCAGGCGTATAATATTTGACGAGCTCTAACCAAGTGTGACCGTCAGGCATTCCTAGTCCTACACAACGTGTTCTAACATTCTTTAGTCCAACAATCCTGTCCAACTGGTCTCCCTCAAGTTCCCATTCCGCTTTTACTTCAAGACCTATATCAAGGAAAAAAGCTTTCGCTTCAGAAAGATTGTTTACATTTATACTCACATGATCGATTCTATTCACCTTCATAATCGCTTCCTCCAAGAGTTCATTTTAGCTCATAAGAAATATTCGATTGAACTTCTCTTTATCCTTTTTGTTTAAATAAATCCTTCAAAACCCTTCAACTATTTTAAATTACTTAAGTAGTTACATAGATTCATACTAAAACTACTAAAGATGGATCATGCGAAAATGCTTCTATAGTAAGACATGATCATTTTTCAACAACCTCTCTTAAATTCATATACACATTTCCTTTTCTGTATTATATTGGAACACATTAAGAGGAGGAGAGTTATTATGAAAAAGTTTCTAAGTCTAGTCACACTGTTTGTTTTTTCACTCGTGCTCGTTGCTCCATCGTTTGCCTCGGCAGCTCAAAAGTTGATTCAACCGATCAACAACGCGTATATTACGGCCGGGTTTCTAAATGCTAACTACCAGAAGAAATTTGGTTTCAAACACTATGGATGGGACTTAACATCCTCTAACAGCAGCAGAGCGGTTTGGGCAAGTGGATCTGGAAAAGTCTTAGCTACAGGCTACGATAACGTTTTAGGAAACACCGTCATTGTGAAATATCCTGCAGCATACATTCATTCAACGAAAGCAACGAAAGATCTTGTGTTCCGTTATAATCACTTAGCTTCAATTGCTGTGTCTAAAGGACAAAGTGTTACAAAAGATACGCGATTAGGTAACTATGGAAATACAGGTTTGTATTCAACGGGGCCGCACCTTCACCTTGAAATCGATACAGACACGACTTATTATCAATACTCTCCAACATTAGGGTCAAGTTCTAACATTATAAAAGCGGGTACAGCCAGCACAGTATTATCTCCGAAAAATGTTTTATATACCAAAGTTTCTGCTCCAGATAACCAGAGTATCTATATCATTGGAGACGGCTATCAATCTTCTTCAGAAGATGACCTTCCTTTTAAAAACTAATAACGAAAGAGACAAAGCAACTCTCGCTTTGTCTCTTTTTGTTGTTCACTTCATTATCCCAACTGCCGTTTGAACTTTTTACTAGCAAAGAAGTAAGCAATCACCATAATTCCGATACACCAAACAAGCGCAATCCAGATATCATTTCCAACGGGTCCCTCATACAATAGTGCACGAATGGCGTTTACAATGGAAGTAACGGGTTGATTTTCAGCAAAGATCCGGACAATCTTAGGCATCGTTTCTGTTGGAACGAATGCTGAACTGATAAAGGGTAGGAATACGAGCGGGTACGAATAAGCGGTAGCTCCTTCCATTGAACTTGCTGTTAAGCCTGGAATAACGGCAAGCCATGTTAGTGCTAGTGTAAACAGACTAAGTATCCCCGCTACAGAAAGCCAATCTAGAAGTCCCGCGTTAGAACGAAAACCCATCAGCAAGGCGACTAAAATAACAATCAAGATCGTAAGTGCATTAGAAACAAGTGAGGTTAAAACATGTGCCCACAATACGGATGATCTTTTGATTGGCATGGTTATAAAACGAGCCATTAATCCACTCTTCACATCTGTAAACAGTCGAACAGACGTATAAGCCACGCCTGATGCGATCGCCATCAGCAAAATTCCCGGTAATAAGTAATTCACATAGTTGTCTGTCCCTGTCTCAATGGCACCACCAAATACATAAACAAACAATAACATCATCATAATCGGCGTAATAGCCACTGTTATAATCGTATCCGGACTTCGCATGATATTACGCATTAATCGACCTAATAAAGTTCCTGTTATACTTTTCATTTACACACTCTCCTTTTTACCGATGATGTTGAGGAAAATATCCTCTAGTGATGGTTGCTTCTCAACGTACTCCACTATAGCTTTCGGGAACATCTCTTTCAGTTCTTGCAGCGTGCCGGTCTTAATGATTTTCCCACCATGTAATATCGCGATACGATTCGCGAGTTGCTCGGCTTCTTCCAAGTATTGTGTGGTCAGCAATATGGTCGTGCCACCATTAGCAAGTTCCTTAACGGTATCCCAAACTTCAATACGTGCTTCAGGATCAAGTCCTGTTGTGGGTTCGTCAAGAAAAATGACGTCCGGTGCCCCGATTAGACTCATGGCAATATCTAGCCTTCGTTTCATCCCACCAGAATATTGGTCCGCTCGTTTGTTCGCAGCTTCCGTTAAGCTGAGTCTTGCAAGTAATTGATCTGCTACTTGAGCTGGGTTGTGAATACTTCTTAACTTAGCGATCATCATCAGATTTTCCCGCCCAGTAAGCATTCCATCTATAGCTGCAAACTGCCCTGTTAGACTAATGCTTTGACGAACTCCATCGGGTTGATAATCGACATCGAATCCGCAGATTATCGCCTCCCCTTCATCCGCTTTCATCAACGTAGAAAGAATGTTGACGATCGTTGTCTTTCCCGCTCCATTTGATCCTAACAATGCGAAGATCTCACCCCTCTGCACCTCAAGATCTACTCCTTTTAAAACTTCCTTATCTTTGAAAGACTTTTTCAAGCGTTTTATAGAAATCGCTGTTTGATTCATGTTTTTCCTCCTAATAAATTATGACTTCCACTATTCAGTAACACTGATAATAAGTAATACTTAGTACCGTGCAAAAAAACAACTGAATAGTTCCCATTTCAAGCTATTCAGCCATATATGTTACTCTTTTTCTAATTCCTTCTTAATGCTTTGGTTCAGATCTTCACGATATTTAGCAAAATAGGTTTTAGCGTTTGCTACGAGTTCATCTGCGAAAGATGCCACGTCTTCTCCAGTAATGTCGAGCACGGGTCTTCCTTCAGCTGCTCCTGCTTCAAACAAATCAATTAACTCATATTGGATGTGCAGCATATCCATACCGTTTCCAGATGAAAAGTTCCACATATACGTTTGAATCTTTTTAAATACAAATTGATAATCCTCTGGAAGAGCTTCAACACGAGCCATCATCATTTTGTATTCTTTCTTATCACCGATCATCTTTTTAATCCATTCCAACATATTTCTTTCCTCCTTTTATCCATTCATCATGCTACCGAAACACTTTATGAGTTTATTGTGATTTCAATACATTAATCTTTGAAGAAACGAAATCCCATTTTCTCCAAAATGATTCAAGTTCCTGTCTGCCAGCTTCATTAAGCGTGTAAAACTTTCGAGGTGGTCCCATATCTGATGGCTTCTTGACGATGTCTACTAGTTTCTTCTTTTCCAATCGGACGAGGATTGTGTATACTGTCCCCTCCACTACTTCTGTAAATCCAAGATCGTTTAAGCGGCGTGTAATCTCATAGCCATAGGTCTCATGACGGCTGATAATTTCCAACACGCAGCCTTCAAGTGAACCTTTAAGCATTTCTGTTAAGTTTTCGATGTTAAAAGCCTCCTTATTTCATCTGACCTATAATAAGTATGACTTAGTACCGTTGTAAAAAAAATAGAGTTAAAGTCACGATTGCTATTTAGTATTACTTATTACCTCTACATTGTATGACTGAGTACCAGAAATGTCAACTGTTTTCCAAAAATAAATTTTTACTGTTTATAAAAGACTCGTCTCAGACGAGTCTTCAAATTATGATGAACTTAACAGAGAGCGAAAGTAGCAATATTCTTTCTACCTCTCCTAAACCAAATCAATCTTTACTTCTTTACAAACTGATTATTAGCAAACTCAAAACCTATCGTGAAATCATCTTTCAAAATGAGCGTCGCACTGAACTTTTTCTTTTCTTTCGCTTTTGGTTTAAAACCTTTAATAAGACTTGTTTTCCCTTTCGTACAAAGATCCTTTACCTGTTTTTCGGTAATCGTCTTACCGAGTAATTTCCCTGGAAAAGTTTGTTTGCAGCCATTAACATGTTCCGAGCATCGATAATAAGACCGACTTACGCTGATCTTTCCTTTTTTACACCGTGGACAAGTAGCAATCGGTTTCTGACTCACATTCTTCACTCCATCAATGCTCTGCTGGATAGGTGCAGCATTCAATTGTCCAGGTACTTCTTCAATCAATTTATTGAGAAACTTTGCGATACTTCCTAAGAAAGCTTGAGGTGTCCCATTTCCGTTTCCAATCTTCTTCAAATAGGTTTCCCATTTAGCGGTCATGGATGGACTGGAAAGCAGATTGCCTTCTATGGACTGACACAGAATTTTCCCTTTTTCGGTTATGTGTACAATGTTCCTCTTCACTTCAATGTATTGATGCTTTTTAATGGTTTCAATGATTCCACTTCGCGTTGCCTCAGTACCTAAGCCTTCTACTTCTTTCAAAATTTCCATTTCTTCTTCATTCTCGACCGACTTACCACACGTTTTCATCATCGAGATGAGTTGACCTTCTGTATAAGGTTTCGGAGGGCTAGTCATCCCTTCCTTCATTTTGATAATACTCTTTACTTCTTCCCCTTTTTCAAGTTTAGGAAGAGCTTGTGCTGCGTTTTCATCTTTTTTAGCATTTGGGTTTTCTTTGTCCTTTGATCCATAGTTAAAAAGTTCTTTCCATCCTTTGTTGATCTCTGTTTTTCCTACTGATTCAAAGTCCAAGCCGTTCACACTCGTTGTTACTTTTGTCTCTTCATACACGTAATCATGATGAAACATCGCAAGAGTAGTGTTCAACACTTCAAAATAAATGTTCTTTTCTTCTATCGATAATCCTTGAATCTTCGCACGAGTTGGAACCTGTTTTGTCGGAATGATGGCATAATGTTCTTGAACCTTCGATCCGTCTACATATCTTTTACTAGGACGTTTGGAAGCTGCATCAAACCGATTCTCTATAAGATCTTGATAAGACTCAAGGTTCGCCGATAGATAGGCAAACTCATTTTCGGTAATGTATTGGGTATCTGTTCTCGGATACGATAGGATTTTCTTATCGTACAACTTCTGAACGGTATCCAAAACCTTCTTCGGGCTGTATTTCCATCTTCTGTTCGCTGTTGCCTGCAATGTTGAGAGGGCATGCAACTTTGGAGATTTTATTCGCATTTCCTTTTTTGAAACAGCTTTAATAATACACGTATCTTTGCCGGTAATCCTGTGCTTTTCTAGCAGCTGTTGGACTTCTACTTGTTTTTCACTTTTAATTTTCGCTTTGCCTCTATACTTTCCGTTTGCGGCCGTAAAGTTCCCTTCAATCTCATAAAAAGGTTTCGGCACAAAATTCTCGATCTCGAGGTGCCTCTGGTAGATCAAGTACGTTGTTGGCGACTGCACCCTACCAATGCTTAAGCTATCCGTGAATCCCTTTTGCTGTAAAAGTAACGTATAAAGGCGACTTCCGTTCATGCCAACGAGCCAATCAGAAATCTGACGTGTTTTGGCTTCAGCATAAAGCAATAGATCCTTCTCATTATCATGAAGGTTAGAAAATCCTTTACGAACCTCATCGACTTCTAGAGAGTTAATCCACAGTCGTCTAATGGTTTTGCCTCTCACACCTGTCATATGGTAGATCGAATAAAAGATGTTCGAACCTTCACGATCCACATCACATCCGTTAATGATGATATCCGCTTCTTTAAATAAGCGTTTTACCGCGTTAAACTGTTCATACTTTCCCGTTGCGACCTTGAATTCATAGCGTTCAGGTAAGATTGGTAGAGAAGACAAGCGCCACGTTCCCCACTCTGATTTATATTCTTTAGGTTGTTTCAGTTCAACTAAATGCCCGATTCCCCATGTAATGGTTGCGCCATTTGGAAAGGTGCTGCATGGGTTTAATTCGATAAACGTTTTATCTTTCTTTTTTATTGTAAAGGCATCTGAATAAGCCTTAGCTTGTGATGGTTTTTCTGCTAAAATGACGATTTTACTCATAAGACTTCACCTATTTACTGATAAATTTTACTTCTAGAAAAAGAAAATAAGGGAAGCGATACACCACCCTTACTCTCGTTTCTTATTATGCGAGCTTTCTATGTACGCGTTTATTCGTTGGATCCATGGATGCCCGTTTGGGTACTGAATGGTCAATGAATCTCTTAACCATTCTCTACAATCATCATTTAAAGTAGGTAAGACATTCTCTAAATCCAGAATATCTTTATCCCGTATCACCGAACTTCCACCCTTATATAAAAGCTGAATTTCTGGTTTTATGTATGGGACTCCCTCAGAAGTTTTCAAGATAATATCCGTTAGCTTTCTTTTTATTGTACCATTTCGTTTGTAAATCCAATAATCATTCTCTGAATCTAGGATCATCAAATGAAATACATTCAATGTTCCGTAATGCTCTTATGCATGTTCAACCTTACTTGTTGCAAAGATCCCTGCCAACAAAGTTATCAATCCAATGACAAAGAAAGCAGGTAATAATAACATCATCATACCCACAGCAGCAAACCCATCACCAACTGCTGCACCAACTGGAATAGAAATGAGAAAAGTTAAAAACGGATTAAAACCCACCATAATGTAGGAACCCCAAACGATGAGTTTTCTTTTTGCTGTTTTACCTTTAGTAAGACTTATTGCCAATATTACTAAAACGACTAAAATTCCTGTAGCTATTACAAATGCCAACTTCATCACCCACCTTTTCTTAACTATCAAGATATTCTCTAGGGATGTATGGAAGCTCTTAAGTGATTAAACAAATAAAGCCATCTGGATTAAATCTTGATATCCGCCATCTATTTTTACAGCTCTCGTTTTTCTTCCTTCTTCAATAAAATTCAGTGATTTATATAAGTGTATGGCTCCGTGGTTGTCTTCCATGACTTCTAGACAAACCTTTTCAATCGTTTCATTGTTTCTTGCCCAAGAAATCATTGTTTCTACCAGTGCTCTTCCAACACCGAGATTTCGATATTGGGGTAACACGGTCATCGCAAAAGAACCTTGATGTGCGACTTTTTCTTTGTTTCCGTTTTTAAAATCAATCACCCCTGCAATCTCATTTTCATATTCAGCCACGAGTTTGAGATAATTCGGATTTGTGGAGTAATAGTTCAACTCCCTTTTAATATCTTCAAGACTTAACTTTTCAATGTCTTCCACGGTACTTAGCATATAAGGAGCATCCACCAATGCTTTTGGAGCAGCCATTAACATCCTTTCAGCATCATGTATGGAAGCCTTCCTTATTGTTACTTTTCTTCCACCTTTAGTTTTATAGGTATAACAATGAGTTGATAACATATGAACATCCTTTCCAAATGTTTGGTTTAATTTTCTACTACGATTTCCCCTTCATTCTTTGGAACTTCAAAACCATTAAGATAAGAAGCCAATCGTTCCTCAGAAATGGGAAAAGAATTTGCATCAAAGCGTTTGTTTCGTAACTTTAGGCGCTTTCGTAACTCATCCGGCTGAACCTTTATATAGATCAACATCCATTTGCCTCCAGCTTCTTCAATTAGCTTTTTATATTCGATCCTTCTTAATCGATCCCAAAAGCTAAAATCGATGACCACTTGTTGTTTATTGTGAATGAGCTTAATTAGCCTCTGACGTAATTTATTTTCTGCGTCTCTTCTGTATTCTTCGAATTTTTCCATAGGAAAGTCAATGCCCCAACGACCATGGGTAGCCCATATTTCTTCATCAATTGAGAGACGAACAAAACCATTCTTCTCTAACTGTTGTGAAAAAGTAGTTTTCCCAGAACCGGCTACGCCACACATCATCACGACTAAAGGTGTTATCGCATTCTGTTCATCATAAATGGTATCAAACCTAAATTTATCGAACATCTCCTTATCTCCTCATTGGTTGGACATGAGTATAGGGATTAATTCTAAACTTCAATCGATAATCCCTTCTTCTTCCAATTAACTATAAAAAAAGTGCACTTCTTGAAAAGCGCACTTTTTTCCAAACTTTTATTTTAAAAAACATTCTGTACTTCGAAACAAAGAATAACATTTTAGATTATGCATCTTCCTTAGTCATTCATACTGATGCTTTCCACTCATACAGGAGGTCAGGCAAATTCTCTTCATTCTCATGTCCTCTTCCAATAACCGTAAACCCATTCTTTTCATAAAAACGTTGTGCGTTCTTGTTCACTTCAAATGTGCGTAAAGTTAGCCTTCCGGTAGATTGTTCCTTTGCTCGTTGTAGCAATGTTTTACCAATCCCTAATTGTTGAAAATGATTATGTACATACAGCTGGCTTATTTCTGATTGATGATAAGCGATCATTCCAGCAACCTTTTCATTAACGATCGCTAACTCAACAATAAATTCTTTAATTAAGATGTTCTTCAGGAAATAGATATGACTTTCAAAACTATGTATTTCATTCACGCCGATAGCTTTGAATTTACTGTCGCGCCACATTTTAACGGTTTGTTCCGCGTATTCAGGTATATAAGGAATGATTTTAACGTGTTTATTATCCAATTATCTCTTCCCTTTCAATCAGAAATTCCCATATGTTTTTTCACCGTAATTCCTTGTTTCTTTGCATATTCATTTATCGTTTTTGTAAATGCATGTTTTGATATAGAAAATGCATTATGAATTTCGCGTTTTTTGTTTATCTCAAATTCTTCAAATACCAGAAAGTTATTTAAATCCATTTTCTTAATGATAAACTGGTTGCATTCATACTCGCCACGTCTAATATTACTAGAAAGGATAAAAGACAAGATTCCATCATAATAGTCTTGATCGGAAATTTCTGTTTCCAAAAAAAGTTGAATGATTTCTTTCATACTATCACCTCTGCTCATTTTCTAAATCATTCATTATAGTTTTTCCGTTATCCAATCTATTACGTTTAATGTGCTTTGTTAGCCTTACCTATTTCTCAACCTACGTTTAAAGGGTTATATTTCGAATAGAGCGAATAAGTAACTTTACTAGCTTTATACTAAAGGAGAAAACAATGAAATTCCTTACTTCAATAAAAGAGTTTATTGATCAGAACTATCAAACGCCAAAAGGGCTGGTTGGTACTTATATTGTAGAAAAGATGGTCAGACAACACAAACCTGAAACAGAGTGGACCATAGGTTTATTAGAACTGCAAGATCAAGATCATGTCTTAGAGCTTGGTTGTGGTGCAGGCTATGCGATACAAATGATAACTGATAGATATCTTGTAAAGGAAATTGTCGGTATTGATCTCTCTGCAACCGCAATACGGTCGGCTACCACACGCAACAAAAGGAAAATGAATAATGAGAGAACAAAACTGATTCAAGCGAATTTTAATGATCTTCCGTTTCCTGACAAGATGTTCAACAAAGTGTACAGCATTCAGACGATCTATTTTTGGGATGATATTAATACAATTGTTTCCGAAATTTATAGAGTTCTTATGCCAGGTGGAATGGTCGTTATTACTTTTTCAAATGGTAAGGAAAATGAAACGTGGCAAGGTGTAAAGAATCTCTCAGAAAATCAAGTAATGCCATTCATGATGGAAACTGGCTTTAAGGATGTTTCATTAGTAAGAGGTCCTGATTCTAGGGGTTTTCATACAGTGTCTATCAAAGGAACAAAGAAATGATTTTACTTTAGAGCAAATCTTAATACCAGAGGCTAAGATAATAACTCAGCCTCTGGTATTTTGGATGTGTATTAATATGGATTAAAAACAGGTCTTCTGAGAAATTGAGCGATGAGTTTCATTTTAATAAGTAAAAAATGTGTAACAAGTGCGATTAAGACCCCGTTCAATGCGCCAGCCATTACATCGAATGGATAATGAACCCCCACCCATACCCTTGAAAATGTGATTAAGACAGCGGACAAACACCAGAAATATCTATACCTTAATGTTACCAACATTAACGTTACAGCAATTGATATTGCTGAAGATGCGTGATCACTAGGAAAAGACGAGTTCGCAGCATGCTCTACCAATTGTACGATGGCATGAGTTATAAATGGCCTCTCTCGATAGAGGAACAACTCAAACAGTCGATTCACTGAGTATGATAATGAGAATGCAAACAAGGCTTGAAAGACGATTACCCTATCATTCTTTTTATTTCTCCACCACAGCATAATCAATAATAAAACAAATGCATATTGAACGTATTCGGCAAAGAAAATCATTAAATTATCTATTAGCGGATAGGTTGAAACACGTTCATTAATAAACATAAACCACTTAAAATCTGTATCTAGAATCATATTACCTCCTAATATCTTAACTTTATTTTTTCATGTTACTTAAAGAGGTAGGGTTTTCCAATGATTCTTCTCTAACAGTTTTATGGAATTTATTGTGTAAAACAAAAAAACAGCCTTACAGGCTGCCATTTGTTATTTCTTTTGTGAAGGTGTAGAAATTAATTGAGATATGTAACCATTTAAGTCAAAATCCTTGTTCCCAGCATATTCAGTCAAGTTTACAGTTGTCGTTAGCATTTTAGTTCCTCCTAAAATGAGTTTATTGTTATTAGTAATATTACCAAACTCGTAAACTATTAAACCCATTCTAGTCATTTTTTTATGAATAGCTTAAGGAGATACTTAAAATCCCATCATTAAGTTAATGGACAACTTACAATTTGCGCTCCCGGTTTTGGACGTCTAACTAATTCACCGTTACAATTCATGCAAATATGATTCATTTCCGACGTACATGTTTCGCAGTACGTACATTCATGAACACATATGTATGCATCCGACTGATCATGAAGCTCAACTGAACATTTTTCACATTTCTTTCTCATCTCTAACATAGCTTATAACCCCTTTTTGTTGTAATTACTCACTACATATATTATATTTTTTCCAGAAATGCTTTTACATGGAATAATTACGCTATTTCCAATGATTTTCATTAAAACTCTCGGAAAAAGATGAATTATACCTGAATATTTAAAGTCGAGGAGAAAAAGATGGACGAAATTGATAAAGAGATCCTTTTACACTTGCAGCAAGATGCTCGCACATCAATAACGGCATTAGGAAAGAAAATTGGTCTTTCGAATCCTGCCGTTCATGAACGCGTAAAGAAGCTTGAGGATAAACAAATTATTGAAGGTTATAAGGCGATTATTAATCCTGAAAAAATGAATAAACCGATTATGGCGTTTATTCTGTATGACAATACAAAATGTAAGCCTTTTGTTGAATTCTGCAAAGAACATCCTGATGTGATTGAATGCCACCGTTTAGCTGGACAATATAACTATCTCATTAAAGTAGTCACTCATTCCGTACAATCTCTAGAATGTTTCATAGATGATTCTATGAAATTCGGACAACCTTCTACATTAATGAGACTTTCATCACCCGTATCGGATAAATCTTTAAGTTAAATGTAAGTAAACATCAGAAAAGACCGATCAAATGGTTACCAAACAAACCTTTGATCGGTCTTTTCTTTACCTTAAACTGGTGAAAAATTACGATTTCAATAAGTAACTACAGAAATTACACTACCATCTTAAAGGTAGTTAAAAGAACTCCTATCAAAAATCCACAGATCGCCCCGTTTACCCTAATCCATTGCAGATCTTTCCCAACATTATTCTCAATAATGTTTATGAGTGTCTCATTATCCAGTTTTTCAAGGTTTTCTTTAACCAGTTGTCCAATCTTAGCATGATACTTCTCAACCATGAGTGATAGTTGGTTTTGAATCCAGCCTTCTATTTTCATCATTCTGCCTGCATCTTCTTTAAGCACTTGAATTTGGTTCTTGATCATTGTAATTATATGACGCTTTATCCATTCTTCATCTTGAGCTAGATGAATGAATTTTATCTTCGTTTTTTCGATCAGTGAACTTAACTGATCAGTAGGACTCCATTGTTCTACAATACTATTCTTCCAGTCTCCAAGTTCTGCTATTAGTTCTCTTCTCTCATTCACATTTTTTAACTCACTGTGAATTTTATCAAGAATCGCTGTTCGATATGAATTATTTGGCTCTTGAAGAAGCACGATTCTTTTAAGAAAGAAGGGCTGTAACATGTTTCCTAACTTCTCTGCATTGATCATTTGACTAAAAGATTGAATAGCCATCTTCATGAAGCCGTCTGCCTTCGTATTGTCTAATAATTGTTTAGCAAAGATTCCAATTTTGTTCTTTGTATCTTCTTTTCTTAACCATTTTTCAGTTTCAACTAAAACATAGTCTAATGCTTTTGCATCCAGTTCCCTTTTAAGTACTTCGTTCACCATTTTGTCTAGAACAGGCTCAATATCCACACCATGCAAATAGTCTTTTAACTCTTTTTCTAAAACGGGTGAAAATTTTTCAGGATCAATTTCGTTTATGAGATGAATAACTAAAGACTGTACCCCTTTGTGAAAGGAAGGTGATTCCAACCTTCTCTCTAATTCGAGTACTGCCTTTTCTGATATATTCATATCTTTTATTTTATTTTGGATACTCTCTTTCGTTAACCAATCGTTCTCAAGCATATTAATGATTGCTTTAAGCATCCGATCACGATTTTTAGGAAGTAATGCGGTATGCGGTATTGGAAGCCCAAGGGGATGACGGAAGAGTGCCGTAACGGCAAACCAATCTGCCAAGCCTCCTACTAAACCTGCTTCAAATCCGCCTTGAAGAACTTGGCCAGCAATAGAATCCTGAAAGGGAAAGGTGGCAAGAAAACCTCCACCCATGATTCCTAATGATATTTTCGCATAATATTTAGATTTGTTATCTTTCATTTTCAATTGTACATCCCTCAGATTTTACAAGTTATTATGATTACTATTATAAATCATGTGTATTCAAAAATAAAAACGTTAAACTATTCTAAAGTTCGAGATTCTGTATGTTTTGAAGTGCTCTAGGTGGAGGACCTTGATAAACTCTTTCGTACACTTGAGCAGCACATTCTTCTGATGTGAGTAATGAGGTATCTACTTCTAAATCATACAGACCAGGTTCATGAACAAGCTGCTGCCAAAGTGCTACAGGTGTTGGAACCTTGCCATCAGGTGTATAACCCTTTTTCCAACTCTCAATCCGACGCTTCATCACCGAGTCAATCGGACAGCGAACACCGATCAACCATGTTGGCGTACCGTTAAGAATTTGTGCCGCTTGATTAAGAAATTTACGCTTTACAGAGTACCCATCATGATGCCCTATATCCACAACAACATTCAAGCCTTCAAGACTGAATGCTACAATAGATTTGTACATGGCAAGGTACAGTTTCTGAATGAGGGGCTCTAAATCTGGCCGCTCCCCACCTGGCCTTAAGCCTATGCTTGGTTGAAACTTCTCTGGTGTCATATCCATGATTCGATCCACCCCGATATTCATCCATACTCCTTCAAAATTGTTTTGAATGACAGAGGCGATGCTGGATTTCCCTGATCGGGGTGTACCATTTAGGATTATAACTTTCCCCTGCAAATCTGTTTGACCCATACAAAATCTCCCTTTTTTAGCTCTTTTTAAAACAATGTTGTTAGAGATTGATAATTTAATTTATCCTGTTGAAGTTTCATTAAACTTTTATCAAGGTGTTGAAGAATTAAGTTTTTTAATTTTTCCTTTTCTCCGTTTTCAATGTAAAGAATCATCTGCTCGTGCTCAAGAATGTCGAGTTCTTCGTTATTAGATTTTCCATTAAAAACATCATAAAGAACCATGTAGATGGTAATCTGACTCAAAATCTTTTTCATAAATTCAATTAAATAGCTGTTGCCACTAGCATTCGCTAAAACAAGATGAAACTCATTATTTTTCTCTTGGTAAGGGACGATCTTACGTTCCTGATAAGCCATCTTCATTTCATTAAGAAGTTGTTTAAGTTGTTTGATTTCATCCGCAGCAAGATGAGTGAACCCTTTTTGAATCGCCATTTCCTCTAGTGATTTTCTCATTTCAAAGGCTTGAACCATCTCTTCAATCGTCGGCTGAACGATGAATGCACCTTTATTCGGAATAACATTAACCAATCCTTCTGATTCCAACTTCATAATTGCACTTCGAATTGGCGTCCTGCTCGCATTGACTTTCTCTGCGATCGCATTTTCAAATAGTTGGTTCCCTGGAGCAATTTGTCTATTTAAGATTGCATTTTTTATTAAATGATAAACTCTTTGTTCAACTGTTTCTTTACGCATTTTTAATTACCTGCCTAACCGTCCTTTTCCCTTATTCTAACATAGATGATTATCGAACGAACAAAATTGTAGAACAATCTTGTTCGAATTAATTCAGTATGATATATTATCCTAGGTATTCAGGTTGAACGGAGTGATAATATGAACCACACAGGAAAAGAAATTACATTAATTATTATAGGATCCCTATTCTTTGCTCTAGGGGTAAATTGGTTTGCCATCCCAAATGAATTAGGTGAAGGCGGCGTTACCGGTATTTCGATGACCCTGTATTATGTATTAGGATGGTCACCGGGACTTACAAACTTTATCATGAACGGTTTCCTTTTAGCTATCGGGTATAAAGTGTTAAACAAACGAGTAACGTGGTATACGATGATTGCTATCTTCTTTACTTCCCTTTTCATTCATTTAACTGAAGGTATGGGAAATTCAGTAGATATTATGCTCGGAACGGTCTTTGCAGGTGTATTTATCGGTATCGGTTTAGGGCTCGTTTTACGATCAGGTGGTACAACTGGCGGCTCTACCATTATTGCTCGAATGTTGAATCAGCATTTTGGCTGGGGTGTTAGTACGACAATGTTTGTTTTTGATATTCTGGTCGTTATTGGTTCCGCGTTTGTTATTGGGATCGAAAATACGATGTACACTGGAATATCCATATATATTAGTACGAAGATTTTGGATTACTTGATCGATGGCTTCGATACAAGAAAAGCTGTCACTATCATTTCTGATAGCACAGACGAAATCGCTAAAAAAGTAAGTGATGAGATGGATCGCGGGGTTACCATTATTAATGCAAGAGGTCATTATTCAAATGAAGCTAAAGACATCCTTTACGTTGTAATCAATAAACAAGAGCTATTTCTGTTAAAGAAAATGATCCAACGCGTAGATGAAAAAGCGTTTGTTGTGGTCCATGATGTAAGAGATGTGTTTGGAGAAGGATTTACATTTCCTAAAACGTAAGATGCACTCATATAAGTTTACAAAACGACCTATTCAATTTATTTGAATCGGTCGTTTTATTTTTAAATAGTTCTCTTTCGATTTCCCTACATTCTCTTTCTTAAATCAAAAAACAGGCACAAAAGAGCAAAAACAAGAAAAAAACAGAAAAAAATCTTGCAAAAAGCATTATATGTAATATATTGTTAAATATAGAATTAAAATCTAATTCGAAGGAGTTTCTAGTATGAATCCCATCATTCCAAAAGAACCCGTTATTCCAGATTTAACTGAAAGTGACGTAGAGTTATTAACTGTTATTACCTTTGAAAGAGAGATACGACCTCAAAAATGTGATGCACTATTTGTATTTAGTGGCACTCATAGTGGGCATTGGGAAAAAGTCATTGAAGCTTATAATCTTAACTATATAGAAACAATTATTGTTACTGGAGGAAGAAGCTTAACAGGTCTCCCTCATCCCGATTGGGACGGCAATACAGATCGTGAGGTATCTGAAGCACGAGTAATTGTGTCCTATTTAGAAAGTGCAGGAATTCCTTTAAAGAACATTTTCATTGAAGAAAAATCTACTAATTCACTTGAAAACGTAATCTGTTCTAAAGAAGTTTTTGACTTTACGAAGATACATACTTTAATGGTTGTTTGTAAAAGTCATGCTACAGGAAGACAAATAAGAACACTCAAAAAGCATTTGCCAAGTCAAATTGAGTACATTCCTTTTACATTTAATACTGTTTACAACGGAACCGAAGTGAACAGAAACAATTGGGCGGAAACAGAAGTAGGAAGAAAACGCGTGTGGGGGGAATATTTGAGAATTAACCATTATGGAAGTAAAGGAGATATTCTTCCATTGGATTCAACTTTTAATCTACTATCTTAAGATAACATTGTATTACAATTTAATGTAGGCAGCCTTCTTAGGCTGCCTCTAATTTACTTTCATTTTTATTAAAAACCATGAGCGCACTCTTCATTAGGATATAAGTATATGCACTTCCACCAAAGAATAGAAAGAGGATAGGTAACGTTGAAAACAGATAATATAACCCACCACCTATCATGAGCATACTAAGAGTAGAGAATGGATGTAACAAGCCCAAAATCAAAGACATCTTAATGGCACGACCTAACGCTATTTCGTAATGAGCTCTTATTGGGAAAAGGTAGATGAACACCGTACAACTGATTAGCAATAAACATAGCAAAAACAAGTAACCTATTAAAGAATAGGGAAGATTTAAGGACTGTACATGTCTCCAATCGATATAATAGAAGTATGCGAAAAACAAGATGATAAACCCTAAAAAGTTTGACTGTATAAATTCTTTTTTATAAAAGAACCAATAATCTTTTATAAGAGGTAAGTCTGACTTTGACCTGTGACTCTTTCTAATCACAGCAAACAGTGCAGCGGTTGACGGAAATAGACCGAATGCGATCAACCCTAAGAGGGTGAAGAGTAGCCAAAGACCGTTTAGGATCACTAGATGTCCTATAAAATTTAGCATAGAGGTTAAGGATGTAATTAATCGTTTCATGTTGACTCCCTTTATAGAGAATTCTATTTATTCATATGCTCCGTTGATGGACCACACCTTCAAAGACACCACGTCTGTTTTTCCCCTTACTCGGAGTTCAAGACCTAAAGCCTCCTCATTAGTTGGATAAGAGCGGGTTGTTAAACTTTTTTGTTCGTTCACATAAAGCTCAATCATGGATTTATCTAAGAAGAGTTGAAGACTAAGCAGTTCCTCTTGAATCTCAAGCTTTCCTTCTTGAATACCTTTGGTTCTTGCTAAAGGATTTAACGTCGTCTTCTCCCTGTTTACACCCAGGATACTCCTTGATCTGTTGTAATAAAGATAGGTTTCTTCTTCTTTATCAGGTGACATTTTTACTGACATGCCAACTTCCTCGATCTCCTTTAATTTTAACACTAACTGTATCTCCAGTGAATCAGACTGAATCTCCGCAAGTAGCCGGTTAGCCTCTATCACACTTACATTCTCTAAGTTTATGAGTTTTTCGGATCGAAGGGATGTTATCTCTTCGATCGGTCTTACACCTAAACCTCCATCATGTCGCAAGTACAATTCCAAAGGAAGTCCACCGTTATGCGCCCAGCCGGCATTGTATTCTTCTTGAAGTGTCCGCTGTCCTTGAGTGATAGTAAACACGATCGCTCTATCTGTTTTAGGATCGATAAAGCCACTCGGTCCAGTAAAATGAAAATCTCCCACATCGATAAGCTGAGGCTCTTCTTGATCAGGAACAAAACGATAATGTTCTTTATCCCAGACTCCAATCCAATAGAACACTTCTACATCAGCTCCCTCTCCAACAGGAGAGATCAAAAATACATATTTTTTGTTTCCTTCTTCATCTTCACCGATGGGTAAGAACACAGGTAGTTCCCAGATAGGGCCGAGATATGGATACTTTTCATGGTCCGTTTTATAAAAAAGGTTCTGATATTTCCAGTCTATTAAGTTAGAAGAAGTGTATAGTGCAGCTGTTCCGCCTCCATCTTCATGAGAGGTTCCTACAAGTTGGTACCACAGTTCATCTTCTTTCCAAACGAAAGGATCCCGAAAATCTCCTATCTTCATGCCTACACCTATTGTTTGTAGGGTTACAGGCTTATCGACCTTTTTCCACTTTGTAAGTAGCACGTCACCATCTTCACTATACGTACTTCTAGCGAGACCCGTCATCTGGTTAGGAAAAACAGCATCATTTCCGGCTGTAAAGAAAAGAGCTGGTACACCAAACTCATCATAGCAAGCACTTCCCGACCAAACACCGTCTGGGTCGACTTCTCCTGATTCAGGAGTCAAAGCGATCGGCATATCGTGCCAATGAACCAGATCGTCACTCACAAGGTGCCCCCAGTGGATGTAATGCCAATACGGCCCTTTCGGATTGTGTTGATAAAAGATGTGATATTTCCCTTTGAAAAAAATAGGAGCATGTGGTTCGTTCATCCAATGTCCGGGTGGAATCAGATGATATCTGGGTCGGTGTCTGTCTCCTTCATACACCTCTCTATTAAGAACCAGATCGTTGTAAGGAATCTCAGGAATCTCATTCTTAATCACTTTAACCCTTGCATAATGATTCAGTAGTTTAATAGGTGATAGAGCTCCATCATAAATTTTAAGTTCATCCAATAAACCGTTATACATATTTAATGAAAAAACATCTTCGATCATGAACGGATGATTGTGCTTACCAATTACAAGATCTTCCTCACCCAACACTACTTTAGACCCTTCTTTAATTTTTTTCGTCGCAATTTGTTCGCCGTTTAGATACAGACTCATGTAACCATGTTGAGGACTAAAAACAGCTGCGATATGTGACCATTCTGCTGGAGGAAGTGGATGTCCTTCATCCCAAACTTCAAGCCATTCATCGCCTGTTCCCACTTGAAATGACCATGTGCCATGTCGGTAGATTCCTAGGAGAAACCCTACATGTTTATCTTGGTTATGTTGATTGATAATGGCTGAAAGCTTTCCATCAGCACCGTATTCAAACGAACGAGGTGCCACCCAAGCTTCAATGGTCATCTCTGATAACGACTTAGGAGAAAGACCCTCACAATTAATCGATGTTGAATAACCGTCAAAGAGTAGACAGTTGCCTTCAATACCTTGTCTCCAAAGCGGATCACTTGATGGTTTATCAGTAGCATCATTAAACACATAGTCGATGTCATGCCATTGTTCGTTTATCTGTTCTTTTGTAGCTTTCCCAATTCCTTCATCAAACGCCCAATGAGCGATCAACCGAGACATATCAACTTCCTCCTTTTGCCCATATGGAGTGATAGTTGAATAGGTCAAGTGAATGAAGATTGACATCTCCGTGATCTAAAAAGAGTTCTAACCCATCACTTTCCTCTCCGGGAAAGATCAAAGAAGTTAAGACATGTTTTCCGTCGTTTGCGAACACTTCCACTGAAGAAGTATCCACAAAAATGTGTAGAGATAAATGCTCGCCTTCTAAAACATCCATTTCTTGAATACATGAAAATGCGTTATGAAAGGAATGGTCTCCAGATCTTCTTCTGTCTACGTAGAGAACAGAACGAAGAGAATCAAATCCGATAATCGTTTCTTCATCTTTTGATTGATGCACTTTAAGTCCAAATACAGAAGCTTCTTTCATCATAAACCTAGCTTTAAGTTCAAAGGTTTTACTCTTTATATCTTTTAAAATATTCTCCCCTGGAACGAGCGTTATGGTTCGCTGGATAGATGTTACTGGCTTTCTAAGAGCAGAGATTTCATGAACAGGTGTTTGAACCAGTCGGATACCTTCCTTTGTCGAAGATAAAGATAGAGACCTCGGGAGAGTCATCGCACTTCTCCATGTTTCAGTGGGTACTTGATTGGCATATTTCCAATTACTCATCCAACCGATAAACAATCGACGACCGTCTTCTTTCGGCACGTCACTCCACGTCACACCTGCATAGTTATCTCTTCCAAAATCTAACCATAACACCGCTTTTGGATCGTTTTCGTTCGTAAAAGTCTTTCCATCAAAATCCCCGACGAAGTATTGTGTTCTGGAGCCTTCATTGTATGCAGAATTATCTCCGATACTAACAATGAGTACCCATCTGTGACCGCCATCAACGGGTAGTGGAAAAAGATCTGGACATTCCCACACACCTAGGTGAGAACCTTCTGTTTCTCCGAACGAGCTCTCAAAGCTCCATGACTTCATATCAATTGATGAATAGAACCGAACATGGTTTCCAGCAGCAAGCACCATGATCCACTTTCTTTCTTCTTCATGCCAGATCACTTTTGGATCACGAAAATCTATGATAGAAGAATCTTTAAGGACCGGATTCCCTTCATATTTCGTCCACGTTCTTCCTTTGTCTTTACTGTATGCTAAACTTTGAACCTGTCGTGGTTTTTTTGTATTTGGGTGTTCACCAGCATGTGTGAAAATGGCTACCAGTCCTTCACCTCCATCAAAGAAACCAGTAGAATCCGAAGTATCTATGACGATGCTGCCTGAAAAGATAAATCCGTTCTCATCGGGAAAAAGAGCGATCGGAAGGTGTTCCCAGTGAACCATATCAGAACTTACCGCATGACCCCAGTGCATTGGCCCCCATACAGTACTCTCGGGATGATGTTGATAGAACAAGTGATATTCTCCTTGAAAATACACCATTCCGTTCGGATCGTTCATCCAGTTCTTTATCGGTGTAAAATGAAATTGAGGACGAAACTTCTCGTTAAAAAAGTTCGTCGGGCTTATCTTCAGACTCATATCTTATCCTCCATTTTTCTTTGGTGTTGGTGAAAAAATTGTTCTATCTCATCTACAGTCGGAATTGAAGGGATGGCCCCTTTTTTAAACGTAGATAAAGCACCTACGGCATTCGCTGTTTGAATTATGTTCCTGATATCGGTTTCTTTTAGCTCAAGAAGGATTATTCTTTCTAAAAGTTGGTGTAAGACACTCGCCCAAAAAACATCACCTGCGCCAGTTGTATCGAGAGCTCTTACTCTGTAACCTGGAACGAAACCCGCTTTTCCATTAAACATATAATAGGAACCCAAAGCACCTAATGTAATGATGAGTAAGGGGATAGAATACGTTTCTGCGATTAACTTAGCTGCTTTTTCTAACTCTTTCTCACTTGTAACAAATTGAAGTTCCTCTTCTGACATCTTCACAAGGTGAGCTACCGAGAGTCCTCTTTTGATCTGTTCTTTCATCTCATCATGATCTTCCCATAGAAGTTCACGGATATTGGGATCAAACGATATGATTTTCGAGTTTTCAATCGCTCGCTCTACCGCATGCCATGTTGCTTCTCGAGAGGTTCCACCCGTTAAGGAGACAGAGCCGAAGTGGAATACCTTACAACGCTTGATATCCGTTTCTTCTATATCCTCTTTACACAACATAAGGTCTGCCCCAGGTTTACGATAAAAACGAAACGAACGGTTGCCATCTTCATCTAATTTCACAAAAGCAAGCGTCGTAGGGATTTTTACGTCTCTTGTAATGAGACTACAATCGATATGGTGCTCCTTTAAAGTAGTTATCAAGTCCTCACCGAAAAAATCATCCCCGACTCTAGCAATCATTGAAGTAGATCTTCCCCATTTTCCTAGAGCAGCTACAACGTTTGCGGGTGCTCCCCCCGGATTTTGTTCATAGATTGTATTTCCGTTAGCTGAAGTACCAGCTGGTGTAAAATCGATCAAAAGCTCACCGATTGCTATTACATCTATCTCTATCATGTTCATCACCACGATTTTAAAAAGCCGGAAAACAAAAACGAATTCCGGCTTCCCTAGATTTTTTTATTTATTAAAACGGTCCAGTCCGTCTTGATAGATCTTCATCATATCTTCGACTCCCATTTCTTCTAAAGCTTTTACATAGGCTTTCCAGTCTTTATCACTGAATCCTTCAACGATGAACTTCGCGCGAGTCTGGTTCACGAGTTCTTTAACATCGGTTTCTATCGTGTTGATCTGATCTAACTCCTCTGGTTTAAAGAAGATCGTTGGATACTTTTCTTTTTCCATAAAAGGCCGATAGATATTATCAAGATCTTCAATTCTTTGCTTAGCTCGTGGCTCCATCTCAACGATCGTACCAAAATCTTCTTTTAGAATAACGCCCGCACCATTAGGTGCTACTTTTTGACGATATTCTCCCATAGCGACACCTTCAGGAAGTTCTTTGTTCACAAGTTTTCCGTTCTCGTCTTCTTCATAGATGATTCCAATCGGGCCCCAGTGGATCTGTGCAGCCATCTTAGGTTCATATTGCTCATCGATCCAGCGCATCGTGATCTCAGGGTTCTTATTGGCATTTGTGATTACAAAGGCGTTTCTAGCAAACTCTGAACCGTTCGATCGACCGACTAGCTTTTCCCCCTTCGGTCCTTCAAGTGGAGGCATTAGAACATAATCCCCTGCTCGTTCAGGACCCACTACTTCCTCGGTTTCCCACCAGATATAAGAGCCGAGTGTCTCATCCTTTGTCTTTCCTTTTGCTAAATACTGAGCCGCATCTTGTGTGAAAGATTCAGGATCGATTAATCCTTCTTTATACCATTGATGGAAGTACTGAAGAGCTTCTTTGTATTCTGGTTTGTCAGCTGTAAAGATTACTTTTCCATCCCGTACTATACGATGATCGAGGTTATCCGGTTGACCAAAGGCTGCAAAGAAATCACCGATATCCGCACACCACCAGAGATGCATAAAACTTAGTGGGATCTCATCTTTCTTACCGTTTCCATTAGGATCTTGTGTTTTAAAAGCACGAAGTACTTCTGTATACTCATCAAGGGTCGTTGGCATTTGAAGTCCTAGATTATCTAACCACTTCTTATTGATAGACGGGAAGAACGGTGTATCACCGATCCCCATCTCTTCTGCCGTTGGAAGTGAATAGATGTGACCATCAGGAGCCGTAATCCCTCTTTCTATCTCAGGGCGTTTCTTAAAAACTTCTTTTAAGTTTGGTGCATATTCTTCGATGAGGTCTTCGAGCGGGATCAGTGTGCCGTTCTGTCCATAGGTCACAAGATCATAATCAGTGAACTGCGCTCCGTAAAAAGCGTCTGGAAGATCACCACTCGCGAGAAGTAGATTCTTCTTTTCCTGATAGTCCGTATCAGGGATGTTCTTCCACTTGATAGCTACGTTTGTTGATTTTTCAAGCCTTTTAAAGATCTCCATCTCAGAATAATCTGGTGCGAGCGGTGCTTTTGGTGCTACAATATTAAGTGAAACTTTTTCTTTGACGATTGGCAGGCCAGTTTTCTCAAAAGTCGCTTTATCCTTTGGCTCGGATTCTTCTTTTGAGTTACAGCCTGCCAATACTAGACTAGCACTTAACAAAACCGTTGTTCCTACTGAAAATACCTTCTTCATGTTATCCCCCCTAATGTTTTTGCTAACTTCAATGAACCCGTTTTAGTCCTAATCACCTCCTAAACTTTTTATCCTTTGATAGATCCGATCATGACGCCTTTCACAAAATAACGTTGTAAGAAAGGATAGAGGATCAATAATGGAATGGTCGAAACGATGATCATGCCATATTTTATGAGTTCAGCTACACGTTGCTTGGCTGCATATGATTCTACATCCATCATCATGGCTGCAGAGTTTGATACTTGGTTCTCTACTAAAATATTTCTTAAGATCAGCTGAAGCGGATACTTCGATTCATCATTTAAATAGATCAAAGCGTCAAAGAATCCATTCCAATGCCCAACGACATGAAACAGCACCATAACAGCGATAATTGGTTTTGAAAGAGGCAGGACGATCTTAAAGAAAAAACGCGTGTTAGAGCATCCATCTATAAAAGCGGCTTCCCTTAGCTCCCCTGGGATAGACGTTTCAAAGAACGTTTTAGCGATTATGATATTCCATACACCAACGGCGTTAGGTATGACCATCGCCCAAATGGTATCAACCATCCCAAGATCCTTTACAAGAAGGTATGTTGGAATGAGACCTCCGCTAAAGAACATCGTAAAAACGAATAAAAGCATGATAAGATTTCTTCCGTAAAAATCAGGTCTCGATAGGGGGTAAGCTGCGGTTAGCGTTAACATGATTGATATTGCAGTTCCGACGGCAGCATAAAGAATCGTGTTGCTGTACCCGATCCAGATTAACTTATCGCTGAAGATCCTTTCATAGCCTTCTAGCGTAATATCCTTGGGCCAAAGCCAAACTTCCCCAGCAAATACAGCGTTCGGATCACTGATTGAACTGATCGAAATAAAGTACAGCGGATACAAAACCATTAAAGCGTATAGAGTCATCAATGCGTAGTTCACTACGTCAAACGTGATATCACCTTTTGTCCGTCTGAGTGTTTTCATCTTCTTCCCTCCTTACCATAAACTGTTACCACCAAACTTTCTCACGATTCTATTTACCAATAAGAGCATGATCAAGTTTATAACAGAATTAAAAAGTCCTATTGCCGCTGCAAAGCTGTATTGAGCACGTTGAAGACCAATCTCATAAACATAAGTTGGAATGATGGCTGAGGCCGATTTGTTCAGATCTGTTTGCATCAAAAAGGCTTTTTCGAATCCAATGTTCATGATGTTACCGATTGCAAGAATTAAAAGTATCACGATTGTCGGCCGTATTCCCGGAATATCAACATGCCAGATGCGCTGCCACTTATTCGCACCATCCATGATTGCCGCTTCATGTAGAGCAGGCGAGACCCCCGCTAGAGCCGCAAGATATATGATGGTCGCCCATCCTGTTTCTTGCCAAAGACCAGATATGACATAGAGTGGTTTGAACCATTCTGGTCTTGCCATGAAAAGAATGGGTTCCCCCCCAAACAAGACGATAAGGTGGTTCACGATTCCACTGGTCGGAGATAAGAACACGAACAGAATACCGACCAGAACAACGGTTGAGATAAAATGTGGTGCATAGATAACCGTTTGAACGAACTTCTTGTAGCGTTCGCTCGCCAATTGATTCAACAGAAGTGCTACGATGATGGGTACTGGGAACGTAAATACAAATGCCCAAAGACTTAAGCTGAGCGTATTCTTTATTAGTGTCCAAAACTGATAAGATTCGAAGAACCTCGTAAAATGCTGAAAGCCTATCCAAGGACTTCCCCATATCCCTTCTGTAGGTATGTACTGTTTGAACGCGAGCTGGATACCATACATCGGAACATACTTGAACACGACGAACCATAATAAACAGGGAAGAACAAACAGATATAACTCCCAGTTGCGCATGATTTTTTTTCGCCTTGTCTTCTTTCTAGGAACAACAACTTGTTTCTCTTTATTTATGGAAAATTCCATTTCTTCACCTCCACGTAATCGATTACGTAATAATGAAGCGCTTACAAATGCGCTTTTAGAACCATCAACAGCTTTCCCGTTGCATGATTTCTGTCTGTAATCTCATCTCAATAAAATCGGCATCAGGTTCTTCGATCCTTCTTAGTATGGCCTCAGCTGCTTTGACTCCTAACTCAAATGAAGGTTGTTTGATCATCGTGAGTGAGGGTGTTGTGATCTTTGCCCATTCATAATCGTCAAATCCGATAACCGCTACATCGTTTGGGATCACTTTTTTGTGATCTTGAAGACATTTTACAACTCCCATCGTCATAACGTTATTGGCTGCAAGAACAGCGGAAACATCTGATGAAGAGAGTAATTCTTTTGTCAGGTTATATCCATTCTCGAGCGTCGGCACCGCTTCCTTAATCAAGGAGTTGTCTAATGGTATCCCATGTTCTAAAAGAGCAAGTTTGTAACCTTCCAATCGCTCATCACTCGTAGATATACCAAGTGGACCTGTAACGAATCCTATTCTTTTATGACCTTTGGATAATAAGAGTTTAATGGCATCATACGTACCTTTTTTTCCATCGCTTAAAATAAAGTCTCCCCTATTATATCCTTCTGGTTTTCGATCAATAAAGACGACAGGATAATCTCCTTTCAACTCTTGGTGAAGAAACTCATGACTCTGAGAAGTTGGTGCCATGATAAGACCATCGATGAACTGATCATTGAACATGATGATCTGCTCTCTCTCCATTTCCAATTCTTCATTCGTATTACTCACAATAAGTTGGTAACCGTGTACTTTAAGTATACTTCCAATCCCATGAGCGATGGACATGAAGAAAAAGTTTGATGTATCATCCGATTGAACAGGAATGATGAGTCCAATGATATTAGATTTACGACTTCTTAAGTTTCTCGCAACCGGATTTGGACGGTAATTAAGTTCCTTCATGGCTTGAAATACTTTTTGTTTCGTTTCTTCAGCAACATAACGGGTTTCATTAATTACGTGAGATACGGTTGCTGTAGAAACATTTGCTTTAAGAGCTACTTCTTTCATATTTACTGCCATTTAAATTACTCCTTAAATTGACGTAATCGATTACGTAATCGATTACTTATATAATAGTTTACCTTCCAATATTTAGTCAATATAATTTGATGAAATTTTCTGTTATTATTAAAAAATTTAATTTATTCAGCATATCTCACAAAATATATTAAAAAAAACCGAAAATGACTCTTCAGCATTCGGCTTTTTTAAATAAGCAATTTTAATTAAATTATCTCCGTCAATCGTAAAGAATAAGCCAATGAGAATGTAGTAAGAAGTTTCGCGAGAACTGCTATGAGCACAAAGCGTTTCACTTTAACACCACTCACTCCTGCTCCAACACAAATGATTTCATCTGGCAACACAGGAACAATGAACAACAAAATCAAGATCCATGTTTCATTCTTCTTAACAAAACGATGATATTGATCTAATTGTTTTTCATTTACTAATCGTTGCACCAGCTTCATCCCAAAAGTTCGAGATAAATAAAACATCGTGAGAATTCCTAATACAGCTCCCATGAAGCCTAATATAAAAGCGGTGAACGGACCTAAAGCAGCACTTCCAGCAACGACAGTTACGATTTCTGGAACGGGCAAGATAATGGGTTGAGCATAACACACAGAAAAATAAATAAGCTTGGCAAGCTCCATGTTCTCGTTTAAGATTGTCTCTAACCCTTTGTTATCAATGGTAACCATTATTCGACTCATACTATATGTGAAAAAAATAGCAGCCATTATTATGCTATACACGATAGAAATCGTCTTCATTTTTTCGAAAAATGTTTCCCGCTTCAATATATAAGATGTAATTAAAAGGATGATAACACTATACCCAGTGATTAATAAAATTGTCCTATACACAGGTTCAAATGTAGCTAGCGATTGAGAGAGAAGATATTTGGAAACGAACAGTATTCCTAAATGTGTTATAAAGCCATACCTATCTGGATTAACGATTTTATATAAAAACGTACTTCGTTGCATTTTTAAATTCAATGAACATCCAACCCCTTTTCTTTCTGTTACATTTATTATGTAAAACAAATCTTAAGAAAAGCTTAGGAATATTCTTAACGATTCTTAACTTTTCCCAACAAAAAAAGCTTATGAAGCATGCTTCATAAGCTTTGATCAAATTGGAAGTTTGATAATAATCGTGAGCCAGCCATCCATATACTCCGCTCGTATATGACCTCCATGTAGTTCTACAATCCTTTTTGAAATAGCAAGTCCAAGTCCCGTTCCTTCACGCTCGCTTCGGGCTTTGTCTCCTACTAGAAAACGTTCAAATAATTGATTAATATCTTGTACTTCTGGTCTTTCTGTTTGATTGGACAGCCTAAATTCAGCATAAGTGGATTGTATGTCAAAGGTAGCTTTGACAATAGAAGGTTTCGTGCTGTACTTAATAGCATTCATAAAAAGATTGTCATAAACACGGACCATTTTTTCAATATCCATGGAAGTTAGAACTTCATCTTCTGGTATCTTCTTTACAACAGTTAGGTCTTCCTTTTCAAAGATCGGAACGTATTCCCCGATCAATTGTTCTAATAAACCCGTCATATCTACATCATTAATGTCTAATTTTACATCTGGACTTGTTAAACGAGTATATTCAAAAAGCTCATTGATTAGAGCTTCAAGCTGCTTTGATTTTGAGTAAGTTGTATCATGAAATTCTTTTAGTTGATCTTGGCCCGAATAATTCCCCTTTCTCAGCAAGTCTAAATAACCAATGATGGATGTTAAAGGGGAGCGCAAATCATGGGAAATATTTGTAATCAATTCATTTTTTGCTATTTCAAGTTGTCTTTCATATTCAAACTTACTTGATAATTCCTTAGACATACTATTAACATCTTCGGCAAGCTTGCTTAATTCATCGTTTCCCTGCAATTCAATCGTCATTCCCAATTTTCCGTTGGCGATTTCATTAATACTTTCTGTAATACGCTTTATATAAAGTATTTTGTTTCGTATCAATGCTAAGAAGGTAACAATAAAAGAAAAAATAACAAAAGTAAAAATCAGAAAAACTATAACATTATAGGTAGTTGCACCAATATCTTCAATCGTAAGATATTGAAGATTAAAGACATGCAAAATAATTTGAGAGATGATAATCATAACCACAGTTGAAACTAAAAAGCTAACAGCAACTGCTGCAAGAAGTTTTACAAGTAACGATATTTTAATTCGCTTTATTCTCATATTTTATAGCCGACTCCCCAAACCGTTTTGATATAGATGGGTCTCTTCGGATCTTCTTCAATTTTTTCTCTTATTTTTGTTATATGGACCATGACAGTACTATCTGACTTATAGAAATCTTCTTGCCATACCGCTTCATATATCTTCTCAATGCTCATAACGATGCCTTTATTACGGGCAAGGAGCTCTAGAATAGAGAACTCTTTCGGTGTGAGTCTGACATCTTTCCCTCTTACCCATACTTGACGAGTTTCTATATTGATCTTCAGATCTCCAATCTCAATGAACTCCCTACTTGAATCAGTATCCTGGTTGTATTTTCGATATCTTCTGAGCTGTGATTTCACACGTGCCATCAATTCCAAAGGATTGAACGGTTTGGATAAGTAATCATCCGCACCTGCAGCCAGTCCTTGAATCTTGTCCATATCCTCAGATTTGGCGGAGAGCATAATAATCGGCATATTTCTCTCCTGCCTTATTCTCATACACGCTTGGATCCCATCCATCTTAGGCATCATAATATCTAATATAATAAGATCAAAATCCTTCTTCTCCAATTGTTCTAACGCATCTATTGCATTTTCGGACTGAACCGTGTACATTCCTTCATTTTCTAAATAAACGGAAATCAAATTCCGAATATCACTATCATCATCAACGATTAAGACTCTAGATTGCATAAGTTCCCTCCATTTTTTCTTCTTCTAATGAACAACATAATACAATGGCAGGTGGAACATTTCTGATCTCGATACTTACATCCACTTTTGAAAAGAACTGTTCAATATATGCTTTCATTGCGTTTGAATATTGAAACGTAACAAACTTTCCATTCTTTCTTAAAATTTTTGAAGTTTTGAACAAGATACGATGTGAAACAGCTTTTGGTAAGCTTGCAAAGGGAAGTCCTGATATCACGTAATCTACATAGGGAATGCCACACTTTTCAAGGTACCAGTCAACCTTTTCAGCTGATCCATTGTATATGAAGAGATTATCCACGTCTTTGTATTTCTGTACAAGTATTTTGTAGAATTCCTCATTGCTTTCAAATAAGATAATAGCCGTGTTAGGATTTCGATTCTGAAGCAGTTTTTCCGTAAAAACACCCGTACCCGGTCCATATTCTAGAATGTATCTTGCCTGTTGAAAATCAATACTCTCTACCATTTTATCAGCTAGATAACTTGAACTTGGAAGAACGGCTCCTACTGTTCGGGGGTTACTTATATACTGTGCTAAAAAGGACAAAAATTTCACGATTATTCACTCCGATTGTTTGAATGTATAGCCATTCTATAATTCAAACCTAAAGAATTAAGAGGAATAATCCTTAAGATTTCTTAAGTTTTAAGAAATGAAAAACTGCATCTCACTTCTATTGATGAGATGCAGCCTTGATTTCATTTTCTAATTAGCTTCTACCGTATCCACTTTCCAACTCTTCTGCAGCTTTCGAATCATAATGATCTGTCCAATGTGGTACGCATTATGTGTTGCAGCATTCCCAATGATTTCCCACCATTTTGCCGGTACAGGAAAACCATTCACTTCACTTTCTACTTTCTCTTCAGATAGTAACGTCTGCCATCGCAAAAGAACATCTAAGAGCTGTTCTTTTAATTGTGAGAAACTTTGATGTTCTGGTATCACAAAACTTTTGTCATTATCTCCAATAGAAGGTACTGCTTGTACATGAGACTCATTGTAACGGGTTTGCCACGTCTTATTCCAGTACAGAAGATGCTGAACAATTTCAGCGATACTGTGACAATGATTGTTCGGCTTCCAAAAAGCTTCTTCTTCCGAAAGGTTTTCTACTGATTCATTAAATGGCAGATACCAGCTAGCGTCGTTGGCATTGGCTAACAGTTGATCGGCTAAAAGATGTTTTACATGAACCATACGTTTCACTCTCCTACTTTTTTGACTAACTGTTATCATTCAAGTTTATACTATCCATTCTCGTTTCTCTGTTTCTTTCCTTTATGGTTATTAATGATTAATATAGATTAGGAAACAAATTTAACAGAACGTTTGATGGAGTGTTGCATATGAAATGTTGTTGCGAAAATATGAAAATCTATGAACTAAAATTAGAAGCTGATGTTGATACTGATCCTGTTTGGTGCAATCAGTGCGGCTGCAATCTAGACCTTGATGAACTTCCTATTTCCTTAGAACTAAAAGAGGAATTGCAAGGTTGGACCATGCAATACGGAGAATGGATAGATTGGGCTAACGATAGGTTACGTAAAAATGGTGTAGACCTGGAAACTGAGCATAATCAGCTAGGTGAAACTCTTTCAGCAAAAATACAGAAAGAGGTTGGAGTTACCTATACTGTAAGTTTTTTTCCTTCCCGTTCAGCTCGCCATTATTTAAATAACGATACTAACTTTTAAACACAAAGAAAACCCGAATTGTTGCTTACCGTTCGGGTTTCTTATATTGACTTACGCATTAACTTTATTACATATTTTGTCTATGAACTTCAGTGTTTCATCAATAATTAGCTTTTGGTCATTGTCGAGTGTAGCCACGTGGTAACTGTTCTTTAAATAAATAATCTGTTTGTTTCGGGATGAAATGGAATCATAGATAGTTTGAGAGTTATCGGGTGGTACAACATGATCTTCAGTCGAAACAAAAATCAACGTGGGACATGTGACTGTATGAAGACTTTCTTTTACTTTTTTCATTAACAATACAATTTCTTTTAGAGATTGAACTGGAGTTTTTTCATAGGCAAGTTCTTTCACATCCGGATTCTTTAAGTCTGAACCGATGGCGTCTAGAAATCGATGGTTGGAATGTTGCATGTTTTCCATGTCTTGGATGTCGATTGCTGCATTGATTGGAATGATCGCTTTAATATTGGGATACGTTTCTGCAAAGTATAATGTAAGTGTTCCTCCCATAGAGAGACCAGTAACAAAAATGGTGTCACAACGTTCATTTAGCCATTGGTAACCTTCTTCAATGGAAGCAATCCAATCATGATATGTAGTCTTTTCCATATCCTCATAGTGGGTACCATGTCCTTTGAGCCTAGGACCACAGACTGTATATCCTGCCTTAGCGTATGCCTCTCCTAGAGGGCGCATACTCTGGGTAGAACCAGTAAAGCCATGAGAAATTAAAATACCCACTTTGTTTCCTTCAAAGTAAAAAGGTTGAGCTTCAGTCATTACTGAATGCTTCTCTGTCATTGAAATCCCTCCAATATGAATAACTTACTTCATACATTCAAGAAATTCGTAACATTACCTGCAATAAAATATCTTACTTGATACTTTAGCTCTTATTTTTAGGCTTTGACCACTCTAGTATCAAAATGACCAACACGTAAAGAGAAGGTATAATTAAATTTTCTAATAACTGTAGATTTTTATATTTGAAAAAATCAAACGCAATAAGGGTTAAATAAATAGATATAAAATAATAGAAACATTTTCGGGTTATCCCCATTTTCACACCTCAATTATACATATGAATGCTCTAGATTAAGCTACTTCAGTGTATTTTGATATTGTAATACAATTACAGGAAACTTAAACTATAAAGAAAAGGAGTTTCATATACCATGACTTTATCACTTCCGAAAGCATTAGAACCCTATCGAAAAGACATTGAGAACACAGTTGTTCCTTTTGTTTCTATACAAGCAACGCGTCAGTCTACCGAGGTAAAAGACAGCAAAATCGGAGGATCGCCTTACTTGCCTGAAGGATTTTCTTATCCGTTAGATTCTTATGGAAAACCAATGGCTCTTCTTTGCCAACTTAATTTTGAAGAAATACCTCACCTCGAATACTTCCCACAGACAGGGATTCTGCAATTCTTTCTTTCTAAAAATGATGATGTCATGGGAATGGATTTTGATAACCCTACAAATCAAAGTAACTTCCGTGTGATTTATCATGAGAACACAACCTTGTCTCACACTTCTGATTCTTATGTTCCCACAGATACAGAAGAGGAGCAGCTTCCTTTTAATGGGGAATACCGTTTATCTTTTTCCTTGTCAAAAGAAGCCCTTGGTGTAAGTGATTTTCAATTTGAAGAAAGTTATGAATCGATTGATATGGACCAGGCTACTGGTGAAACAAATATGTGGGGAGAAGAAACGCTTTATGACCTTTTCTGTGAACATGTTGAGAACATGGGCCACAAAATAGGCGGATACGCGTACTTTTCACAAACAGATCCACGTGATTATGGAACGCAATTTGATGATTACCGCATTACTTTGCTTCAGATCGATACAGATGATGAAGGTGAAAACGACATCATGTGGGGAGATGCTGGTGTAGGTAACTTCTTTATCACGAAAGAAGATTTAAGAAAAAAAGACTTTTCTAGCGTATTATTTAACTGGGATTGTCATTAATAGACGTGAAGGGGCAACTTAGCGGTTGCCCCTTCTTTACGTTATTTTAATGTAATATTTCCTACATATTGCGAACGACCATTGCTGGTGCGAAAATTAACTTCTAACACATATTGACCCGGATCACTTGGAAAGGAGAAGGAGTAATCAGTTGATGATTTCGTCGTCAACTCTATCTTCTCATTCCCTTTCCAAAGGGATATTTTCATCATCTCTTTCGTATATTCCCCGCCATCTTCTTTATTTTCAAGTAAGATTAATTCAGCTGGTTGATTAGGTAAAAGTTTGATTTCCTTTTGTTCACTGGCTAGCGTTAAGAAGTGCTCTACGTTATTTTTAAATTCCTTTTCTTCTGTTTTCCAGTTAACATTTGCTTCTTTTAAATCATATAGATCTTCTTTGACACTAAGTCTTAATTCTGGCGGTCCAGCGTCATAGTCTTCCGCTATACATGCAGTTAATAAAATTATAAACAAGAAACCTGTTAACATATGTATACATTGTTTCTTCATGCACCTACCCCTCTCCCATTTACCGTTTAAATTGAACGATGATTAAAAAGTTGATTGAATATTTGTCTCGCTATCACGTAGAAAAAAGCACCAATTGGAACAACCAACAGATCAATCCACAATCCATTTTGATAGTTTTCTGGCTGCTGGAAGAAAGCTAAAAACGTTAGGCTACCAATTATGACAGAAGGAGTTAGAAAGAATATCCAGGGATTCGTTATATATTTTAACTTTACTGAACTTAATTGTAAGGCTTCATACACTAGTTCAGCCATCCCACAAATAAAAGCCACGATAAAAAATAATCCAATTACACTGGAAAGAGGTGCAATGTTATCCGCTCCAGGATTGTAATGCTCCATAATATAAAATGAAAGCACACAAAAAACGAAAGTAACAAATATGGTGTTCCAAAGAAAACGCGTAATCTTATAAAAAGGATAGACTGCTTTTTTCATTTCCCAATTCATCTTTTTTCCGTTTCCGAACGTCTTTATTGCAATTTTTAACGATTCTTGCTCTGTGTATCCTTTTATCATTAACTCATTCATATGATCGTTGAGGTGCTGTGTTAACTCTTCTCGTATGTCCTCTTGTTCTTCTATTGGCAAACCCGCTACGATCACATCAATATATTGATCTAAATTCTTCATAACAACCCCTCCAGCGTCTTATCCATCAGGTCATTAATTTGTTTCCAATCTCTTCGCTTTTCTGATAATATTTTTCGGCCAGTTGTTGTTAAAGAATAATATTTACGACGATTTCCGTCAGGTCCATGTTCCCAGTATGAAGTCACACACTCTTTTTTCTCTAGGCGTTTCAAAGCTGGATAAAGGGTTCCTTCATTCATAGAGAATTCTTCGTTACTTAAAATTCGTAGCTTCCGTGTCATTTCGTAACCATAGCTATCCCCATCCAGTAAAAGTGAAAGAAGCAAGATTTCAATACTTCCCTTCAATAGTTCTTTATCCATGTTGACCCTCCAATATTTTCTAATTATATTGTAATACGATGTACATCGTATTACAAGGGTGCGTTGTATTTTTTTCCAACTATTATATATAAAAAATGGCATTATTTGCTCTAGTCTATGCTGAAGTCGATCTTTTTTGTATGCTTCTATTGAGTTCGGATCGATACTGATAATTTTAATCAAGGTTGAATATAAGTTTAAGAAGGAATAAGTGAGGAGGTAAAGTATGGCCACCGAATTTGTCTATTTATCTTCGATTATTGTTGCCATTATGTTTGTGTCCATCTCGGTCTTCCAGGTATTGCTTTCGCTCGGCTATCCATTAGGTGAATTTGCGATGGGAGGTTTTTATAAGGTTTTGCCGAAAAAATTACGTATTATGAGTATGATTCATGCTATCATTCTACTTTTTATGGGCGTTGTATTTCTTAAACATACGGATGTCTTGTATGGTTTTAATTTTTTACCTACAAACACTTTAGTTTGGATTATTACGGTATTTCTCGGTTTAAATACCATAACCAACCTACTATCACAGAGTAAAAAAGAAAGACGTATGATGACTCCATATTCAAGTATCGCTTTTCTTTTATGTTTATTTATAACTTTATCTTAAGAAAAGATATCACTTTAACAGGTTAAAAGCACTGCAATTTGAACTGCACCCCAATTGTTAGACACAACTAACAATTGGAGGAGCAGTTTTTTATGACTTAAATTTTTGTACTTCAATACCAGTAAGCATCACTTCTGCTTTTTACATTCTATTTATTGAATACCTTATTCTCTCCATCATAATGAACTTCATGGAATCCTAATGTTCTTGTTAATTTTGGCACATGTAGAATTAGGAACAACGATCGGGCGGTACTGAAAAGGATAAACGCTAACCATAATCCATGGTTATCTAAACGTGGTGCAGCTAAATAAAGAGAAACTAAAAAAACGATTAAAGCTAGAATCATAGAGTTACGTAGTGAAGACGCTTCTGTTGCTCCTACGAAAATACCGTGAAGAACGACACCAAAGCTGGATACGATCGGGAAGATGATTATCCAAGCATCATACGTTCCAACGACATTCAACACTTCAGGTAAAGAGGTGAATAATAGGTGTATTTGATCTTTGAATAAAAAATAGACACTCGAGATGATCAGTGATGAGATAACAGCCCATTGAAAACTAAGTTTAATCGTTGATCGATAAAGAGCCTTATCATTAGAACCTATTGCTCTGCCTGTTAATATACTTGAAGCATTGGCAAATCCATCATACATATAAGCCATGATGTAGTGGATCTGGATCAAAATGGCGTTTGCCGCTAGAATCTCTGTACCGAAAGTGCCTCCTTTTGCCGTAAAAACATTAAACACAATTAATAAGCATAATGTTCGAATGAAAAGATCTCTGTTCATCCTCATCATTTTTTTATAAGAAGACAGATCGATTGATTTTATCTGGAAAATCTTCTTACGTCGCTTTGCGGGAATCGCTTTCCAAACGATAAAAAGACCGATTACAAAAGTGGAAACCTCCGAAATTAATGTAGCCACTGCAACACCTGCCACACCCCATGAGAAGACTTTAACAAATAGAATATCAAGTACAATGTTCGTTACATTCATATACATTTGAAGAAACAAAGTCTTCTTAATCATTGCGAGTCCCATCATCCATCCTATGATGACATAATTGAGCAGTCCAAATGGTACACCCCATATACGAATCGCAAAGTATTCTATGGCTAGAGACTTAACGGCTGGATCTGATGTCAACAGCGGCAGAAACTGTTCTTTGATCGGGTATTGAAGCGCTATTAAAATGGCACTTATGCTGAGTGCTAAGAGCAATGGTCTACTTAGTGAACGTAAGAGATCGTCCTCATTTTTTGTTCCATGTGCTTGTGCAGCAAATCCAGATGTACTCACCCTCAAGAATCCAAACAGCCAATACATCGTATTAAAAATAATCGTGCCGACTGCTACTCCAGCTATGTAAGAGGAATCATCTAACTGTCCCACAACAGCCGTATCTACTGCACCAAGAAGAGGAGTCGTTATGGTTGTAAGAATCAGCGGTAGTGCCAATCCAAGATATCTTGAATGGTTCAAATACGTTCATCCTCCCAAAATAAATAAACCAGCACTTCACGTGTAAAAGTGTTGGTTCTCTTCTATTTATACTCTTGTTCCATACTCATCTCCACCAATAGTTTGGTATAGGGATGACGAGACTCTGAAAAAAGATCCTTCGTTAAAAATGAGTCAACTGCGATTCCTTCTTTTAATACTACAATTCGTTCACACATGAATTGGACAGCAGCAATATCATGCGAGATGAATAGAAGAGAGAGGTTCAAGTCTCGCTGCAACTTCTTTAACAGGTTGAGCACTTGTGCTTGTACAGAAACATCAAGACTTGAAGTAGGTTCATCGCAGACCAGCAAATCTGGTTCTATGCTAATCCCCCTTGCTACAGCAATTCTTTGTTTTTGTCCACCACTTAGTTGGTGTGGATATCTCTCCAGAAGTTCAGGTGATAAACCCACTTTTTTAAACAAGACTTCGGCCATCATCTTACGATCATATCTTACTTCTTTTAAAAATGTAGGGATAACTTCTGGATAATTTTCTAACGGTTCAACCACAGACTTCCACACAGGAAGTTTGGGGTTTAATGACCCGGCAGGATCTTGAAACACAATTTGAAGGTGACGCCTGAATGCTTTTAAAGCTTGTCCTTTTAGCCTGTGCAGGTTACTCCCTCTAAAATGGACATCTCCTTGATCAGGCTTCTCTAGCCCTAATATAATCTTACCAAGCGTACTCTTACCGCTTCCACTTTCTCCGATGATTCCTATGCTTTCACCAGGTTGAACGGTAAGTGAAATATCACTTAATGCTGGTTTTGAGTGATACATCTTCGAAATTGAATTAACGTGTAACATATCGTTCTTCCCTTTCTGCATTCACTAGATGACAAGCGACCGAATGATGTGTTTCTAAGCTAATCATTGGCACTATGTTGCTGCAGGATTTCATAACACTCGGGCATCTTTTAGAAAAAGGACACCCCTCTTCAGCTATTAATCCAGGTTCACCTAGCATAGTCGGCAACTCATGTTGGATATGCTTATTTAATCTTAATCTCGACTGAAGTAATAGATTCGTATAAGGGTGGATAGGATTCGCCAATACAGCACTGGTTTTTCCTATTTCTACAATTCGACCGCCGTACATAACGCCTACTGTTTGTGTTCGGTTAATAATATGTTTCAGGTCGTGCGAGATTAGGAGAATAGAGCAATTCAACTCTTCTTTAAGCTCAGACAGGAGATCTAGAATTCTTTCTCCGGTTAACACGTCTAGAGCAGTCGTTGGTTCATCTGCAATGATCAGTTTCGGCCGAAACATAATGGCTGATGCGATTGAAGCTCTCTGCAATTGTCCGCCACTAAGTTCGTCTGGAAAACTGTTAAATACACGTTCCGCTGGTAAGTGAACTTTGTTCAGCCAATGAATAGCCACTTTCTTTGCTTCTTTTCTACTCATGTCAGTGTGACATCTTATAATCTCAATAAATTGCTTTCCAACTTTTATAAATGGAGTGAAGAAGCTTTGATAGTTTTGTGAGAGGTAAGCAATCTCTTTACCTCGAATATTTCTTAACTCTCTTTCACTTAACGATGTGATCTCTGATTGACCGAGTTTAACAGATCCGCTTGTAACTTCCAGAGACTTAGAAAGCATTCCCAAAATCACGGTGGCTGTCAAACTTTTTCCGCTGCCGCTCTCTCCGACTAACCCAAATATTTCACCTTGAGAAATGGAAAAATGCAGATTGCGAATTAACTTTTCCCTGCTGTTACGGATAGTCACTGAAAGGTTTTCCACAACGAGCAGATTATTTTCACAAGTTGCTGGCGTATTGTTCTCCATCATTGCAAACCTCCTTTCTAACGACTTTTAACGTCCCATTTGTCTCGCAATCCTTCACCCATTAAGTTAAATGCTAATACCACAAAAAAGATAGCTAAACCCGGGTAGATCATTAATTCTGGTGCACTCTGAAAATAAGGTCTTCCATCATTCAACATCGCTCCCCATTCTGGAGCAGGAGGCTGTGCACCTAATCCAAGGTAAGATAAGGAAGAGATTGTAAGGATCACTTTTCCGATATCCAGGGTAGCTAGAACAAGGACAGGAGAAACAATTTGCGGAAACATATGTCTTCTTATAATCTTCCAGTTGGAGCTTCCCCCAACTTTTGCTGCTTGGACATAATCTTTGTTTCGTTCAGTGATCACGATACTTCTTACGACCCTTGTATAAGCAATCCACTTAACAAAAACAATCGATATCATGAGATTCGTCAAACTTGGTCCTAAAAATCCAGCAATCGCAATCGCTAGAATAAATTCGGGAAGAGCAAGTATACCATCTGCTACACGCATAAACACTGTATCCAATCGACCACCAATGTAACCGATCACGAGACCGATCGGAATCCCGATGAGTGCAACAGTCGCAACAACTAGTGCCGTTATTCCTAGTGTTGACTGAGCACCGACTATGAGCCTTGAAAATATACATCTTCCCATATGGTCAGTTCCTAGAGGATATGCTGAACTTGGTGGGACAAGCCGTTCAGACATATTCGCTGTGAGGGGATCATTCGGAACGATAAACGGTCCAATCAATGTGATCAAAGTGATGATAATAAAGAATATGATCCCACACTGAATCAGTAAGTTTTGATTTTTAAAGAAAAATGAAATTCGGTTTATTCTAGGCATCTGAATATTTATCTTCATAATGCCTCCTCTTTTCGTTTCATTCTTGGATCGATCACATAATAAGATAAATCAACTAAGAGATTTGTTAGTACAACAAATACTCCAGTTAATAAAACATATCCTTGGATAACCGGATAGTCTCGGTTAAATATAGCGTCAACGGCAAGACTTCCTAATCCTGGCCAAGAAAATAAAATTTCAACTACTACTGCTCCACCTAAGAAACTACCTAAACTTAAGCCGAAAATGGTCAGAACAGGGAGAACAGCAGCTCTAAACGCATGCAACCATAGAATCCTCCACTCTTTGACACCTCTTGCTCTTGCTGCGTAAATATAGTCCTCAGACAAACTTTGCAAAAGGCCTGCTCGAAGTAGCCTTGCGTAAACTACTGCAAATGTAAATCCTAATGTAAAGGCAGGTAAGATGATTTGAGAATAGGACCCTATTCCTGACGAAGGTAGAACACCTAATTTAAACGCAAAGAGATAGATTAAGATGAGCCCGAGCCAAAAATTAGGTATCGATGCTCCGATTAATGCTAAAATCCGACTTAATTGGTCAGGCCATTTGTTAACATATTTTGCAGACCATACGCCAAGTGGAACGGTAATGCAAAGCATGATAGTCATTGCAAAAAATGTAAGTTCCGCCGAAATGGGTATGCGCGTTAACAGTTCTTCAATAACTGGTTTCCCAGACATGTATGATTTCCCTAGATCAAGCTGCATGAGGTTGAACATCCATTTGCCATATTGTACATACAGAGGCTGATCAAAACCAAGCTTATTTCTAAGCTCAGCTTGATCTTCTTCTGTTACTACCATCTCATCGGCATTTAGAATGGTAAGAACCGGATCACCTGGTGCCAACTTCATTAATGTGAACGTAAATAGGGATAGAATGAATAAAACAACAACCAGCTGAGTAACCCTATTCTTTATAATCGTAAGCACATTATTTCACATCCATATTGTGTGTTAGAATATAATACTCCTCTGCTGTAGGCTCCCAGTTCACAATGCGTTTGTTCATTCCAATAATGATATTTGGATAAACGGCATAGCTATGGGCAACTTCTTTGTTGATTACCTTAGACGCATCTTGTGTCAGCTTTGTACGCTCATCTAAATCTGTCGTTCTATTTAACTTTTCAATTAGAGTGTTAAGTTCAGGAATGTTGATCTTCCCAACATTTAACGCTCCTGTTTCTGTGAAAGCAGTGTTAAAGAAGTAGCTTCCGTCTCCTCTTGGAGAGGTATTGTTACTATAAGTCGCTAGATCCCAATCCTTGTTCTCAACTAGATGCGTATCTGCATTTTCAACTGTTTTTATATCGATTTTGATTCCTGCTTTACTTGCGTCAGATTGAAGTAGCTGCGCGATTAGAGGCAGTTCTGGACGAGCTTTATACGTAACTAGTTCAAGAGTTAGCGGTTTACCGTCTTTCTCCATTAAACCTTCTGCATTCTCTTTGTAGCCCGCTTGAGTTAAAAGGCTTTTAGCTTTTTCCACGTTCAATTCTGAAACTTCTTCATCTAGCCCAAACGGTAAAGTACTGTTAAATGGACCGTTAGCTTCAAGACCGTGTCCTAGCATGATGTCATTTACAACACTCTTGCGATCAATCAAGAGGTCTAGAGCTTGTCTAACCTTTAAATCTTTAACATTTTTACTTTGACTGTTATATAGAACAAAATGCGCTCGTAGTCCAGGAATGGATTCAACTCTCAATTTATTATCCTTTTCTATCGTATCTAGACTTTCGGCAGGGAGATTGTACACAACATCAGCTTCTTTTGACTGTAGGGCAAGTGCTCTTACGTTAGCGTCTTCATTAAACTTTATTTTGGCTGAGTCCAGTTTCGGTTCTCCAGCCCAATAGTCTTCGTTTTTTTCAACTTCAACAAATTGATTGGATTTAAATTCTTTTACTTTAAATGGACCTGTACCGATTGGGTTATTTCTAAACGCTTCTTCTCCATCCTTCTTGGCTGCTTCCATGTTTACAATTGATGTATAAGGATTTACAAGTTCGGATGGAAGTGCAGGATAGGGCTCTGTCGTATGGATCGTAAGTGCTTGTCCATCTGCTTCCATAGATTTAATCTTGAGAGAATCACCTAACGATTCGTTCGCTTCAATACTTCTTTCTAATGATTGTTTGACAGATTCAGCATCAAGTTTTTTACCATCTTGAAATTTTACATCATCTCGAATTTCAAATACCCACTTCTCGTTATCTGTTGTTTCCCATCTTTCAGCTAGCCAGCCTTCAATATTCGATTTATCATCCAGTTTTAATAACGTTTCAGTAAGTCCAGCACGAATAGGAATAAAGCCAGTATGCGGATCTAAGTTAGCTGCTTTAAAACTGAAAATCATATTAACGTTCTTTTCTTTTTCTTCTTGTTTTTCTGAGCTATTTTGTGTGGTTGAACAACCAGCCATGAATACAAGAACCAAACATAACATTCCTACTAAAATATTCTTATAATTTCTCATTCATTTACCTTCCTTGCCTATTGGTTTATAATCGTAATCATTACGGTTTAAATATCAAAAAAAATTTAATACTTGAAGTTTTATTGAAAGATGGAGAAATAATACCTATGTATCAAGTAATCATGAACATTAAGAAGCGAAGTGATCTTATGATCTACGACACCTTTGTACAAGGTGTTCCTTATGCTCGCCCTTCTGATTGTTATTAAAGTGCTGCCCTCCTCACTTTCACTTTAAGCGTAATCATTACGATTTACATATCGAATTCTATCATTTAATAAAATTACCGTCAATCACTGAACGAAGTAAAACTATAAAAAAACCCATCAATGATGGGTTTAAGAGATTTGTATAAGTATGAGATTACAAAGTGAGTAAAGTGAGTATGACATTTTAAGATCCAGACGACTTACTTCCTGATCCAAAGCCTGAACCTGTTGATGAAGGAGTTGTTGTCACGTTCGTACTCGGCTTTGTTGCTGGTTTAACTGTGGAAGGAGCAGTTGTAGCTGGTTTCGTAAAGTTAACTTTACCTGTAGGTTTCGTTTTGCTTGTATTTGCTAACAAGAATATCCACCACGGAAACGAGCTTTCATTGGCATAATAGTTGGAATCCAGAGTAGATTCCCCGTTTTCATAGACATCATCTAAGAACGTGATAAGCTCATCCTCTTGAAATTCCAGTCCGTTTTCTTCTATATAATTTTCCATTGCTTCTAAATCCATATCTGGATATTGAGATTGCAAATGATCTAGGTCAATCTCCTCTTCATCAGCTACATCGTAGGTAGGCTCTTCTGAATAAGACGTTGAGTAGGTTTCATCTTCAGTGTAAGTTGATTCATCTTGAACAGCTATATCTTCTCTAGAACTGCAGGCACTTAAAGCAACAGCTGCCGATAATATGCCTCCAATTAGCTTTTTTGTCTTTGTCATTGTGACTATCCCCTTTTTTCACATGGTCCTTTAGGAGTGTATCCTTATTTGAAGTAGAAGTGCACGATTTGGTCCCTTCATTTATAACCTCAACTCACCAATTCTAGTCAACTTCTCTTTAAACCATATCACTATGGCCTTTCTCTTTAACACTTCGTCAATCATCCAAAAGAATAGAGAACAAAGTATAGATTGCATGAAGATTATATTCCATACTATGTTTTCCAGATCATAATACCCTTGTTCACGTATCAAAATATAAATTAAGAAAAATAAACCAAAGAGAATATGAATAACACCTGATAATAAAAGCTTAAAAGATGGATGTACCCACTTGATCATGTAATCAGACAACATGGACGAAAAAGATCCATATAAGATGACGAATGGAACTAAATAAAACGCTATAAAAATACTAAACTCTAAACCGAGAATCGCAATATTTATCAAGGTCATAATGAAGCTAGTAACAATAGCAGCTATCACTTTTCTTATAAGTATCATTACTCCTCCTTAATTAAAAATATTGGTTATCTAATTCTTATTTGTTTTTATGACAAATGACCCTTCTTAAACTATTATTATTTAAATACTAAAATTTTACAATTATTATTTCCAATATATGCTATAATGCTGGATGGAAAAAGCTTGAAAATTTTCTGAATCGGGGGGATTTTTTTGGATTTAATTTTTATCCTACTTATGCTTTTAGGATTATTAATAGGTATTTTTGCGTGGTATAGGGATAGAAGTGAGAAGAATAAACGTTTTTCTTGGTTGAGTTATGCTTCTTTATTGGTTCCACTATTATTAATTCTGACCATGTATAGTACAAGAGGCAACTTTCTGATCTATACAGTTGCTATTGGTTCTCCTCTGTCATTACTGCTTTGTGGCTACACATTATTTAAGAGAAGAGAGAAAAAGATTCTTGCTATTATTGGTTTAATCCTTTCACTGATCTCCAATGGCATTGTGTTTATTATTACTACTTTCGTATTCACAAACACTTAATAATAATTTCGTTAGGTAAAACAAGGGATCTTCAAAGAGATCTCTTGTTTCCGCCGTTTAAACATCAACTGTATTACAATTTCCTTATTAAAAACACCCAATGATTTGTGTTTGCATACCATACATACAAAGTTGGCAAACGCCTAAGAAGAGGTGAAGCACCTTATGGTTGCATATATGGATTATACATCTCCCTCTGCTCAATATACGTTTGATGTAAATACGAGTCCTCTATTCAAGAAAGACAGCCAAAATTATATCAATGTATTGGGTATCAACCAGTTGAATACTTTAGAGAACGTATCATTATTAGACATATTTATGAGTACGAACAATGTAGTTGAACCTCATTATCATCAGAATGCAGCTGAACTTGTCTACTGTATCTCAGGTTCTGTTCTCGTATCGATTCTGAATCCATTTACCAAACAGTTATTGAACTTTAAGATCACACCCGGCCAAGTGGCAAATGTTCCGCAAGGCTGGTGGCATTATGAAATCGCTTTAGAAGATAACACTCATATTCTAGCCATTTTTAATGCACCCACTCCACAAGTTATTCTTGGTTCAGATATACTTAGATTCACCCCTGCCAATGTTATGGCGCATACCTATTGTCTTGACGAGAATCAATGGAAAGAAACCGTTGCCCCTGTTCAACCTTCTACTTATATAGGGCCTTACACGAACTGTCTGCGAAACGCTGAATATACCTACCATTCAAACCATGAACAAACCTATCAGCAGATGCAATATGTTCAACAGCATCCTGAAACTCCGTACGTTCAGCCTTATCGGAACGTTTGGTGGTAGAGCAATAACAACTAAGATATAACAACGCCTAAAAACCGACCAGTAAGTAACTAGTCGGTTTGCTTTGTTTTTATAAATATTCTGTAAAGGTTAAGCATCATTGAATTCCATTAATCTTACAATATTAAGTTTTATCTATAAAAGTATCACTGGAGGTTATGTATAAATTATGGAAATAACATACTTTATTTTATTCTTAACTTTATTTTTATATATCGGAATACCTATTCTTGTCATAGTAGCTCTTATTAAAGTTGTGGATTGGCAAGTAGAACAAATTCGTAGCCGCAAGATAAGGTATGAGTATTATGAAAAGAAAAGACAAAAAGAAAAAGGAAATCATGATTGATTTCCTTTTTAAGATCGTTCAATTTGCTGTTTTGCCACGATTAACAACCAATGTCATTACATTCAATACGATAGTAATAAGTAAAAGCACAGCTGAAGCAAACGCAGTCGTATACATCGTATCCAAGAGTGCGCTCCAATCTTCTATCGTCACCTTATGGTATGTATAAAAAATTTGAAAACATAGTGATATCGCGCATGCACAAATACTAATCATAGATAACGTCATCCAACTATTGCTGTTCTTGCGCAATAAATTTACAACTGGCAAAATCCAAGCAATTAACCCTAATACAAGACTTCCAACATTCAACAAACCAAACATCTCAAACGCCTCCAGAAATTCTTCTTTACCGTTACATGTATTCTCTAATTCATAACAAAAACCCTCTAAAATAAACAAACACTGTAACCAACCGATGGTTACAGTGCTAAGATGTGTATTATTTCTTCATTAGTGAAACACGAAAAGGATACAGGTTTGCTGTCATGATCTTCCCCTTGACTGCTGGATCATTTCCCATAATTTCTTGTGCTTCTTCTTCATTTGTATTTTGAAGAATCACAACACCGAACGATGCATCCAGACATGGTCCTGCCAATACCAATTTTCCCTTCTCTAACAAATCTTGAAGGTACGAAAAATGAGATTGAAGCTTTTCTTGTTCCTCTTGTGTTTGATTTTCCATTAAATCTGCTCTAACTGGCTTAATCTGATATAAAAATTCAGTGATTTCCAAACGTATCTCTCCCCTTTAGAGAAAGAATTCTATCGATTCATGAAATATCCTTTAATTGCGACTATCTTCTTTTTTTAGATCCGTCTGTTTTTCGCTGCATGCTTTTTTCATTTTTTGGTGCAGTGCGTTTAGTGGATGGTCCTTTACTAGCACTTTCTTCTACGATGACTTGCCCTTTTTCAAGCAGCTGCTTTTGAAGGGGTACGTTCATATTGGCAGTCCATTTTTTCACAGAAGTTAGTTCTGCTTTCGTTACTAATGAAACGACTGTACCTTCTTTTCCCATACGCCCTGTTCTTCCAGATCGGTGGACGTATTGCTTTACGTCTTCTGGCATTTCAAAATGAACCACGTGTGTTACGTCAGGAATATCTAATCCACGCGTCGCGACATCCGTTGTTAAAAGAACAGGAATCTTTCCATTCTTAAAGTCGTTGATTACTTTTTGACGATCTTGTTTAGTTGAATTACCCGCTAATACACCTAGCTTGATCTTTTTATACTCAAGTTTCGTTGCGAACTCATCCATCTTCATCGAACTATTGATGAAGACCATCGCTTTAATTCCAGGTGTGTGACGAATCAGCTTACGTAAGTTTTCAACTTTGTCACGGTAATCAGACACCATAAACGTATGTGTGACTTCGCTCTTCACCAAGTCTTTTTCTACTTTAACGATAACTGGTGCAACGGCTAATTTTCTTGACCAATCTTCCGTCTTGTTATTGATCGTAGCGGATACGAATACTAGCTGACGATCTTTTAGTGTTGCTGCGATTACTTGTTCAACGTCACCGTTAAATCCAGCTTCAATAATGTGGTCAGCTTCATCGATCACAATGGTTTTTACTTCATGCACTTTAAGTTTTTTGTTTTGGATCAATTCTTTTACTCGCCCAGGTGTACCAACGATAAATTGCGGTTTCTTTTTTAATTTATCTAACTGACGCTGCATGTTAGCTCCACCGATGAGAGATGCCCCGCTTAGTCCGCTGTTTTCGGTAAACTTTTGACATACATCGTAAATTTGCATTGCTAGTTCTCGTGTTGGTGCTAAAAAGAGGACTTGAGCATTCTTTACTTCTGGGTTTAACTTTGATAGTGCTGGTAGTGCATAAGCAAGAGTCTTACCAGTCCCAGTTGGAGATTCAATGATTAAATCTTTGTTTTCTAGCTGTTCAGGAATTGATCGTTCTTGAATGTCTGTAAATGCTGAAAACCCGCTTTTGTCCCAAGCGTTTCGGATAAATTCCGGAAAATTCTGTAGCGATTGTGTCATTTTTTATACCCCTTAAAATATTCATTCATTTCTTTTATTGACGCTATTAACTCTTCAAGTACAGATGAAATTCGCTCTGGTTCCTCTTCAGAAACCGGCTTTTGAAGTTGTATAGAGATCGTGTTGGTGAATACGTGTCTTGGTTGGCCATATATATAAGTAAGTTTTTGCTGAATGTCACCTTTTAAATCTCCGCTTCCCCATTTTTTCAGTATGGATTGAAGCTGTTTACAATCTGTTTCTATTTCATAAACCGGAGTCTCGATCACGCAGGAAAGTTTACTTCCTGCCCCTTCAGGGTTATCGTTCAACTTTTCCATAGCCAAGTCTTCTAGATTTGAAGTTAAGGAGATCGTCCCTTTCATCGCTTCTCCGATCGCTGAAACTACAAAGTCAATCGAATAATTTCTTTCTATAATAGCTTGATCCATTAAGTCTTTACGATTAATGATCTCAATTTCTCCTGAAAAATCTAGGTCATATACTGCTCCTTCGAGCACAACCTTTAGATTATCATAAACAGATGGATGATACATCTTGTTCTCTCCCTATTTTTAAAAACAATATTTAAATACGGTACGTGAAATTATTTATCCTCGACTTCCGCCATTTGATTCTTTAGCTGATTCAATACATAGAGAACAGATTTCACCATTTCTGTGATTCGTTTATCTTTCATTTTCTTTTGAAAGACGTAAACACCAAGATAGCCAATGTTTTCAGCAGCGGTCTTGATCTGAATCGGGTACAGATATTTAGGCTTGTTGGCGATCACCCAGTCTCTCGCGAGCGGCTCCCAGTCTTTTACACGATAATGGATGCGATCGGCAAAAGGTTTGACCTCTGTAAAAAAGTCCGCTTCTGTTTCTCTCGTTTTGGTTTCTGTCTTATAAATATGAAACGCTTCATCTATATCAGCGATTAGCTCGGTTGTTAATGTATATAAATGGTCCATTAAAAAAGTCCCCCCATTCTTTATATCCTACCAAAGAATGAAGAGACTTACACTTTTTGATTTGTTTTTCGGTCTTTTTTAGTAGCAGAGAGCTTGTCTTTATTGTTTTTTGCTACTTTGAAAGTTGATAGTAGTGGAAGGTGCGAGACTCCTGTGGGACGAGCGGTCAGGTGAGACACTTAATGGCGCAACGCGGCAAGTGGCTCACCGGTCGCCCCACGGAAAGCGAGCATCCTGTAACGGAAATCAACTTTTCTCCTATACTTCTATAGAGTAAACAAACTGACGAACCAGTTCTTCTTTGATTTTTCTTTTACATACAGTCGCTCTTCTGGATAATCTTGCTTCAGAAGTGCCACTTCTAGATCTTGCAGTCGGGCTTCCATGTTCTCCATCTTTTTGATCAGTTCTTCAAGTTCTGTCGCGTGCTGTAACATTTGATAGGAAACGACCCCATCTGCTTTTTCTTCCACTTTCTTTTCCAATGCCTCTATCGCAGCGTTCAAACGATTGAACTTATCTTCAAATTGGGTTGGCAGTTCCATTGATTGCTCTGTTACCTGCATGGACTGAACTTGAATATCACTCATCAAAAGTCCGTTGTCGAGTTGAGCTTTAATCTCTCTTAGCTGATCGATATCATCTTGTTTGAACAGATAATGACCATGCTCATTCTTGTCACATTGTATGTTAAAATGTCTGACCCAACGCTGAACTGTTGTTGGATTCACCCCAAGTTCCTCAGAGACCGTTTTGGTTTTCATCAACACCATTTCCATCATGAATCCCTCCCCGTTTTCTTGTGAGTACTATTTTCTCGCATCATATTCCCATCCCCTTCACACCTGACAAAACTAGTTTTCATTCGCCAAAGAAAGTGGAATACAACGGAATCATTACAATTTCGACACTCAATTTGTTGATTGTTTGTATATTCAGTCGCAACAGCACCAAAACTAAGAACAGTTCAGGTGATACAAAAAGGAGGTGCCAACATGAACCAAGACAGCAAACAACAAAAACAGCAGGATCAGTATACATCCCAAGAAGAAACGGGTACTCAAAAGAGAGAACAAAAGAACAGCACAGGCTATGGTGACAAAAAGCTGAACGGCCCTGATATTCCTAGCACTTAAACAAGTAAAGACGGCTCAAAAAAGCCGTCTTCTTTTATGCATGCAACATCCACTCTTTTAAGAGAATTCCTATTTTCAGCTGCCTTTGCTTTTGTTTATACCAATCTGTTAACAAAACCGGATCCAATGGTTTAATCGGGTCATAAAACTTTTCAGTATTTACTTTTTTTTGATACCAGTCTTTTATGTTAGACCTATGGTGCTCGATGATCGGAAACGCGATTCGTAAAAAAGGAGTCTCTCTTTTTTTACCTGGATAGATATAGGTTTCAAAATCATGTCTTGATCCTGTATGAGTGACTTTATCTGCAAAGGAAAGAATCTCTTCACTCCACTCTGACTCAAACAAGATGGTATACAGTTTTTTACCTGTTTCGATCCTATTTCTTGTCTTTTTAAATCCATGAACGGAAATTCCTATCACTTCGCCACTCTCTACAGGAAAAAGCACAGTACTAAAGTGCATATAATCTTGTAAGAGAAACGGCACCTTTGAAAAAATTCTCTTTTTGTAAAACCCATCCTTTATAACTGGCTTTTCGATCACGTGTTGTTCATTAATGATTAGGGACGTGCAAATTCGCTTCAGATCTTTCTCTTTCCAAAATCTCTCCCACTCCATCACCATAAATGTTGAAACACCAAAATATCTGAGCAGATGAAAACATGGCTCATCTTGTTTTTTCGAATACTCATAGATCAAAAGCTGGGGATATGCATCCTGAAAGATCAGCCAGTTTGCGCGTTCATACGTAAGGAATAAATGCTTTCTAGTATCTTTAGACAACAGCCTAGGCAACCAATCCCCTTTTAAGTCACACATGCTGTAACCTGCATTTCTTGAAACAAGACTTGCGAGCATCGCCCACCTGATCTCAGGGTTGTTTTTAAAAAATGTGGCATAGCTTACGGTACGTGAAATATTGTCACGATTTTGTGAATTCGTACGTCTCAAAATGTGCTGAATGATATCCTCATTATGCTGTACCACGCTCTTCCTCCATGCTTTTTGTCCTATTTTCTATCGTTTGCTTTCATGTTATAAAATATTTGTGTCATATAAGAAAAAAGAGTAAACTAATGGTTATGAAAGATGTATTTGGAAAAAGGAGGCATAGACCTTTGGCGAAGACAGTAATACTTTATACACAAGAAACATGCCCTCCATGCTTTGCAGAAAAAGAGTGGCTAAAAGCAAACGAGATTCCTTTTGAAGAACGAGATATTCGTAAAAACGATGCCTATATGAAAGAAGTGATCGACCTCGGCGCTTCTGCAACTCCTGTAACCGTTATTGAAACGGAGGACTCAAAAGAAGTCGTCATGGGCTTTGTAGAAGAAGAACTTTCTCGACTACTAAAAAAGTAAACATCCAACGGCTATGTGTATCGTTTTTTCATGCGCATAGCCATCTTTCGTTGTAAAGGAGATGAATCATGGGTACCTTTCATTATCCAAACGGTAAGAAAGTGACTTCTATCGTGAAAAAACAATCTTCATCTTCTATCAAAAAGGATATTTCGTACAGCAACAGAGGAATGTCGTTAGAAGATGATATCAATCAGAGCAACGAATATTATCTTTTAACCAATCAAGCGATCATCCATAAGAAACCTACTCCGGTTCAGATCGTAAATGTAGAATATCCAAAACGATCTGCCGCTGTCATTCGTGAAGCATACTTCAAGCTCGCTTCGACGACAGATTACAATGGGGTGTATAAAGGAAGATACATTGACTTTGAGGCAAAAGAAACAAAGAATAAGACGAGCTTCCCACTAAAAAACTTTCATGAACATCAGTTACTTCATATGCAGCACATCTTAGATCATGGTGGGATCTCGTTCGTCATCCTTCGTTTCTCTGCAACAGATGAGAGCTATTTATTCGACAGTTCTCACTTGATCACGTTTTGGAACGAACAGAGAAAAGGCAGAAAATCTATACCAAAGGCTGAAATCGAGGAAAAAGGACATTCTATAAATATCGGGTATCAACCTCGGCTTAATTACTTACAAGTGGTAGATTCTGTCTATTTTTAGTCGTTCATAAATTGTCAAATGCCGTCGAATAATTGAACGTGTTCATTTTTTTATGAAGTTGAAAGGTTGGTAAAACAATGTCAAAAGATTACCGAAGCCGTATGGAGCGCAGACAATCGAGTGATAGTTCCAAGCCGGCAAATAAATCAAAAACAAAAAAACCGAGACGAGGACGCAATTGGAAGAAAACACTGTTGATCCTTGCTCTTATATTAGGCGTTTTAGGACTGTTAACGATCGGCGTTATTGCCGCTACTTCACCTAAATTAGATCCTAAGAAACTAGAAACACCGGTATCCTCTAAGATTATGGATATGAACGACAAAGAAGTTTCTCTTGTTGCCGGTGATGAAAAACGAATTCGTGTGAAGATTAATGAGATTCCAGAACCTGTACAAAATGCTTTTATCGCTACAGAAGACGTGCGTTTCCGTGAGCATAGCGGTATAGATGTACGTCGTATTGCTGGCGCAGCATTCGCTAACGTTAGAGAAGGTTTTGGAGCAGAAGGTGCGAGTACGATCTCTCAACAGGTTATCAAGAATACGGTTCTAACGAATGAAAAATCTCTTACACGTAAGATTCGTGAAGCATACCTTTCCGTTCAATTAGAACAGAAGTACTCTAAAGACCAAATCTTAGAGATGTATTTAAATAAAATCTATTTTGGAAACAATGCTTATGGAATTGCAACAGCAGCTAAAGTATATTTCAACAAGGATGTTGATCAACTTGAAGTGCAAGAAGCTGCTCTTTTAGCTGGTCTGCCAAAAGCACCAAGTTATTATGATCCTACAAGAAATCCTAAAGAAGCCGAACATCGACGTAACGTCGTTTTAAACTTGATGGCTCAGCATAAATTCATCTCAAAAGAAGAAGCAGAAAAAGCAAAAAGTATTTCTGTTAAAGACATGATTAAAGAAGGCGAAGTTAAGACTGAGACTCGCCCTTATGATGCTTACATTAAACAGGTTATTGATGATCTCAAAGATATTGAAGGTCTAGAAGAGGCAGATATCTATTCATCCGGACTTAAAATTTATACAAATTTAGACACGAAAGCACAGCAAACAACTGAAGATGTATTAAAAGCGAAGTTAAATGAAGAGCATGAATTCTTACAATCTGGTGTTGCATTAGTTGATACGAAGACAGGGTCCATTCGCGCAGTCGGAAGTGGCCGCGGCGGTCAACTAAGTAACTACTTCTCTTCTAAGATAAAACGTCAGCCTGGATCCACAATTAAACCAATACTTGATTATGGTCCTGCGATCGAGAATAAAAAATGGAACACAGGATACATCCTAAAAGATGAACCAGTAGAACTGAAAGACATTACAATCAACAACTTTAACGATCGCAACGTTGGTGACATCTCGATGCGTCAAGCACTCGTTGAATCGAAGAACACGACTGCTGTTCGTGCGTTCCAAGAAGTTGGTGCTGAAGAAGCAACAGATTTTGCAAATAAATTAGGGTTTGACTTAGATCCAGATACAACTTATCCATCCTACGCGATCGGTGGATTTAACGGTGGTATCTCCCCTCTTACACTAGCTGGTGCTTATACATCGTTTGGTAACGGAGGTATATACTCAAAACCAACTACGGTACGTAAAGTTGAGTTCCCTGATGGTCGTGTAGTTGAAGTCGATTCAGAGCCGAAAGCAGCTATGAAAGATTACACCGCTTATATGATCACAGATATGCTAAAAGATGTGATGGACAGAGGAACTGGACGTGAAGCGAACGTTAGTGGACTTAACTTAGCTGGTAAGACGGGTACAACTAACTACTCTAAAGAAGATCGTGATAAGTACGGTCTTCCAGATGGTGCGACTAAAGATGCTTGGATGGCAGGATATACGCCAACCTATACAGCAGCTGTTTGGACCGGTTATGCTGAGAACAAAGACAAAGAAGGTAACGGTCTCTATCTAAACGACAATGAAGCGGATTATTCGAAACAGATCTTCCGAGACATCATGAGCGAGTTAGATCATAAGAATACCGACTTCAAGAAGCCGAAATCCGTAACAGAAGTCGCGATGGAAAAAGGAACAGGCAAACGAGCAAGTGAGTTCACACCTGATTCTGAGAAGATCATTGAGCTTTTCGTTAAAGGAACTGACCTTCCTGGTATAAGTGATAGCTATGAAAAACCTTCTTCGATTGAAGGGCTTGAAGCGAAGTACAAGGAAGATAAGAACGAGATCGAAGTAAAATGGAAATATGGTAAGAAAAAAGGTGTAACCTTTAGAGTTCTCGCAAGCTATAACGACGGTCCGATGCAGGAACGAGCAACGATCAACGATACGAAATTCGTTGTTCCAGCTCCTGCTCCTGGTAAATATTCATTCCAAGTCATAGCGATCGACAGTGAGAACAATACAGAAAGCGAACCAGCAGGAACATCGATTACAATCGAAGGCCCTGAAGGTGAAGAGCCACCGCCTGGTGAGGGTGAAGGCGAACAGCCGGGTACTCCTCCGGGAGAAGAGCCTGGAACAGAGCCACCTGCAGAAGGTGAACCTGGTACTCCTCCAGATCAAGGAGGCGGTGAAGGTGAACAACCTGGTACTCCTCCAGGTCAAGAGCCTGGAACGGAGCCACCTGCAGAAGGTGAGCCTGGTACAACACCTACACCTCCAGGTCAAAACGGAGGCAGACAACAAAATGGTGGAAACGGTGGAGGCCTCGTTCCTCCTCTCGGTCAATAAATAAAAAAGATCCGTCAGCAACTTTTAGCTGGCGGATCTTTTTTATTCTCACTTAAGTAATGCAATCTACTGCTGATATCAGAATACCTATTTGATGTTATACCGATCAAGCAAATAGTTCCAAAATACAGGATAACCAAACGATAAGTTCCAAAAGCTTACTCCTGCAAAGCCGTACTGATCGACTACGTCAAACTTTGCTCTCATACTTCGAAGATCTTCAAACCATACCACATGCTCTTTCTTCTGCTTATCCCAATAACGGAAATAAGGAGCTTCATCTTTTCTTGAGTATTTAATGGCAGCCTGCCGCTTTCCTGCTAGCTGGGTTGCTTGAACCGGATTTAATGCTTTCGCAAACTCACCGCCCGGTTTATACGGTAAAGTCCAGTCATAACCGTACAGATTGATGCCCATCAGAATTTTCTTCGGATCGATCACACTCACTGCATAGTCGAGCACTTTTTTTACAGATGGGAGTGGGCTAACTGCCATTGGTGGTCCTCCGCTGTATCCCCACTCGTACGTCATCAGGATCACATAATCTACGATCTCTCCGTGTGCTTTATAGTCATGGGATTCATACCATTCTCCTTCTTGAGTGCCAGAGATTTTTGGCGCGACCGCAGTCATAACGATAAAATTTTCTTGATGCATCTTCTCTGTTAGCGTCCTTAGGAACTGATTGTAAGCTTCTTTGTTTTGTTTTCCTAAGTATTCAAAATCTACCGAGATCCCTTCATATCCTTTTTGTTTCATGATACGTAAAGATTCGTTTATCACTTTATCTGTAATCTCTTTTTTCGTTAGGATCGCTGTCCCCACTTCTTCACTGAATTCACCGTCTTTAATGTTCGTGATGGCCATGATCGGGCGTACGTTTTTATTTTTTGCATCTTTTAAGAACTCAGAATCATTCAGTGGTTTGAATACACCTTTCTCGTTCACTTCATAACTGAATAGCGTGATGTACGTGAGCGCTCTGGCAGCGGCATCAAAATTGGCTTGAGCCTTTGGATTAGGCTCGGCAAACGCGTTCGTTACGATTGTTTTCTTCGTACGCTGCGGTACGTTCAATTGCGTTCCGGGCCGGAGGTTGCTGTCCGTCACACCCGGATTTGCCTGCTGTAGCTGGGCGACAGTTACACCGATCCTCTTTCCGATCTCCTCTAATGAATCACCAGGCTGAACGGTATACGTAAAAGGTGTTGGAATGAAAAGTGTCTGTCCTACCGTTAACACGTCTTTTTCTGACAATCGATTAACCGTAGCGAGCTCCTGCCACGGCAATTTATAGTACTGCGAAAGTCTCCAAAGAGAATCGCCCCGTTTCACCACATGAATCTGCATGATACCCCTCCTAAAAAAACGTCTCATGTCATCATCATATGTCCAAGTGTCTTGTCCTTATGTACTGCGCTTTTTTAATATGACACTTTTCTTTTCCCATTCAGAAAATAACTCACTAAGCTGTATGTACGATTGATAGTGATCTGGTAGCTCTTCGATGAACGAAAGCCGCTCGATCGCGTTTACAGGTAGATGCTTGAATCCCTTCAGATCGTCTTTATAATTCATCAGGTCATCAGGATGCACTCCATTTCCGAGATAGATCGTTTTCAAAAGCTGTTGTAAGTAGAATTTCATAGGTTCTTTTGCTTTTTGTCTATTACGATTCTTAAAGTGTAACGCAATTTCCTTTGATTTCTCATTCCACTCTATAAAGATGTTTTCCGTATTCTCATTCATCTAAAACGCCTCCGCTCTGTATACAAAAAAAAGAGCTTATCAAAAGAAGATAATCTCTTATCTACAGTTATTGTACCTCTTTAAAACAGTGTGTTCCAAGTGGCTTGTCCAACGATTCCGTCTACAGCTAGTCCTTTTCTTTTTTGATAAGCTTTTACAGCTGATTCTGTTTGTGGACCAAAGTTACCATCTGCTGAAATATTTAAAGCACGCTGTATTCTGCTTACGTTTGCAGAGTCCGTTGAACCTCTTTTAATTACATATCCTGGATAAGGAACTACAGCACTTCCGTTTGAGTTACTTGATTTTGGCGGTGCAGGTTGAGTTGGTTTGGTTGGTTGCGTTAAAACAGCATTAAGTTTATTTAATGTGTTTGGGCCTGCAATTCCATCAACCGTCAGATTGTATTTTCTTTGAAATAATCTAACGGCGTTCTCTGTATTTGGACCGTAAACGCCATCTGCTGTAAGAGAGTAACCTGCTCGTTTAAGTTTGTTCTGCAGATCTCTCACTCTTTGACCTGTGTCCCCATTTTTCAGAATACTATTATTAGTCCCTGGTGTTGGTTGAGGTGAAGGTTTCGGTGCTGGTGTTGGAATTGTTTGATTGGATATAGAATTCTCCACATCTTTTAGGAACTGATTAAAGGTGATTCCATAACGATTCAACGCGTTATCGGGATCGGTTCTTCGCCCTGGATCTAATTGTTTGTGGCTCGCGATCTTTTCTTGTGGTCTCCAGTTGTATCTTTTACAAAGATAACCCCAGAACCAGACATATCTTCTATACGCCTCTTGAAAATTGATCCCGCCTCCCCAGCAGAGTTCAACACCGATCGCTGCATCATTTGATTCTCGGCCAAAACGCACGTTGTCTAACTGAGTTCCATACTGAACATGATATGCTTTTTCATCAAGCGGAATGATCACAAGGATCTCTTTATCATCTATAAAAACATGAGCGCTCGCACTCGGTTGTTGGTTGTTAAAATAGTTTCGGTTGCTTCTGGCCGAAGTCCCTGGATTTCCTGTATCATGAGCTACTCCAAAGAATGGCCCGTCTAGCTTCGTACCAGGTCTTGCATTACCTAACTTAATATAGTCATATGTGATTGAATATGACACAAAAACATCACTCCTTTCTATAGGGTATGTAGAAAGAGAGTGATTGCTTGTACATATGGGGTTTTTGTGCAGAATTTAGGTTTCGCAAGTAATACTGTGAGTTTTTTTAAAAATAGTTTATTGTAGGGTGGGCACGTATACCTCCATCGAAATATTGTTGATAATACCACGAGATTGGACGATAATAAGGCGAGTTTTCACTATATTTCAAAGAGTCAGCAAATCAAGACAACCTTACCTCACTAAATACCCCAATGAGTGCCGAATATCATTCACACTCTACCAAACTCAAAGACAATAAAAAAACCGTAACTGCATGAGTTACGGTATGGTTCATAGCTATCTTTTCTGAGTCAGCTTCTTCTCTTTTTGGTTCATCCGCTTCTTGCCTTCTCGGCAGATCGAGAGAAGTGGACACTCAGGGCAGTTTGGATTTTGTGCTTTGCAGTGATATCTTCCAAAGAAGATCAAACGGTGATGAGTAGCGCCCCAAAGCGATTTTGGAATCTTCTTCATCAATGTTTCTTCTACTTGCAGTACAGAATCTTTCCATTTGCATATCCCGAGCCTCTTCGATACCCGTTCAACATGCGTGTCGACTGCAATAGCAGGAACGTCGTAAGCGACAGATACTACAACGTTTGCCGTTTTTCGTCCTACGCCAGGCAGTTTCGTCAGTTCATCTCGATCTTTCGGGATCTCTCCTCCATACTCGTTAATAACGAGCTCACTCAGCTTTTGGATGTTCTTAGCCTTGTTTCGGTACAATCCGATCGATCGGATATCATCCTGCAGCTCTTCTATCGTAACGTTCAGATAATCTTGCGGTGTTTTATATTTTTCAAAAAGTTTTGGTGTGACTTTATTAACGAGCGCATCCGTACATTGCGCAGAAAGAAGCACCGCGATCGTCAGCTCGAACGGGTTGGAGTGGTGAAGTTCGCAATGAGCATCTGGAAACATATCCTCGATCTGCTCTAAACAAAATTGAATCTGTGCTTTGTTTAACACGTTTACGTTACCTCCTGTTATAAAAAAGAAAGACCTTAGGATATAAGGACTTTTGTATATATTACGATTCTAGCCAGTTGTATTGGGGTCGTTTGATACCTGTATCGTTACGAGGCTGCTCTTGTTTCCCCGTTCTTTGCAGCTGTCTGACTCTAAATTTTTCACCATACGTTTTGGCAGCTTCAGGACTTGCAATGCCATTTTTCTTCCACTCAAACAAAATACGATCAATGTATCGGAAGTTCAGTTTTCCAGATAAAACGGACTCTTTTAACGCAGAAAGAATCAACTCTGGAGACTGATGATCTTCGTCCATCCAAATCTTAAGCGTTTCAAGCTCCATCGGAGATAAAGGACGACCAAACTCTTTTTCAAATCGAACAAACACGTTCTGTTCCTGATGCTCCTTATGTACCTCTTTTTTCACCTGCTCTTCTTCTTTCAAGCTTTGAAGAAGTCTGTTCCATAGTGGCTGAAGCGTGTAAGCCTCAAAATAGACGCCTTTTTCTTTATCTTCGAACTGATCCATGCCAAGTACACCTCTGCCGATTAGTGTTCGCAGCATAGCAGACACTTCGTCACTCGAAGCTGACATTCGTTCAGATAACTCGACAGGTGTCGGAAAGTAGTTTCCTGATTCTATAAAAACATGAAGCTGTATAAACAACATGCATTCGTTGTCTGATAGACCGATCTGTTTGTACGTTTTCATTAACATATTAGGGATGCTGATTGATCCTTCAGCCATCCATCGTTCAAATAAATTACCGTTCATCACTAAAACACCTCTTGCTACATTATAGCATAAATAACTAGCTTTTTTATTTTCACTGTACTGGTGAATGTTGAGAAAAAAGTAGTTCTGGAAGTCATGAGCTAAGGCTAGGGGCTTGTCGAAATTTGCAGAACGGCCTTTATTTTCTTTTTTCGACTTAATTAGGTTCGATTATGACTTAATTTTCTTATTCTAGACTTAATTGCATCCAAAACCGACTTAATTCTTCCTCAAAACGACTTAATTGCACGATTCCAACACTTAAGACACCTTCTAACACAACAAAAAATCTCCCCGCATAACAGGGAGATTTTAATTTTATTAAGGATATAGACGGTTCAATAGACGTGGGAATGGAATCGTTTCACGAACGTGCTCCGCTCCAGAGATCCATGCTACTGTACGCTCTAATCCAAGACCGAATCCTGAATGAGGAACGCTTCCGTATTTTCTAAGTTCTAGGTACCATTTGTAAGCATCGTCCGTTAACCCGTGCTCTTCGTAACGCTGCTCCATAAGGGCAAGGTCGTCGATTCGTTGGCTTCCACCGATGATCTCTCCGTATCCTTCAGGAGCAATCAGGTCTGCACATAGTACAACATCTTCACGGTTAGGGTCTGGTTTCATGTAGAACGCTTTGATGTCTTTCGGATAGTTCGTGATGAAGACAGGCTTGTCGAAGCTTTCCGCGATCGCTGTTTCGTGCGGTGCACCGAAGTCGTCTCCCCAATCGATATCGTCAAAACCTTTTTCTTTTAGCATCTTGATCGCATCGTCATAAGAAACGCGAGGGAAAGGCGCTTTAACGTTCTCTAGTTTAGAGATGTCACGTCCAAGTGTCTTCAGCTCGTTCTCACAGCGTTTGATCACAGATTGAACGATGTGTGAGATGAACTGCTCTTGAATCTCAAGGGATTCTTCATGTTCAACGAAAGCCATCTCAGGCTCGATCATCCAGAACTCGATCAAGTGACGACGAGTCTTCGATTTTTCTGCACGGAACGTCGGACCGAACGAGTACACTTTTCCAAGCGCCATCGCTGCCGCCTCCATGTAGAGTTGTCCACTTTGTGAAAGATACGCATCTTCTTCAAAGTACTTCGTATGGAATAATGAAGTTGTTCCTTCAGCAGAACTTCCTGTTAAGATCGGAGGATCTACTTTTGCAAAGTCGTTGTTGTAGAAGAACTCGTTAACTGCATGAATGATCTCGTTACGGATCTTTAAGATCGCGTGCTGACGCTTAGAACGGATCCAAAGGTGACGGTGGTCCATCAAGAACTCTGTTCCGTGTTCTTTCGGTGTGATCGGGTAGTCTACCGCTTGATGAAGCACTTCAACATCTGTTACTTCAAGTTCTACACCTAGAGCTGAACGCTCGTCCTCTTTAACCGTACCCGTTACGTAAAGACTAGATTCTTGCGTAAGTCCTTTTGCTTTTGCGAAGATCTCATCTCCAACTTCACTCTTTACGACAACACCTTGTACGAATCCAGATCCATCGCGAAGCTGTAAGAAAGCGATCTTACCTGAAGAACGCTTATTAGAGAGCCAAGCACCAATCTTTACGGTCTTGCCTACGTGTTCACTAAGCTTATTAATCGTTGTTTTCACTACATGTACCTCCACTGTACGTTATCAATATCTACCAAAAAAAATTATGAAGGAGAACTTTCTAAAAATCAATCATTACTTGCGTTTTGAGTTGATAAAACGTTCGATGCGATCTAAAGCTTCCATGATCGTATCAAGGCTCGTCGCATAAGAAAGTCTCACGTTATCAGGCGCACCAAATCCTGAACCTGGTACTAAAGCTACTTTTTCTTCTTCTAAAAGAGCTTCTACCCACTCATCAACAGAGTTAAATCCTGTCATGCTTACCGCTTCTGTAGCGTTCGGGAACAGATAGAACGCACCGTTCGGTTTTACACATGTGATACCAGGAATAGTGATCAGACGGTCGTACACTTTGTTCATGCGCTCTTCAAACGCTTGACGCATCTCTTCAACAGGTTCTTGTGTGCCGTTATAGGCTGCAAGTGCACCGTGCTGAGATGTTGTTGTCGGATTTGATGTACTATGACTGTCTAAGTTCGTCATGGCTTTGATGATCTTAGCGTCACCTGCTGCAAAACCAATTCTCCAGCCTGTCATCGCATGCGATTTAGAGAGACCGTTGATGATGATCGTCTGTTTCTTTAGTTCAGGTGAAAGTTCTGCGATCGACGTGTGCTTCACTCCGCCATAAACGAGCTTTTCATAGATTTCATCAGACACGATCAACACACCATGCTCTAGACAAACTTCTCCGATCGCGCGCAGTTCATCAGCCGAATACAGAGATCCAGTCGGATTGCTCGGTGAGTTTAGAATCAGTGCCTTCGTTTGTTCTGTGATCGAATTTTTTAAGTCTTCTGCTGTGATCTTGAATCCATTCTCTTCTTTTCCTTCTAAATAAACTGGCGTACCGTCAGCTAGTTTCACCTGCTCAGGATAGCTCACCCAATACGGAATAGGGATGATCACTTCGTCTCCTTCATCAAGGATCGCTTGGAACAGAGAATACAACGAATGTTTCGCTCCTGTACTAACGATGATCTCAGAAGTTTCATACGTTAACCCTTGATCTTGCTTCAGCTTGTTTACGATCGCTTTCTTCAATGATAAAAGTCCACCGGAAGCCGTATATTTTGTGTGTCCTTCTTTCATAGACTCATAAGCCGCTTCAATAATATGTATCGGTGTATTAAAGTCAGGTTCACCTGCACCTAGTGCGATTACATCGTGCCCTTCTGCCTTTAATTGGTTTGCCTTTGCTGTGATTGCCAGAGTTGTTGAAGGAGTTAATGCCTCCACACGTTTTGCAAGCTTCATACTACTAAATCCCTCCACTTTTTTATTTATCTGATTTCTATTGATCTGATTCTTTCAGACGATAGATCTCGTATCGTTCACCACTTTCAAAATAACCGTAAAAATATGTGTATCGATCCTTCGTGTCATAATAGACCACTTCCCATAACGGAATGCCGTCTTCCATCCCTAAACGGCTGTCGACGATCGTCTTCGCATCGTGGTTCTGTTTCACATAATTCAGAATCTGTTTCTCTGAAAGTCCTTCTTTCGCGTTCAAAGAGGTTACCTTTTTGTCTTTATCGACCCAAACGATCTTGTTTGTGCCTTTTTTGTTCTTGCCTTCTACTACATAATACGTCTCATTCTTATAAAAGTGATCCACATTCGTAATAGAAACGAGGTCCTCTTCTTTCTTCGCGATCTCAACCGCTTCAGCTTCTTTTTTAGCGGGCTTTGCTTGAACACCATTAAACAGATAATAAGCTTGCCAGCTTGCTAAGATTAGAATGCCAATAATAACAAGTATCCACTTTTTTCCCATATTTAAGCCTTCCTATGTGCGATAGATCGTAAAAATCATCTTATTTTTATTTTCGTCATCTAACGCGAGTCCAAACATTAAATCTTGATGCTTTAATGTTTTGTTCAGTTCAGATACTACTTTATACAAGTCACTCGACTTGTCCACCTTTAGCGTCGAAAGAACTTCAATTTTGCTTTCCACGGTTCTTCCTCCTCTTACATCAATCTTTTCCTTGTTTACTATAGCAGAAAATTAGCGAAAAAGGTACTTTAGAATCCTTTAATAAGAAGGAAAAATGACTTTGTTTTCTGCTTACTTTGTAAACTAGCTTCCTTTATTAAGAGGTAAACACAATGAAACCGACCAGATATAAATGTTGGTCGGTCACGGATAGAGATAATCATTTTTTTGAATCGATTTTTACATTTACCGGAGTTATATCAAGAATGACATTCACGAAAGAATAATCGTCTTTCTGCCCATCCGTATATCCCCAATACCCTTCTGTTTCTTCGTTCTTACGAAAGTTCAACTCAAATCCTTTTCCATTATTAAAACTGTAACTTTTTACATTCTCCGCTCCAGCATTATCAACTAGATTGTAAGAGATGAATTTGTTTAACATACCGTGTGGACTCAATACACCTGAATGAGGCGGGACGAAATGTTCGTAATACTCGTAACCTTTTGTGCTTTCTTTCTTCTCGTTAATGATTATGTTCTTCGTTCTTAGATCAAGCATATCTCCTTGATTGATCCAAGATAGTTTAATATTCTTAAATTGGCTTTGGCCAAAATCTGGATCTTTTAGCTGTTGAGACAGATCGACTAACGTTACGCCACCTCTTCCAACAACTTCAGCTTTTTTCTCTTCGTTATATATGACAAGGGCCGTGTCTTCATCTATACCATATGATAAATTCTTAGGTTCACCTTTTTCATCTGCCACCGCGATCAAGCGTCCAAGACGTGCTTTGTTATCAAAGTGCTGATCAATGATGCCGTGTTCAAAAAAACCGAGCCCTCGTTCTAGATAACCTGGTCCTCCCTCTTGTTGCAGCATTCCGTCATACGTATTCGTAAACCCGGATGCTAGTGTATCATGACTGCCTCCACCAGCAATCATTACATCACTCATTATCGCTGCCCCAGCACTCGTTCCACCAAGCGCTGCTCCGTTTTTATACGTCTTCCAAATCGCGTTCAATACTCTTGAATTTGTTCCGTTCTTGTTCAATAACGAATCTGTAATCTTTGTCTGATCTCCACCTACAAACCAAACAGCATCTAGTTTTTCAATATTTTTTGCAAGTTCTTGATCGTTCTTATTTGAATCAGCCCATTTTGATTCATCTTCCGGTGTTTTTTTGTCGTCTGTTACAGCGAGAGGAAGTATTTCAATATTCTCTGGTGACATCCCGTATCGGACGAGGTCTTCTTTAAATGCCTTAGATGAAACTAAACTAGAGCTTGCAGCAGGTATGATTCCGACTCTGGAATCTTCTTTTTGTTTAGCAAGATCAATAAACTTATTATACACGTCCTGATTGCTGCTTCCTAAAGCACCTCCAGCAATCAACAGGTTTCCTTTAACCGGTTCCGAGCGATCGATGACTGGAGGGATAAATGAAGACTTTTTGTACTCAGTAAATGCATTACCGTTCTTTTTGAAACTTACCTTTTTAGGAGCTACATCAAAAGCAACGTTTGTAAAAGAATAATCGTCTTTTTGGCCGTCCTTATAACCCCAATAACCTTTTGTGTTTTCCGTTTTTCTAAAAGTAAGCTGAAATCCTTCACCTTTAGAATCGTACAAATAACTTTTCACAGCATTTGTTGTCGTATTATCAATCAGGGCATACGAGAGATATTCTTTCAACCTTCCATAAGAAGTAAAAACTCCTGTTGCATCAAGTGGTTTGAATTCATAATACTCATATTCGTTCGTCTCATCTTTATGATCGCTTATGAAAAATTCTTTAGTAGAAACATTTAAGTAGTCACCTGACACGAGATGACTGATTTGAACATTTTGAAAATGTGCTTTTTCATGGTCGGTAACCTTCGCTTTACTAACATCAACAACAGATACGCCGCTTCTTCCGACTATCTTGACTGTTTGTTGTTTGTTGTTAACGATAAGCGCCGTATCTTCATCTACACCGTAAGCAAATTGATTCTTTGTTTTTTCTTTCAGTGCCGTCATCACCAATCTCCCAAGACGTGCCTGTTCATCAAAATGCTGATCGACAATGCCATACTTAAAGAATCCGAGCCCTTTTTCAATATGCAATGGTTCGTATTCTTCACCTGATTTTAGGTTATTCTTCATAACAAACTCTTTGTTTAGTGCGCCTAAGCTGTCACCACCGGTAATCATCACATCGCTCATGATGGCTGCACCAGCACTCGTTCCTCCAAGGACACCACCTTCCTTATACATCTTCCAAATCGCGTCTAATGCTTTCGTCCGATGTCCGTTCGGTTTTACTAATGTATCTGTGATTCGCAGCTGATCTCCACCAACAAACCAGATCGCGCTATAATTCTCAATCTTGTTTGCTATTCGTTTGCTGTTTGCGTTTTTTCTCCATTTGGATTCATCTTCTGGCGTACCGCTGAAATCTTGATTTGCTAGAGGAACGATCTCGATCTGATGCTCACGTAAACCATATGTAATAAGATCTGTTTTAAAGCTTTGTGAAGATTTTAAGGAACTGCTTGCTGCAGGTATGATACCGACTTTGGCCTTTTTCTTTCCACCAGCTAATGTTATGAATTCGTTATACACTTCCTTATTGCTACTGCCTAATGCTCCCCCTGCAATCACGAGGTTTCCTTTCCATTCCTCCTTACTTTTAGCTGAGCTCATTGTTGGGAGAGTTAGTGATAAACCAAGCGTCATTGCCAACGTTACAGACATCCATTTTTTGTTCAAGATATTATTTCTCCTCCATTCATAGAGATCTCTCTTCAAAAAAGCTGATTCTATGAGAGAATCTATAATAATTTTGAAAATTCATTTTATTCATTGCAAGATACATGCCAAAGGAGGATAGCTTGTCTATCAACAAAAAGAGATAAGCCAAGTTTGCTTGGTTATTATTAGGAACATATAAAGAACCAAAAAAACGCCCTGAACAACCAGAAACGTATCTATTGGGTTTCAAAAAGAAAATCATCTCTTGTAGAAAGAGATGATTGCTTTTAAAGTTAATGCCTAAAAATATTTTTTAAAGCCTCTACTAACAGAACCATCAAAGCCTTCTCGTTCAAAGAACTGATGAGCTCTGTCTCGCTTTGAATTACTCAAAAGCATGATTCTGTGACAGTCGATCGAACGGCAATAATCTTCAACATGTTGTAAAAGTTTTCTGCCTATATTTCGACCACGAAAATCCTCATGTACGATAATATTTTCAACGACTCCGTAGGGTCGATAACCATGCAATGCTTGCAGGCATATGTTTAATGTCAGTGTTCCTATCAGTTCTCCATCTTCCTCATAAACAAATAGAAAATTGTTACGATCACGCCTGATTGTCTCGATCTGTTCTTCTCTAACTTTCATCTTCTTACTATTCGGCACTAACATCTGGTAAAGTTCAACCAATTTATCTTTATCCCTTTTTTCTGCTTCACGAATCATACTGGATACTCCTTCTATATATTTTATGATGTATTTGATTCGTTAAAGGGAGAAAGATGTCCTCCTATTCCCACTTTTCTGCATGAAACATGAGTTGAGGGCAAAAAAGGCTGTTTTCTAAAAGATTGTTGCTTTAGAGTTATTATTCTTCCTTCTTTGACTTTTTGATTGTAGTGGAAGGTGCGTGTCTACCACATGAGATACTTCTTGCAAGGCATGCGACGAGGAATCTTACTACGAAGTATTAACTTGTAAACGCAGGAGCAAGAAACCTCTAAAGGTGCGCAGGTGAGACACTTATTCGGAAACGTACGAATGTGGCTCACCGCCTGCCCCGCGGAAAGCGAGCATCTGCAAAGAAAATCAGCTACTTTCGAAAACAACAATGAATAAGAAATCAGCCAAAAAAAAGAAGAAGCAAAAAATCTGCTTCTTCTTTCATCTTATTCCATCCATTCATCCAGTTCTGACACGAGTTCATCAATCGGTTTGATCGATACAGGAAGCTTTGGCAGTGATTGAATAAAGGATTTTCCGTATCTCGTCTCGATCATTCTTCGGTCGAACACGAACACGGCTCCTTTATCTCGGCTGCTTCTCACTAATCGTCCGAACCCTTGCTTAAAGCGTATGATCGCTTGCGGAAGGGAAAGATCATAGAACGGATTTCCGCCTTCTGCTTTCAACTTCTCGCTTTTCGCGGCCATCACAGGCTGATCAGGCGGTGTGAACGGCAATCGGATGATCACAAGACAGGAAAGATCGTCACCCGGGATATCGATTCCCTCCCAAAAACTGTTCGTCCCAAACAGGATGCTGTTATCAAATCGCTGGAAGTTCTTTGTAAGACGCGCACGACTTCCAGAGTCAACGCCTTGTGCGATTAATACGAACTCTTCGGCATCCATCAAACTTTTGAACGCTCCGTGTGTCTCTCTCAACATCTCGTAAGAAGTGAACAGAACGAGCATGCGCCCTTTCGTTACTTTTGCGATCTCGTACAGAGAAGACGAGATTTTTTTAACGAACGTTTTTTGATCCACTTCATTAATGAGCGGAATGTCAGTTGGAACCATCAGCTTCGCTTGTTGTTCATATTGAAATGGTGAAGGCAGCTGTGCGCTGATCGGACCAAAGTCTAAAAGTCCAAGTCTCTCACTCAAATAACGGAAACTGTTCTTTACACTCATCGTCGCAGAAGTGAGCACGACCGAGCTCTTCTTACCAAAGAACTTATCAGCTAGAATCTGATCGATCTCAACCGGCTTCGCAAAGAGTGTAACCGCGTGTCTCGGCCCTTTTGACTCTGCTTCCATCCAGTACACTTCTTCAGATAACGGGCAAGACAATAAATGATTCAGATCTGCCATCTCATCTTGCAGATCGTTTAAGATGCCTTCTAGATCGACTAAGAAACCTTTTTGCTGGACCGTTAGATGTTCTTCGTACTGATTAAAGCTCTTCAATACACGTTTTACAGGTTTCACAAGATCACCCATAAACTGACGTGCGCGTGCCTCCATCTCTAAAACTGGTTCCCAAGCGGCAGCTTCGATATCCTGTTTTGTATAACGAAGCGTTAATTTCGTTAACTCTGTAGATCGAGATGATCTGGCTTTTTTTAGACAGATTGTCTTGATTTGCTTGAAGATCTCATCAAGTTCATTCTTTACATCAGAAAATAATGTATCCCAATTAGCAAGATGATGTTCGTATTTTGGAACCTCAAGAAGATCACAGATCTCCCTAAACGTATTCATCATTCCGTCTCCATCCGTCTGCGATAGACGATCTAAGAGCTTAACGAATGAAAAATAATCGGTTTCTTTTCCAAAATGATCGCTCACAACTTCTTCTACATGATGCGCCTCATCTAAGACGACTTCTTTATAAGCGGGCAACAGTTGATTATCAGACTTTAAGTCGGTAAACAACAACGCATGGTTCGTGATCACAAGATCTGATTCATGTGCTGCTCTTCGCTGCTTGTGATAATAACATCTGGAGAACCAAGGACATCTATGGTTCAAGCAAGAGTTGGCATCACTTTTGACCGTGTTCCAAAACAGCTTTCCGCCTGATGCCATCGACAGTTCTTCTACGTCGCCTGTCTCCGTTTCTGTGAGCCATACGATGAGTTGCGCTTTTGTGAAGTTCATATCGTAGTTGTCATCGTGATGATCCATCAGCGTATGTTCAAATTTTCTCAAACATAGATAATGATTTCTTCCTTTAAGAAGAGTCGCTGTAAAATCAAACGGCATGATCCTCTTTAAGAGAGGAACATCGCGTTCTAACAGCTGTTGCTGCAGCTGGACTGTGTGTGTTGAAACGACAAGTGGACGGTCTTTTTCCTTCGCATGTCGTATACCCGGTATGAGATAACCGAGTGATTTTCCTACACCGGTTCCCGCCTCAATCACAAGGTGCTGATTCGTATGAAGCGCCTCGTCCACGAGTTCGACCATTCTCTGCTGACTTTTTCGCACTTCATAATGCTGCATATGCTGCTGAAGCTGATCATGAACTTCTTCGTCTTTAAACTCCGTAAAATCATCATCTGAAGATTGTACAAAATCCGGTCTCTTTTTAAGAGCGAGTTTACGATAAAAATCATATGTGTCTTCATCTGCTAAAAAAGCTGACTTCTCCGCGATCATATCCCCTACGATGCTTTCTAATGAACTTTGAAGTTTCTTTAGAAAAGGTGTGAGCCTCTCAAGTGTTGCGAGCGGAAGATTTTCTAGCTTATCTAGTAGATGAATTAAAAGTCTCGCCGTTACTTCTGCATCACTATCAGCTTGATGGGGGTTAAGGTGTTCTAACCCTAAATAATCGGCAAGCATCCCTAGCTGGTAGCCGTCTGCTCCTAAAAGAAGCAGTCTTGACATCTCAACCGTATCAATCAGCGGCATGGATAGTCTGGAATAGCCAGCATGGTCGAGTTCACCTTGCAGAAACGAATAATCAAACATAACATTATGGGCAACAAAATAAGCTCCTTCTAACATCTGAAGGAGCTTTGGTGCCACTTCTTCAAACAACGGGGCATCTTTCACCATTTCATCGTTGATGCCCGTCAATTGCTCAATAAATGGGGGGATGGGAACGCCTGGCTGGATGAACGTTGAGAATCTGTCCGTTATCTGTCCTGCCTCAACGGCGACCGCACCGATCTGGATAATTCGGTCTCCTTTTGCTGCTGAATTTCCTGTTGTTTCAAAATCGATAACGACAAATCGCCGTGTCATAGCCTTCACCTCATTCCCCTGTGGCTGGTTTATATCAAATTAATAAATAGTAGCCTCAGGTTCAACTCCGAGCATCTCTTGTACACGATTGTTCTTATCCATAATCGCAACTTTCGGTACATGATGTCTTGCTTCGGTCTCATCATACATTCCATAGGAAATAACAATAACAACATCCCCTTCTTGCACGAGACGTGCTGCAGCGCCATTTAAGCACATCACACCAGACCCTCGTTTACCAGGGATAATATACGTTTCAAAACGTGCACCATTATTATTATTTACAATCTGAACTTTTTCGTTCGGAATCATATCAACAGCATCCAAAATATCTTCATCGATCGTGATGCTGCCAACATAGTTTAAATTTGATTCAGTCACCGTGGCACGGTGGATCTTGCCTTTCATTAACGTACGGAACATGTTTCTTCCTCGCTTTCTAGTCTACTTAAAATGTTGTCTATGATGACATTATCAATCAAACGTGCTTTGCTGAATTTTACAGCTACAGCAATGATCAACTTTTTCGATTGGGGTGTAGGAGGAAGAAGTTCAGGATACGAAAGAATCTTGCAATAATCTACAATACCGCTCGTATGTTCCTCCAAGTATTTTATCATCTTTTGTTCGGTCTCACCACTATCACCCTCTAAAAGCCATTTTTTCGCTTTTATAAGAGATTGACTAAGATGTACCGCTTCTTCCCTTTCCGTGTCATCCAGATACACGTTCCTAGAACTCATCGCAAGACCATCAGCCTCACGCTTCGTCTCACAGCCGATCACTTTTATTGGGAAGTTAAAGTCTTCAACAAGACCTTCAATAACCGCTACTTGCTGCGCGTCTTTCAATCCAAAATAAGCGTAATCGGGCGAAACGATATGAAAAAGCTTCGTTAATACTGTCGCCACACCGTCGAAGTGCCCTACTCGACTTTCCCCACATAGCGCATCCACTCGTTTGTTTACAGAAACCGTAACGACTGATTCTTGGGGGTACATCTCTTTCGTATCAGGGAAAAATAGCACATCCGCTCCCGCTTTCAACGCCAATTTCTGATCACGATCAAGATCACGGGGATATCTGTCAAAATCTTCATTTGGCCCGAATTGCAGCGGATTAACAAAGATGCTGACAACGATCACATCAGATTCTTTCTTCGCACGTTCGATCAAGGATAAGTGGCCGTCATGCAGATACCCCATCGTAGGTACGAATCCCATTACTTTTCCAGCTCTTTTTTCTTCAGCGATCAGTTTTTGCATGTCTTTTATTGAATTGATCTGTTTCACGATTGAACTCCTCCGTACAGAGAATGAAGCGTTTCAGCCTTCATGTTAAAGCTGTGACTTTCTTCAGGAAACTGCTGTGTTCTTACGTCTTCTTTATATTTCAAAAGCCCTTCTACCATGACATCCTTCACGTTTCCATACGTTTTCACAAACTTTGGTACATGGTGAAAACCGTAGCCGATCATATCATGGTAGACGAGGACCTGCCCATCTGTATGTTTACCTGCACCGATTCCGATAACAGGAATTCTTAATTTTTTTGTTACGATCTCAGCCAGCTGTTGCGGAACGCATTCTAAAACGATAGCGAACGCCCCAGCTTTTTCAAGCAACAGACTCTCTTCGATCAGTCGTTCTGCATCTCTTTCTTCTTTTCCTTGAACACCATAACCACCCATCACACCTACCATCTGAGGTGTAAGACCAAGGTGTCCCATGACAGGAACTCCAGCGTCAGTCAGCCGTTCAACAGTTTGAACGATCTGTTTACCGCCTTCTACTTTGACTGCTGATGCACCGCTTTCTTGAAGAATTCTTCGTGCGTTGTTCAGCGTTTCATCGATCGAACCGTGATACGTCATAAACGGCATATCTGTTACGATAAACGTGTTCGGCGCGCCGCGCTTTACCGCTTTCGTGTGATAGATCATATCTTCCATGGTCACAGGAATCGTTGAATCATAGCCAAGCACGACCATGCCAAGAGAATCTCCGACTAACAAAAGATCCATCTCCGCTTTTTCACAGATAACGGCAGTCGGATAATCATAAGCCGTTACCATCGAGATCTTTTCGCCATCTCTCTTCATCTTAAGAAAACTTTTCGTCGTTTTCATCATAAAGCCTCCCTGTTTTTAATTGGGCTTTTTCCATAAGCAGTTGTTTTTGAATTTTTTTATTGGGTTCTTTATAGAGAGTAATTCCTCTATGAACCTGATTCGTCTTGGCAAGTTGATTGGAGTGCAAGGTGCGAGACTCCTGGAGGATCAGCGGGACAGGTGAGACTCTTAACAGCGCAAAGCGCTAAGAGGCTCACCGGAAAGCGAGCGCCTGGAACGGAAATCAACATCCTTCAATAGCAACAAAGCATACGGAATTGCCTTTAACTAACAGGGCCAGAAGTGCAAAAAACCTTCTTTCCAATAGAGGAAGAAGGCATAGGAAAAATCCTAGACTTTTATTGTTTGCTCCCTCTGTCCCGGTCCTAAATTTGGATCTAGGCAGATATAAGGTTTGTGGTTAAAACTAGACAAGATTAGTGCAGTTCCACATGGATACCGCCTACAACATTATTTTATCACGGACTTTCCTTAAGTAGAAGGAAATTCGATATCAGCTGAATAGATGGAGTGTACGACGCCATGATCGTCTTCTAAAAGCAAAACACCTTCTTCAGTGATTCCTTTTGCATAACCCGTGATCGCTCCTGTTATGGATCTTGCTGTAATTCGTTTTCCTAAACTGAACGCACGAGATTCCCATAACAGCTTGATCACACCAAAACCATTCTCCAAATATTGATGGTATAGGGTTTCGATCTCTTGAAGAAGCACACCAACCACTTCAGCTCGCTTGTATGTTTGTCCGCCTTCAATGGCTAGACTTGTAGCAATCTCTGCGATTTCATCAGAAAAGTGCTGTCGTTCTTGATTCACATTAATCCCGATGCCGACAATGACCGAATGAATAGAATCAGCTTCAGCTTGAAGTTCTGTTAAGATACCAGCTGATTTTTTACCGCTGATCAAAATGTCGTTCGGCCATTTGATCGCTGCTTCAATGCCTGATACTTTTTCAATCGCTTTT